>JBMYYR010000005.1:0-54121 GCA_049609625.1 Flavobacteriales bacterium | reverse complement strand
CTAATTAAGTTTTCTGCACCACCTCTAAACAATGCTCCGTGTGGTAAAACAACTGCCATTGTTCCGTTATCAGCTAGTTGGTAGTACATGTGTTGTACAAAAGCATAGTCGGCTTTAGTGTTTGGCGCTAATTTTCCATATTGAGCAAAACGCTCGTCTGTGCTGTTCAATGGATTTTTATTTCCTTTCCAATGTGCAGAAAATGGTGGGTTTGCTACAACGGCTTCAAAACGCTTGTCTAAATGTTGTGGGTTTTCTAAAGTATCTTCATTTTTAATATCAAACTTTCGGTAATGAATATCGTGCAATATCATATTCATACGAGCCAAGTTGTATGTGGTACGATTGAGTTCTTGCCCATAATATTCACTTACTTCGGCTTCTTTTTTTACACGTAATAAAAGTGAACCAGAACCACAAGTTGGGTCGTAAACCGATTTTAATTTTGTTTTTCCGTGTGTTACTATTTTTGCTAGTATTTTAGACACTTGTTTTGGTGTGTAAAATTCACCTTTAGATTTTCCAGCAAGTGCCGCAAATTTTCCAATCAGATATTCGTAAGCATCACCTAAAACATCAGATTCTAAATCTTCCAATTTAAAATCAATTTTATGCAATTCGTTAATAATTTTTACAATTACCTCATTTCTTGCACTAACTGTTCTACCTAATTTGGTAGAAGTTAAATCTAAATCTTCAAACAAGGCTGCAAAGTCTTCTTCTGAATCGTTACCCATTGTGCTTTGCTCAATATGGTTTAATACAGCTTGAAGCTCGTCTAGTATAAAATTGCTTTCGCCTTCAATGTTATTGTTTCCTTTTTCTGCAATTGCAGCAAACAACTCTTTAGGTTCTAAATAGTAACCTAGTTTTATTAAACATTCTTCGCGTAAAGCCTCTAAGGTTTCTTGGTCTGTTACTTTTGTAAAATCGGTTTCATCTTCGCCTTGTAGTAATTCGGTAACGTAGATATTTTGCTTTTCAGAAAGGTATTTAAAGAAGATAAAGCCTAAAATATAATCTCTATAATCATCAGGATTCATTTTTCCTCTTAGCAAGTTTGCAATTGCCCAAAGGCTACTTTCTAGTATTCGTTTTTGTTCGTCTGACATTTATTTCAATTCGTTTATTATTGTTTCAAGTAGCGTATCAAAATCAAGCGATTCGCCATGTATCATGCTGTTTTGCATCTCTTTATAATCAGATCTGTACTCTTCAAGTAACGCATCTGGTGGTATTATATTGAGGTTTTTTAAGGTCAATACTTCATAGTTGGTTGTTTTCATTGGTGTTAGAACGCTTCTGTGAGCTATAATACCTTCAAAAAGGTCAGTGTTTTTTAAAGCATTTTGTCCGTATTCAGAATTTAATATTTGTCCTATATCATAAAAATGTCTTGACATTCGTAGATACCTGATTTTTTCTATTGGCTTTTGAAATTCTTCATGCAATAAAATCAGTTTTTCCAAAAATGTTTTTTGAGGATTGGTTGTATTTACCGTAAACTCCTGTTCTGCAAAATTTGTTTCTGGATACTGTTCATCAATCATTGATTTTAGGGCAACTTCTTGATTTGGTTCTATTAATGACCTTGCACTAACTTCTATTAATACTCTTTTAGGAAGATAAGATACATCTTCAAATAGTGATTGATAATTGACTTTAATCGTTTCTGGGTCTTGGTCAGATACTTGCGTATTTTCAACAACTATCTCATACAAACTAGCATCAATACCGTAGGCAGTTAATTGTTTTTGAAGTGTTTCAGATAAATCAGTAGAAACAAATGTGTGGCAAGTTCTTCTTAATTTTCGAATTTGCCCTTTAGATAAATCTCCTGCAAACCCTAAGTGCTTTCTGTCAATTCCTAAATCAATATCTTCCGAAAATCGATGAATCAAATCAAAAGCTTTACTTAATGAAGTTCCACCTTTAAATATTAAATGATTGGCTAAGTTTGAAGTAAAAATCATGCGTAGCATTAACGTTATCCAAGCATCTTTTTCAACTGCCTGGAGTGGTAGATTTGTTTTTACACCAATTTGGGTAAACAATTCTATTTGCTCTTCTTTTGATAATTTTAACCAGTTATTCATTTATTTATCATTATTTTTTGAATCCAAACAGGAGCATTTTTCAAATTTTCATTGATAATATTTCGTTCCTGACTTTCTTCAATTATCGTCTGTATTTTTTGAACCTGTTCTTCTGTTACATTTTTCTCTCCAATTTCTTTTAATGCTTGTATTACAAGATTAGATAGCCGGTGCTTAATACTAAGATTTTTTGGATTTGTTTTTTTAAACTGAATTGTTTGGTTTCCGACTTTTATTTTTCTTGCTGAACCATCTGTTAAGAACACAACTTTCAACGGAATTTGAGTAGATAAACCTAACAAATTTAAAGCAGTAGAACCTGTAGCTATTATTCTTGCCTTGTCACGCTTTGCTATTGCTTTCGCTATTTGTTCTGCGTGAGGATAGATGATGCCTAGAAATTTATGTTCTTTAGGTAAAAAATAGATTCCTTTTGCAATGCGTTTAATACTATTGTCTTTTGTAAGACGTTGCAGAGATTTTCGCACAGCTTCATAATTACCAAGTTCAGTAAAATCTGAGATAAAGAAGATTTCTCCTTTATTAATTTCTTTTTCTATGGTCATTAAATCTAACATTGTCCCAAAAATAGTAAATAAATGGGACTTATATGTGTTTTTAACGAAATATTCGTCCCGAATAATATCTATTTTCGGGACAAATTATTTAATTATTTATGAAAATTACTTTATAAAACTGACTATCAATACATTGCGAATCTATGTAGAATTTCCGTTTTCAAAATAATTTGATTTTTCTCTTCATAGCAATGCTTAAAAAATCAGATTGTTTTTAAAATGAATCCTAGCCGCATCACTATTTAAAAACAAAGTAGTGTTAAAGTAAATGTTTTCAACAAAAAAAAGCAGTAAACGATTAGTTTACTGCTTTTTATAGTCAATTTAGTAATGGATATTAATCGCAATTACTTCACTTCTTCAAAATCTACATCTTGCACATCTTCTGTTCCTGCATCTGCAGTTGGTTCTGATGCTTGGTCTCCGGCGGCGCCACCTTGTTGGTTTTGCATAGCTTGCGACATGTCTTGAAGGAGTTTGTTTAGCGTTTCGAGCGCTGGGTCAATCAAAGCGACGTCTTTGGCAGCGTGGGCTTTTTTCAATTCCTCAAGAGCTGTTTCTATGGCCGATTTTTGATCTTCTGGCAATTTATCTCCATGCTCTTCCAGTTGTTTTTCGGTTTGGAAAATCGTCTGGTCGGCTTGGTTTATTTTGTCGGCAGATTCTTTGGCTTTCAAATCCGCATCTGCATTCGCTTCCGCTTCCGCCTTCATACGTTCGATGTCCGCATCAGACAATCCAGAAGACGCTTCTATCTTAATATGTTGCTCTTTTCCTGTTTTCTGATCTTTTGCTGTAACTTTCAAAATACCGTTGGCATCAATATCAAAAGCAACTTCAATTTGTGGCTCTCCTCGGCGTGCTGGCGGAATGTCAGCTAATTGGAATCTACCAATTGTTTTGTTGTCATTTGCCATCGAGCGTTCACCTTGAAGGACGTGAATATCAACCGCTGGCTGATTGTCGGCAGCCGTAGAAAACACCTGAGATTTGTTTGTCGGAATCGTTGTGTTGGCTTCAATGAGCTTCGTCATCACACCACCCATTGTTTCGATACCTAAAGAAAGTGGAGTAACATCAAGTAATAACACATCATTTACGTCACCCTGGAATATACCACCTTGAACAGCCGCACCTATTGCAACAACTTCATCAGGGTTTACACCTTTTGAAGGGTCTTTTCCGAAGAATTTTTTAACCACGTCTTGAATCGCTGGAATACGAGTCGATCCACCAACTAAAATCACTTCGTCGATGTCGCTGTTGCTCAATCCGGCATCATCCATCGCTTTTCTACAAGGCTCAATCGAACGTTGAATTAAACTGTCAGCTAATTGCTCAAATTTAGAACGTGTCAAGGTTTTCACTAAGTGTTTTGGTCCCGAAGCTGTTGCCGTGATGTATGGCAAATTGATTTCTGTTTGAGTAGAAGACGAAAGTTCAACTTTTGCTTTCTCAGCAGCTTCTTTCAAACGCTGAAGTGCCATTGGGTCTTGTTTAAGATCCATGTTTTCAGCTGATTTGAACTCAGCAGCCAACCAATCGATAATCACTTGGTCAAAGTCATCTCCACCCAAATGCGTATCTCCATTTGTCGATTTTACTTCAAAAACGCCATCGCCAAGTTCAAGAATCGAAATATCGAATGTTCCACCTCCAAGGTCGAAAACGGCAATCGTTCGGTCTTCATTTTTCTTATCCAAACCATAAGCTAAAGCAGCTGCGGTTGGTTCGTTGATGATTCGACGAACTTTTAATCCTGCAATTTCACCAGCTTCTTTGGTCGCTTGTCTTTGGGCATCGTTGAAATAAGCTGGTACTGTAATAACAGCTTCGCTTACTGAAGTTCCTAAATAATCCTCGGCGGTTTTCTTCATTTTTTGAAGTGTCATTGCCGAAAGTTCTTGTGGTGTATAAAGTTTTCCGTCGATGTCAACACGTGCTGTGTTGTTGTCGCCTTTCACTACTTTATAAGGTACGTTTGAGATTTCTTTTGTTACATTGTCAAAAGATTCACCCATAAAACGCTTAATAGAATAGATGGTTTTTGTTGGGTTGGTGATGGCTTGTCTTTTGGCAGCATCTCCAACTTTAATTTCGCCTCCATCTACAAAGGCAATCATTGATGGCGTGGTTCTACGTCCTTCGCTGTTCGCAATTACCGTAGGTTCGTTTCCTTCCATCACCGAAACACACGAGTTTGTGGTTCCTAAGTCAATTCCTATTATTTTACTCATTGTATTGTTGTTTACTGGTTATACATAGTTTTTTTCTGAACAATCGCCTAAAGTCAAATGTTGTGCCATGGCTTCCAATCTTCATTTCGACTGTCAATAAGACTAATTTCCAAAATTTACCTGACATTTTTTCCGATTTTGATTTTCTGAGAGTCTTTTTACTGACACATCGAAGATGTTTTCGTCAAGCTTTTAGCTGATCTATAATTTTGGGTTTAGAGAAAAGTGTAGCTTTGTCGATTCAAATTTTTATGTTTTCACAATTAAATTAAAACAACATCAGATGAAAAAAATTGCTTTGTGTCTTTTGGCTCTAAGTTTAGGTCTTGCTTCTTGCGATTCCACTCCTGAGTTCAAAACCTTAACCCCAACCGTCGATTTTGAACACTACTTTACGTTCGGCGAGGCGTTCCAAAACGATACCGTGTTTAGTATGGAATCTTTTCAGGATTTATTAAACTATACAGATCAAAAACATTTTACTTTGGAAGGTGAAATTCTATCGGAAACTTCTGGGAAGCCAGGACGTTGGATTTCGTTGAAAAACCCAAAAGGTGAGGAATTATTTATTTTGTGCGATCATGTGCAGGCTTTGCCAAAGTTTATTCGAGGCCGTCGGGCGATTGTTTCAGGAAAATATGACGCAACAGAAAAACATATTATTGCAGAATCTGTTCATATTCAACGCTAGAGGCGAATCAAGCTCAGGCGGTGTATCGCTCAGCTTGATATACTCATCAAAATAGATTTAAACAAAAAAAAGGCAGTTCTGAACGTCATCAGAAACTGCCTTTTTTTTGATTTGTAAAATCAGTAAGTTACTCTATAATCAACTTTTCTTTTGCAATTTTGCCTTCGTCATTCGCTAACACAAGTACGTAGTGTCCCTGAGCAAGATGGCTCACATCTACTTTTGTGGTGGTATTTGCGATCATTTGTTTGTGAACTTGTCGCCCTGTGGCATCATAAAGTTCAAAAAAGCTAGAAGAAATGGCTGTGTTTGTTAGGCTGAGCTCAAACACGCCAGCGGTTGGGTTTTCGGAAAGACTAAAGAAGTTTTGATTGTTTTCTTCAAGTCCAATGAAGTTGAGAACCGTAATTTCAAAGGTGTATTCTTCAGAGCAAAAGCCATTAAACACCGTTAGGGTAACAAAATGCGATCCTGCCTGAGTGTAGGTATGTGTCGGATTTTCTTCGGTGGAATAATTTCCGTCTCCAAAGCTCCACGAATACGACAAAGCACCGGTTGATAGATTGAAAAATTCTACCGTTGGGTCGGTATCCAGAGCCACTAAGCCAGACGAAGCCGAAAATAATGAATTTAAAGGCGTTTCGAGCTGTACAGTCAAGGTATCTATTCGGCTACAGCCGTCCGTTCCTGTAATAGAAATATAGTAATCGCCCTGCCCCAAACTATCGGCCTCAAAGCCTTCATTGTCAATGTTTAACCATTCAACTTCAAATGGACCAACACCACCCGATATAGATTGGATGCTAATGACACCGTCTTCGGCATCTTTACAATTTTCATTGATAATATCTACGCTGGTTGTAAATTCTGATATGGTTTCAACATTAATGGTTTCGTGCGACACACAACCATTAGAATCGGTAACTTCTATTGTGTAGAGCGCGCCCGAAATGTTTTCCAAAAAGCTATCTGTCCCGAGGCTATTGTTCCAAAAGAAGGTGTAGGGTGCAACGCCGCCAACTGGTGTTACGTAGATAGAACCATCTGAGGCATTTTCGCAATATTCATGCTGAACCACAATATCTAAATCATAAGCGTAGCCATCATCAACTGTAAATTCTTGGTAGTGTTCGCATCCGTTAAAATCCTGAACAACAACCCAATGCGTTCCGCCTGGCACAAGCTGTACGGTGTCTTGATTAGGTAAAAACTGTCCGTCTTCGCCCAAAAAGCTCCAATCGTAACTATAAGGTGCCGTACCTCCCGAGACGCTTGAGTTTATTGTAGCGTCGTCTACTCCGGCACAAGTTCCGGGAATGACTTCGACACTAAAATCTAAGCTTAGGTTGGCGCCCACTGTTGCTGTTGCTTCCGTTACACAACCATTGCCATCGGTTACGGTCAGGGTATAATCGCCAGGTGGTAAGTCGGTTTGGGTTAGTGTGCCTTCGGTTGTAATGGCCGTGTCCGACCATTCGTAGCTTATTGGATCGGTACCGCCTGTTAGGTTTGCTACAAGTTGACCATTGTCTAAGCCAGCACACTGGGCATTTGTGATGTTGAAACTGATTTCCAAATCACTCAGAAAAAGTTCAAAATTACCCGTAGACTCACAGCCATTGGTGTCGCCAACGATATAGGTGTATGTTCCTGATTCATAAATATATAAGCTGTCATTTTCGCTCAAAGTGGCATTGGCATCATCAAGCCATGCGAAGGTGTAATTAGCCGAAAGGTCGTCTGGAGTAATGTACACTAAGGCTGAGTCTTGGCAAGCCAAAGGGTCTGTAGTAGGAACACTTAGGCTATACATTAAGGTATCAAAAACCGTGATGAGTTGTTCGGCCAAAAGTGTATCCGAGCCGTTTGAATTGCTCACAATTAACTGGACATCAAATTCGCCTGCCGTTGTGTAGGTTACCAAAGGGTCTGCGTCTGAAGATGTGGCTGGAGTTCCGTTTTCAAACGTCCAGAGGTAGCTGGTTGGCGATTGCTCTGATGAATCTGAGAATTGAATGCTTTCGCCATAGCAAATAGTGGAATCATTTGCTGCAAATTTGGCTATGGGTAGATCGGTCGTAAAAGGTAAACAGAAGTCAAATTCGAGTGGCGCCGTAAAATTATTTTGCAAATTGAATAGTTCTGTGTTTGGTGTTTCTGTCAAGGTAATCAGACCCGAGAAATCTCCAAAAGCATCGTCGATAGTTAATGTATAACAACCATCTGCCAAACAAAAGCGTTTGATGATTTGCTCAAAATCCATTCCAGCGTAGTCGCCTATCAAGGCACTATCAATCGTCATTCCATTATCATCTTCTAAACTCCAGCCTGTTTCTTCTGAAAAATTATCTAGGTTGAGCTCAAGAATAAGCGTGCTTTCGTCTACCCCAGCATCAATAAATAGAGTTCCTTCTATGGTGTCATTGGGCTGGAAGGCATCGGTTTGTCCGTTGGGCTGGCTTAGCACAGCTTGATAGGTATGGCTTCCTGCAGTTAGCGAAATAGGATTTGTTGTTCCAGTTACCTTTTGGAATGGATGTAATTCGCCTGTCCAAGTTGTGTTTTCAACCTCCATAGCATCTACAAATACCTGAATATTGAGACTTGTAATGGTATCCCACGCTCGATTTTTAAATTCATAATTAAGCTCAAGGTCTGCTGCCGAACACAGTGTATCGACCCCAAAACCAGCCGAAAGTAATTGAGCATCGTGTTTATGAATAATTTGATCTGCTAATCTGGAAGCATAAATTCCACGACCATACGTGGCAATACGAACAGCATCAAAATCTTCTAAAATTTCAATATCAGTAACCACTACTGCGGGCAAGTTGGTGTTGTAGGGCACCCAGTCGTCTATCGTTGTGTTGTAGTAATGAACAGCAACATCGGTAGCCAAATAAAGTGATTTGTTAGTCTGGCTTTGATCCATTTCAATATCATTGAAATGTGTTGAAGGTAAATTATCTGTAAGGTTTGTAAAGCTTGTTCCTCCATCGGTGGTTTCAAATACAGCATTTGCTTTCAGAACAAAGAAATGTTGAGCATCAGTGTCGTCTAACTCGATGTCTTGAATTGAACCGAAAAATCCGACAGGAAGATTTGCCGTCAGGTCGGTTTCGGTAACGCCGCCGTCTGTAGATCTATATAAGTTAGAGTTGTCCGCAAACACGAGCGTATCTAATTCGCCTTTGTAGAGTTCGATGTATTTTAGGTTTGATGGAAAGACGGTGGTAGAAATTGCTGTCCATCCGCCAGCATCGGTATAGGTGTAGAGTTGGTTGAAGCCCGCTACAACTTGTTCGCCTGCTTTGTCCCACTCCATCGGTGTTACCCATGCTCCATCCATCGGATTTCCTAAACCTTGGTTGGTTTGTCCAAAGTTTGAACTTCGGTATAGGTTTCCGTTCTGAATCATACCATAAACCTGAGAAGAATCCTCGGCGTTAAATACCTGTGTCATTCCGTCGGCGCCATAGTAGTTTTTCCAGGCGCCATCATAATAATAGCCACCGTTGTCTTGCAGACCTCCAGCCATATACGAAGGGTCGTCTTCAAAAACATCTAAATCGTAAAATTGACCGATAGGCAAGCCTGCTGTCAAGTCAGTAAACACATCTCCGTTGTTGGTCGACTTATAGATTCCTCCGTCAGAGCCACAATATAGATGGTTGCCATGCCATTTCAAAAAGTGAATATCGGCATGCGTATAAGAGGCTTGTGTTGTGGTCGACCAGTTGTTGATTTGCGTCCAAGAAAGTCCACCATCTACAGATCTCCATAAGTTCAAAACGCCCACCATTAAGGTGTTTGCGTCTGTTTCGGACACGGCAATGTCTAAATCATACCACGATTGCCCCGATCCATTATATAAGTCATCGGTTGCTATGTTGTGAACTTGATTAAACGTTAAGCCAGCATCGCTTGATTTGTAGGTTCCGGCATATTGGTTGTCATCAGCTGAGGCCACCACATAAACCACTGTAGAGTCAGCCGGTGTAACGTCCAATCGGCTTGGTCCAAAGTCTAAACCTGCATCAATCACAATATTATTCCAGGTCGCACCATGGTCTGTTGATCTATACAACTCATTGTCATTCAGGGATAAGGCAAATACCAATGGATTGTTTTGTCCTTTAGCAAACTGAATGTCTCTTGCTGCATCGGCATAGACTTCTATCCAACTTGTGCCACCGTCTTCGGTTCTGAAAATCCCCGAATTTGTAGCTGCCACCAAACGCTGTGCATTGTCTGGATCCATTTCAATTTTATAAATTTTTGAAGCGTTGATATCTCCACTTTCCGCCCACGTTAGTCCGCCATCTGTCGATTTCCAGATACCAATGGCTGGTGCATCGCCGCCGTCGGCATCTCCTGTGGCAATGTAAATATTTTGTGAGTTGTCAAAATCGATAACAATATCAGAAATTCCTAATCTTGAAAAATTATCGATTAAAGGTTCCCATGTTGAACCTGCATCCGAGCTTCGCCAAAGTCCACCATCGGGTGCACCTACATAAATGGTATTGATGTCGTTCGGGTCTTCCACAACCACATTTACACGACCTTGTCCGTGGGACCAAGAATCGGTATTGGTGTGGTCAAAGGGGCCTTCGGTTCTCCAAAAACCAGCGTCTTCGTTTCCTGTGGCAGCCGGCAATGCAAAACTCGCCATATAGTTGTCGTGATTTGACATAATGGTTTGGCGAGAAATATAGTGGCCTTGTCTATCTAAACGATTTTCCCAAAAGGTTTTGAATCGATAAAAAGGTTTGAAACCCTGATGTTTTTCATAGCGTTTGTTGCCCCATTCGGTATTGAAGCTTGACACAATTTGATGATATGGCGCGCCTTTTGCCATTTGTTTTTTCCACTCTTGAGCAGTGCTGCTTAGAGCCGAAAAAAGAATAAAACTAGATAGAAAAATGGAACGAATGCTCATAAAATTTAATTTGAAAATAGTGTTCGAGATTAGAAAATAGAGTTTCATATAATTGATTATCAGATAATTAAAATAACTTTTTAACTAAAAATTAAAACCCTAAACATCAATGTAAAGAAATCTTAACAATATTAAGATTTTTTTGTGAAATAGCGGATGGAAAAGGCATATTGTCTACTTTTTGAGGACGGAATATGTCGTTCTTCTTGTAATGTCCACTTTGTAAAGTCGAGGTTTGGAAAAAAAACATCGGCCTCAAAGGCTTCAAAAACCTCTGTGTACCAAAGTTCATCAACCAAATCGGCTTCCAAAACTTGCCGATAGAGCTCGCCACCACCGATAATAAAAACCTTTTGTTCTGGTGTTTTGATCGCTTCGGCTTGAGCAAAAGCGTCGTCTAAAGTTTTGGCCAACTTCAGGTTTGGGTGTGGCGGATAAAGCCCTGGGCCTTGTCTGGTCAAAACAATAGTAGTTCGGTTGGGTAGCGGGCGAAAGCATTCGGGAATGGAGTCGTAATTTTTTCGCCCTGTAATGACGATATGCCCAGAGGTTGTTTCCTTAAAATGGCGCATATCCTCGGGAATATGCCAAAGCAAATCGTTGTCTTTACCGATAGCTCCGTTTTTAGCAACAGCTACAATGAGTGCACATTTCATAAAAAATGGTTTAAAATTTAGACCGAAACTTCGCCTTTGATGTGCGGATGTGGATCGTAGTTTTTGAGTTCAAAATCTTCAATTTTAAAATCAAAAATAGACTTTACGTCTGGGTTTATGGCCATTGTTGGCAAAGGTCTGGTGTCTCTAGTTAGTTGCAAATCAACCTGTTCCCTGTGGTTACTATAGATGTGAGCATCGCCCAAACTGTGGACAAAATCGCCAGGCTGTAGGTCACAAACTTGAGCCATCATCATCGTTAGTAGAGCATAGGATGCAATATTGAACGGCACGCCCAAAAAAACATCGGCGGAACGCTGATAGAGCTGGCAAGACAGTTTGCCGTCAGCCACATAGAACTGAAAAAGAGCGTGGCAAGGTGGCAGAGCCATTTGTGGAATATCGCTTGGGTTCCAGGCCGAAACAATAATACGTCGGGAGTCGGGTTTGGTTTTGATGAGCTTGATGGCTTCTGATATTTGATCGATGCTCGTTTGGGCATTTGAAGTTGACCACGAACGCCATTGTTTGCCATACACCGGGCCCAATTCGCCATCTTCGGCCGCCCATTCATCCCAAATTCTCACCTTGTTTGCTTTGAGGTAGGCAATATTTGTTTCGCCTTTCAAAAACCAAAGCAGTTCATGAATAATGGAACGCAGATGAACTTTTTTGGTCGTCAGTAGAGGGAAACCTTGTTGTAAATCGAAACGCATTTGGTGTCCAAAAACCGAGCGTGTACCTGTGCGTGTTCGGTCGTTTTTGTCGGTGCCTTCGTCTAAAATACGTTCAATTAATTCTAAATATGCCTTCATCTGTTTTTATTAAATTTTTCTCGTTACTTTTGAAACACCCTTTGAATCTTGAAGCATGTTGATCAGTTCGTCGAGTTGATTTTTTGATTTAACCACCAAGCTCAGTTCTCCTCTAAACACACCATGTTCTCCCTCGATATTTATACGTCTGATGTCTACTTTTTTCTGCTTTGTTAGCTTGTCCGAAAGCTCAACTAAAATACCTGTCGAATCAACACCAACGAGTTCTAATGTGGCTTCAAAAGCCTCAAAATCAGACTCTATCCATTCTGCTTCCATGATTCGGTGGGCGTAGCGCGACAGCATATTTTGAGCATTTGTACAACTATGCTTATGAACTTTTAGGTTTTTTTCGGCATGCGCATAAGCAAACACTTCGTCGCCCGGAATGGGCGTACAACATTTAGCAAAACTGTAGTCTAAGTCTATTTTATTTTTACCAAACCTCAACACAGGTTTCGCAAACAATTTTGGCTCTATGGGCTGGTGTTCTTTATTGGTTTTGAATGGATTCTTGAAATAGGTCTTAAAAAAACTTGATTTATGCTCGCGATACTTTCGTAATGCTTTGCTGTCTATTTCGTTAGAACCAATTTTATAAAATAAGTCCTGACTGGTTCGGACCTTAAAATAATGCTGGAGAGACTGAATGTTTTTGTCTGTAAAATCAATTTTAATGGCTTTCAATTTCCGATGCAAAATTTCTTTTCCGTGTTCGGCAATTCTATTTTTTTCAAGATTTAAAGCATCTCTTATCTTATTTTTAGCCTTGGTTGTAACCACATAATTTAACCAATTTTCCTTAGGCATTTGGCGTTTAGTGGTCAGAATTTCGACCTCATCTCCGTTTTTCAAAACCGTAGAAAAGGCCTTCAGTTTTCCGTTGATTTTTCCGCCGGTGCATTTTGAGCCTAGGTCTGAATGAATTTCAAAAGCAAAATCTAAGACACTTGAGCCTTTTGGCAACAAAATAACATCGCCTCCAGGCGTGTACACCGCAATTTCTTTGTTGTAGAGGCTTAGTTTGATGTTGTTCAAAAATTCTAATTCATTATCTTCGGCATGCTCCAAAACTTCTCTAATGCGCTCATACCAAACATTTAAGCTTTTTTTGCTCGTATCTTTATTATTTTGCTGAATTTCTTTGTAGCTCCAATGCGAAGCCAAACCTTTTTCTGCAATCACGTCCATTCGCTTTGTTCGTACCTGCACCTCAACCCATTTTTTTTCTGGGCCTTTCACGGTGGCATGCAAGGATTGATAGCCATTAGATTTTGGACTTACCAACAAATCTCGGTAACGTTTTGGATTTGGTTTATATAAGTCGGTAATGATTGACAGCACGGTGTAGCAAACTACTTTTTCTTTTGCCATAATAGCCTCGCCCTCAAAGGATTTCTCCATGTCGATAACAATCCGAACCGCTAATTTATCAAACACTTCTTCAAAATCTACTTCTTGCCTGAGCATCTTTTGGTGGATAGAATAAATTGATTTGGGCCGTCCTTTTATTTCATAAACCAGTCCTTCGGCATTTATTCGAGGTTTGAGCGATTCGATAAACTGGTTGATGTAGTTTTCTCGATCTATTTTTTTTGCTTTGAGCTTCGCTTTGATGTTCTGATAAGCTTCTGCCGCTGTGTATTTCAAACACAAATCTTCCAATTCAGATTTGATGGCATACAAACCAATCCGATGCGCCAGAGGAATGAATACATATTGCGTAATGGCTGCAATACGTTTTTGAGAGGCTGGTTTTTGCGCATCCATCGTGCGCATATTATGCAGTCTATCAGCTAGTTTCACAAAAACCACTCGCGGATCATCGATTAGCGTAAGCATAATCTTTCTGATGTTTTTTGCCTGATTAGAAACATCTCTACCTTCTGTTTTTGGTATTTTTGTGAGCCCATTTATTATACTCGTAATGCTTTTTCCAAACATCAATTCAACATCAATCAAACTGTGTTCGTCCGAATCTTCGACCACATCATGAATCAAAGCAGCGGCAATAGACGTTGGGCCCAAGCCAATTTCTTCTGCCACAATTTTTGCTACCGCAATGGGATGAAAAATATAGGGCTCGCCACTTTTTCGCATCTGTTTTCTGTGTGCAACCAAGGCCATTTCGTAAGCATTTTTTAGCAACAATTGCTCTCTGTCGTTCAGTGGCCGATCAATAGATTGCAACAAATCTTCGTAGGCCAGCTGTATGGCTTCGAGGTGTGCTTCGGTATATTTACTGTCTTTCAGCTTTGAGTGCATGGCGTATAATTAGGGCGTTTGGGCTGTCGTGGTTTTGATGAATGGCTACAAAGATAGAAAAATCCAAAAAGGTAGATTTGAAGACAGCCAAAAATAATATGAACAGAGCGCAACTTGCTTAAAATAGATTAAAGACCGATTTTTTAACGTTTTTCAGGTTGTAGTCTTATAAAAAGCATATCTTAGTCCACTTTTAAGAATATTTCTATGTCCATTCAAAATCAAATCAACACCTTTTCGAGCATCTCTTTAGCAGAGATGAATGAGGTGGCGTTGATGAAACGAACGGACACAAAATTTGTGATTCCAATAGCTAAGCTAGCGCCTATTTTAGAGTCTGTTTCTGATCAATATCGGGTGCTCGAAATTTCTGGAAATCGGATAATGACCTATAAGTCTTTGTATTTTGATTCGCCAGAAAATCAATTTTACAACGATCATCACAACGCCAGGCCTAACCGCACCAAAGTACGTATCAGAAACTATGTTGAATCAGATTTATTTTTTTTAGAAATAAAGCAAAAAAACAACAAAGGCGAAACAGATAAATCCAGAATTAGAATTGAAGATTTTGAAACGCATCTATCTGCCAACTCCAAGACGTTTATTAAAGAAACAACAGCAAAAGACCATACATTGATAGCAACACTTTGGAATGGTTTTAAGCGTATCACTTTGGTAAATATTCAAAACAAAGAGCGCATTACGATTGATTTTGACATTTATTACCAATCGGATGAAAAAAAAGTGCTTTACGACAAGCTTGTTGTTGTGGAAGTAAAACAAAGAGCCTACAATCGGCACACACCTATCGTGTCGGTTCTTAAAACATTTCGATTTTATCCTTACAGCATCAGTAAATACTGCATCGGCATGTTGAGTTTGTATAAGAACTTGAAATACAATAGATTCAAGCAAAAACTTTTTAAAATAAATAACCTTTAAGCAACAAAAAACACATGGATTTTTTAGGGATTCCCGTCTACGATGATGATTTTATTAAGTTGATTTTCAGATTTTTTATCAATCTGACATTCACCACACTAATCATTCAATATTTGTATTTCAGAACCTCAAAATTGCGAGACTATCTGTTTACGTTTTATATGATAAGCATAATTGTGTTTTTACTCTGTTTTACGTTAAAAAAATATGAATTGGATATTGGTATGGCTTTAGGGCTGTTTGCTATTTTTGGAATTATTCGCTATCGAACAGATCCCATACCGATTAAGGAAATGACCTATTTATTTGTTGTTATCGGTGTTTCTGTTATCAATGCTTTGGCAAACAAAAGAATGAGTTACGCCGAGATTTTTATGGCCAATATTGCCGTTACGGCTTCTATTGCCTTGTTGGAGTTCTATTGGCTAGCGAAGCGTTATACAGAAAAAAATATTGTTTACGAAAACATCGAATTGATAAAGCCAGAACATTACGACAAATTAAAGTCTGATTTGGAACATCGAACGGGCTTAAGTATTGAAAAAGTACTTGTCAAAAACATCGACTTTTTAAAAGACACCGCAAACCTAACTATTTACTATTATGAAGATCACAACTCGCCCAAAAATGCGCATTAAGTTTCTAAGCATTATGCTTATTGTTTCTACGCTTGGTTTGGCTCAAAGCAGAGATTTTGAATCTTGGACTTCTCTTGGCTTACAGTATAAACACAAGTCAGTTTGGACGTTCAGCCTAAAAGAGCAAATGCGCTTAGACAAAAATTCTAGCGAAATAAAAGGACTTCTTACTCAGCTTGGAGCAAAATATAAACTAAACGACCACTTTGAACTCGTTTCAGCTCTTAGATTCATCAACAAAAATGACAACGAAGGCAAAAAGCAAGGTTACGAACACTTTATTCGGTATCAACTGGGCTTAAAATATAAATATAAATTTGACCGCCTGGCACTTAGTTCTGTTGTGCGTGTTCAGCATCGGAAAGCATTTGAGGATAAAACAGACACAAAGGACGACCTGCGCCTCAAGCTAGAAGCAGATTATAATATCAGTAACTGGAAATTTGATCCCGAAGTTTCTGGGGAGCTATTCAATTCGCTAGATACCAGTGCCGACAGACCAACAAGCTATCGCCTTTCGATAGGCACAAGTTTTAAACTGGCAAATCACGGAAAAATAGCCTTATATTACCTTTATGAAAAAGAATTAAAGGCTCTTGAACCAGCAACGGCTGATGTGCTTTCTTTGAAATACACATACTCCATTCAATAGCAAAACCAAAGCTTAATGTCATTTAATACATGTCAAAAGCAACAAAGCCACTTAATCATAAGTGGCTTTGTTGTTTTTGAAACCATCACAAAGTTTGCATTAAACCTGAAAAGG
The DNA here is from genome assembly GCA_049609625.1 of Flavobacteriales bacterium. Taxonomy (GTDB): domain Bacteria; phylum Bacteroidota; class Bacteroidia; order Flavobacteriales; family CAJXXR01; genus JBMYYR01. The sequence goes on along the minus strand of JBMYYR010000005.1, from coordinate 37,492 downwards.
CTAATCAATACAATTTACTCTTTGACCAATTTATAGCGTGTAGAACCTTTGTCGGAAATCAACTCAAAGAAATAGAGCCCCGAAGGATACTCGAGACTAAAATCGTAAGTTGAATGGAGGTTTGGATTTGTTTTTACGGTTTCGCTAAGCTTTTGCCCATTAGAATTATAGAGTTTGAATATCAATTTTGATGTGTCTAGTCCTTTAATCTCAACATGGAAATCGCTTGTGATGTAGGTTGGGTAGAGGTTAATTTCGGCACCATGAACATTGTCTTCAGGCAAACTCAAGGTGTTGTTGAAGTAAGCAAATATGGTGTCTTGACCGGAGAACACAAAGGTGGTTGATACGGCGGTGTTTGGCGGTGTTGTTTCGCTCCATTGCCATTCATTGAAGAAATCTCCTGTGTTGGGAAATGCTTTTATATGAATCGTTTTGCCCAACAACAACGACGCTGTACTTGGCGAGTTGAAATAATAATCATTATCAATTTTCAGATGTCCAGCGTTTTCAGGTTGTGTGATAATGACCATATTTTCATGATTTTCTTGCAAATAATGGACCGTTATTGTGTCGTTTGCTGTGGGCGTAAAGCTAACAAGGTCGTCTGTGGAGCTTGGCAAAAAGTTATGAAGCGATGATTCCCAGTGTGTAAAAGCGTAATTTGGGATATTCAAAGCTTTCAATTCGATAGATGTTCCTAAGACATGAGATTGTGTAACGGGAAACCCGCTAAGGTTTGTTCCATCAGTTAAAATATTGGCAACTCCCGATGGACCAACCTGATACGTGATGTCAACAAAATCTAAAGCATCAAAATAAACCGTCAGGGTATCGTCAGAGTTGGTGTAAACCGAAGCTGGGTTTGAACTGCTGGTTGGCAATGGGTTGCTTTGGTCAAAATCCCAATGGTTGAAAGCGTGTAGTGGGTCTGGAAGTGCCTGAAAAATATGAGTTGCCGAATCTTCCAGTTCTATTAAAACAGGAAAATTATCGTAAGTTTCTCCATTAACAACGACTTCTCCGGCATTGGCAGGCGAAATATCAACCAATATACAATTTGCTGGTTTGAAGTGTGCCGTAATCGTATCGTCGCTATTAAAATTAACAGTCATTTGTTCTGATGTGGCATCTGGATAAATGGTGTCGTTTTCGATAAGCCAATAATCAAATAACCAACACGTGTTTGGGTCGGCATCAAAAGGGACTTCGACGCCTCCAAATACAACATGTGTAAATGGATAATCCTGTGGATTTATAGAGCTCAATTCCACCGTGCCGGCATGAGCTGGTTCAACATTGATGGTAATGGTGTAAGGGCCAGAAAGACCTGATTCGCAATCTACCAATCCATCTAATATACTTGCGCACCTCGTGTCAATAAAACTGTGTAGCGAATCTACATTGGCCGACCACTCGGCGTAGGTTCCGCCCCAGCGAGCGATTTGATTTGGCATTTCGGCATCTATTTCTGCCACCATAGAATTTAGAAGGCTGTGCATGCTGTCGCAAGAAAATACGGTACTCGACAGTTCAGCATAGCGGTTGATGTATTCAGCAAAAAAGTCGTCGTTGTCCAACAAGGCATTCCAAATCGGTACATGACCTTGACCTCCAAGGTCGGGCAAAGCCGCAGGCAAGCAAGGGTCTGCGGTTGGGCTTTGGTCTGGCACGCCACTATAATTGGTGTAGTGATTAAAGGTTGCGTCCATGTCCCATAGCGAGTAGCGCCATTTCTTTTTATCTCCATCAGGGTCTAGGCCTCGAAACCAAGAGGTGTTCCAGTTTAACCAATCTGAATTTCCGATAAAACCATTCAGAATAAAATAATCAATCAAACTACCAATATTATACGTTGTGTCTACATGTTCGTAATTGGCATCAATGGTCATGTTGTTGCTGGTTACAAAATCGACCAAATCATCCCAATCGTCTTGCGCTTGTTGGCCTCCGTATTCCGACCACGTGCCGCCCCACGTTTTGAGGTATTGCAAATGGCCTTTGTTTTGATCGTAATAATAGTCTGTATAGTCGGCGTCATCTACTTTTTCTCTAATATCGTAGACGCCCCAATAGACTCCGTTGAGATACAGAACAGCAAATTCTACCGATCGCTCATCTAATCTCAAATCGCCTAACTGCGACATTTGATTGACATAGGCATCGCGGATATGCGCCCCTCCAAACTCACCTGGGTAGTTGCTGTTGGCCTGTCCTTCAAAAGGATAATTGTCTGATGCTCCACATTTTAGTATTAATTTTTGAAACTTACCTCGAGTTTTGGTATCAAAAATTTCATCTTTCACGGTGTAGTTAGTCCCAAATTGATCTCTCGCTATAAAATCGACGCCACGCTGAGCATAGGCCCACGAATCGTTTCCATGTTTATTAAATTCTCCTGTTGTTTCGGCAAGCTGCGTACCGTCGGTTTCAAAAAGTTCTAAAGCGCCATGAGGTTCGTTTTGAGTACCGTTGAACAAGGATTGTAGGCTCGCTCCGCCTGTTACCGACAGTACTTTTGTTGTGTGATTGGTGTTTATGAAATAACTATTGGTTTCGATGTGGCTATTTGCAAGACTTGTATTTGCTGCACTGGTCATAGCTCTGATAACCATAGTGCTATCTATTGCAATTGGACCGGTGTATTGGTCTGAAAGCGTACTTGGCAAATCGCCGTTTGTGGTGTAATAAATTGTAGCTCCAGCTTCTGTTGAACTCAGGGTTAAGGTCTGTGCTCCTGTATAAAATCCTGCAGCGAGATTAAAGTCTGGCTTAGTGGCGTAGCGATCAATAGTTGTCGAATTTGCTGAACCAGGACTTGGCGTTTCGTGAACGCCCCATAGAATGGCTCCATCTGTTTTTCGACCCGTGGATTGGTTTATAATATTTGGTCTGTTTAGTTTGATGCTATCAATGATGGCTCCTGCAGGAGACGAGAAAAGTACATATTCATTGCCTTTGGTTTGTGTAAGCTTAAAGTTTGTATGAAAATAGCCATTAGCAAATTCATCATCGCTATCAGCCAAAACAACTAAATAGCCATTGGCCGGAATACTTGCTCCTGTCGGGAATGACCACTTTTGTGGATTGTCTAACTTGTCGGAAAGAAAATAGCCGTTTAGCGAAACGGCAGAACTTCCAGAATTGTATAGTTCTATCCAGTCTTCGTAGGCATTGTTTCCAGGGTCAAAATCAGTCTGGTCATAATTTGCAGCCGAATATTCGTTGATAAGAACCTGAGCAAAAGAACATTGAAAGAAAAAGAAAAGAATAGAAAAACTTGATAAATTCATAACAAAAGCATTAAAAAATGAATAAAAAAAACAAATATACTTAAAAATCACTGGATTATCTTCATCATTTCTAAATCAAATGGATGAGAGCGAATCGAGAAGTAAAGGCCGTGGTATGGTTCACAAAAAAAGGTGCTCAAAATCCATCGAACACCTTTTTTAAGCCTAGAATTAGTCTAAACATTAGAACCCGAACTCAACCTGAAACCTCCATCTGTAGGCATTTTCGCCTTTACTAATGTATTTTTTATCAGTCAGGCTAAGGTCTGTTTGCACTTTTAGTTTGTGTCCTTTTAGGTATTTTGATAGCCCGATGGTGTATTCATTAAGCTCGTTGAGCGAAGAGTAATAGTTTGGAGAAATACGGGTAAATCTTCCCGCAAGTTCGATGTTGTTTTCAAACACATATCCAAGTTGTGCATTGAACCCTCTTCCTGTTCTGAATCTGTTTTCGGGTGTTGCCGTAGCGAAAAGCATACTAGCTCTTTTGTCGCCAATTTTGTCGATGAACTCACCCTGAAAAGAGAAGCCTTTGTATTTAAACATCCAATCGAACATGACCGAACTTAAATCGGTAAAAATTTCATCTCCAGACTTATCAAAAACAAAACCTTTTAGCTGACCACCTTGCCGCGACGCATCATCATTCAAATCATAAGTTAATCCGAATGCTAATTTTAGTTGTGATTCACGTGTTAAATCCGCCGAAAAATAGTCTCCACGTTTAGAAAATTCGCCGAAAGGCAAAAACTCAAGTCTACCAGTGAAGCCAAAACCTCCAAAATTACCTTTTGTTATGTTTCGCCCATCGCCCATAGACCAAGCTCCTTTTGCTCGGGCTACAGATTTGCCTATGGTTTTGCTATAATGTGCCTGAAAGCCCATGTCGCGGTCGATGTTGAAGCTGCTGTTGACTAAGCTACGGTCTACAAATTGAAGATTTTGAGAAGAAATAAGCCGTTCGCGGTTGCCGGGCAATTTGGTTTGCCCAAACCAGAGCTCAAGATTTTTGTGCGCCTGATATTTCACAACGGCATCAAGAATAAGTCTTGAAGCTGAATTAACTTGCTCAAAATCAGAACTTGCGCCAATATCACGATTGCTCAAGCCCATTTCAAATTTATATTTCCATTTGGGGTTCAGGGCATAGCCAGCCAGCTTAATACGGGCTCTCCTGACGAGCATATTGGTTTTGGTCTCGGCGCCATTGTTTGCAAAATCTACAGTCATCAGGTTTTGCATTCTGAAATTAAGTTTGGCTTTAAAGCTTTTGTCTTTTGCCTGAAAAATAAGGCCACCGTTGTAGGTCGGAATTTCAATTTGAGCCTGTAGTGCCAGGCTAAAAACGAACAGAATTGTGCTAAGTGTTGATTTCATAATGTTTTTTTTACAATTGAATGAGCTTGCAAATGAAACCATAATTTTTTATTTATTTCACTTATTTTGATAAGCCAAAGCCTAATGTAAACCAAACATAACCTTAAGTTTACATTGGCGTAACGTTCGGCTTTTGAGATGGCACAGCGCTCTCTATTTTGATGTTAAGTTTTGGGGAAGGAACTAATGAGAAAACGACTTTGGCTTAATATTTGTTAAAATTCTCAATATTCGCACACATTTGATGCCGCTTGTAAAGCATCAAAACTAACCCTTAAACTCTTATAATATGAAAGCTAAGAAAACAATAAAAGCAAACATCGAACGTTGGTCTTGGGTCTTTTTTCTTTTCGGATTTATTTTCGCCACGTCAAGCAGTATCGGTATTATCAACATGGAATGGGCGCAGGCTTCTTTAGTGGATAAAGCCGAACTAAACATCGATTTGGCTGATGAGATGCAGCCTATTGAGTTGGCAAGCGTTCAGCGAGCAAGACCTCTGCCTGAGCCCAAACTTGCGGTAACTATTCCAAAGCCAAAGCCAGAACCAAAAGTGAGCCCAGAACCAAAGGTTGAGCCTAAAAAAGAGCCTTTAAAAACAAAGCTTTATGATATTAAACCTATAGAAGATGGAGGTGATGATGAGTTTGAACCAGCACCTACTTTTATGACCGTAGAAAAAATTCCACGCTTTGAGGACTGTAAAGGCCTCAGCGATAAAAGCGAACAATTAGCATGTTTTGAAGCTCAAGTTGTAAATCATATTCGGACTAATTTTAAATATCCAACAATCGAAAAAGAATTGGGTATTGAAGGAAAGATTTTTGTTCAGTTTACTATTGATAAAAAAGGTCAAATTTCCGATTTAGAATTTCATAAAAACAATCAAAAAGGATTTATCAAAGAATCTGCTCGATTGATCAAAAGCTTGCCTATAGTAGAGCCTGCTTATCAACGCAATAAGCCTGTTGCCATTAAGTATACTGTTCCTATTTTCTTTAAGTTAAAGAAATGATTGTCAATAGGTTAATTAATCTACGTTTGTTTTGCTTATCACAAACCAGAAGCTGAAAACAACTGACTCACATACTCAGAATCGCTTTTGGTTTTGAGGTGTTCAGGTGTGCCCTGAGCGACAATTTTTCCATCTTGGAGGACTAAAATACGATGACAAAAATAGCTGACGCTTGCCAAATCATGAGAAATGAAGATAAAACTAAGCTTTAGTTTGTCTTTTAGGTCGTTGAGTACGTTTAGGATTTGAGCTTGAATAGAAACATCAAGCGCAGCCAAAGATTCATCGAGAATGAGGAGTTTTGCTCCAGTGAGCAAAGCGCGAGCAATGCAAACCCGCTGACGCTGACCTCCAGAAAGAGAAAGCGGACGCTGGTCCAAAAAGCTGTTGTCTAAGCCAACCAAATTCATGGTGTTGTTCAAGGTGTTGTTTAAGTCGGTTTTGCTTACATTTTTGTGATGACTGAGGTAGATGTCTTTCAGTTGCTTGCGGACTTTTGTTCTGCCATCGAGCGAGCCATAAGGATCTTGAAACACCATTTGAACCTGCTTTTGATAGACTTTTTTCTTATCTTTCAATATGGATGTTCCATCCAACAAGACTTCGCCGCTAAATTGCTCTTCAATGCGCATGAGGCATTTAGCTAAGGTTGATTTTCCGCAGCCCGAAGCGCCTACTAAACCTAAAATTTCGCCTGTTTTTAGTTCAAAACTAAGGTCAGAAAGCACTTGTTTATCGCCATAAGAAAAGCTGAGGTTTTGGCAATCTAAACGCACGTGTTCTGAAAGGCAAGCCGTTTTTTCTCGGCTGATGTCTGTTGGTATTCGGTTTTCTAACACTTCTTCCACCGTTGGCAAAGGTCGGATGTACTGATCGGCTTGTGGTCGACAATAAAGTAAGGCTTTGGTATAGAGTTCTTTGGGTTCGGCTTTGATGTGTTCTACTGAGCCAAATTCGACTAATTTTCCTTTTGCCATCACGGCAATTTGGTCGGCGTAGCGAAAAGCTAAATGTAAATCGTGAGTGATAAACAAAACAGCTAATTGATGTTCGTTTTGGAGGCTTTTGATGAGTTGCATTATTTCTTCCTGAACCAAAATATCGAGAGCGGTACTGGGTTCGTCGGCAATAAGAAGTTTGGCTTTGGCAGCGAGCGCAATAGCCAACATAACCCGTTGTTTTTGTCCGCCCGAAAGCTGATGCGGATAAGCGTTCTTGATACGTTGATCTTCCAAAAGGCCGACCTGATGTAAAACCGATTTTAAATCCTCAGCCCAAGCTGATTTTTTAACTTGCCGAAGCTCAAAAACTTCTGTGATTTGTTGTTCTATGCTTAAAGATGGATTGAGGCAATACATCGGATTTTGAAAAACGTAAGCCCAATCGTTTTTTCGATACTGTCTAAGCTCTTCTTCGGAAAGTGTTAGGCTGTTTTTGCCTTCCCATTCCAGTTGTCCAGTGAGTTTTAGTTTGTGATCTTGCAGCTGGGCTATCGAAAGTGCTGTTAGGCTTTTTCCTGAACCAGATTCGCCAATAAGTGCCACAAATTCGCCCTGCTCGACATCCAAACTAAAATCTTGAACTAAAGCTTTGCCTTCTGCAGTATGAATATTAAAATTAGAAAAATGAAGCATTACAAAATCTGTTTACGTTGGGCATCCAATCGGATAAAAATAAACAATAAAATGCTAAATCCCCAAAGGGAAGAACCGCCGTAGCTGAAAAATGGAAGTGGTATACCAATAATTGGTAACAGGCCGATGGTCATACCGATATTGATAAACATGTGAGCGAAAAAAATACAGGCCACACCATAGCCATAAACCCGTGTAAAGGTTGATTTCTGTTGTTCGGCTTTGAATAAAATCCTCAGAATCAAAATCAAAAACAAGAGAATTACCAAAAATGAACCTAAAAATCCCCATTCTTCGCCGATGGTGCAGAAAATGAAATCGGTACTTTGCTCGGGCACAAAATGGAATTTGGTTTGCGTGCCGTTCAAAAAGCCTTTTCCTGTCCAGCCTCCAGAACCAATAGCAATTTTTGATTGGGCCAAATTATAACCTACACCGCTACTGTCTTCGAGTTTTCCTAAAATAATATCGATCCGATTTCTCTGATGAGGTTTCAGAATGGAATGATAAATAAAACCAACACTTGTGGCATATAAAATAGAGCTTACATTGGCTAAAATCAATTGTAAAAAACGTTTTGGTCGCTGTTTTTTTGGACTAAAAAGAAAGAGTATGGTAGAAAGGCTAAGTAGGAAAAAAATTATCCAAGGTAGCGGAAAAAGTAAAACGGCCACAAAGAGACATACGGCCATTATGAGCACCACAAGATACCACGATGGGAGTTGTTCTCGGTAGAGTACGATGAGTAAAGAGGCATAAACGATGGCAGAACCTGCGTCGGGCTGAAGGAGAATTAACAGCATTGGCAAGAATAAAATACCGAAGGCAATCGCCTGGTCTTTAAACTCTTTTAGATTGATTTGTGGAATGCTCAAGAAAGAGGCTAAGAAGAGTAAACTAGCAGGTTTGGCAAATTCGGAGGGCTGGAGACTGAATGAGCCTAAGCTAAACCAAGATTTTGCGCCGCCGATTTCTTTTCCGATAAATAAAACCAAAATGAGCGAAAGAAGACTTCCGAAGTAAATTTGACCTGCAAAGCCCGTCAACCACTTTGTTGGTAAAAGCAAAATGAACATCCCAATGAAAACAGAAGAACAAATCCAAAAAAATTGTTTTCCATATTCTTGAGAAAAATTAAAAATAGATTGACTATCTTCTTGATTTACAGCGGCATAAATATTTACCCAGCCTAAAAAACAAAGTGAAAGAAAGAGCAAAATAAGCCACCAGTCAATCTCGAAAAAAAGTTTACTGTCTCTCATAAGCTAGAATTTTTGCTGAGCGCATTTGTTCTTCCAATTCAGGTCTAGAAATGGTTCCACGTAAGTATTTTTCAATAACCAAGCTGGCAATTGGCGAGGCATAAGACGAGCCCCAGCCTGCATTTTCGACGTAGACTGCTAGAGCAATTTTGGGATTTTCTTTGGGTGCAAAGGCAATAAAAATGGAATGGTCTTTTAGTTGGACTATTTCGCCGTTTATTTTTTTGAAATTTTCGGCAGTTCCTGTTTTTCCACAAATGCTTAAGCCTTTAAGTCGTGCATTTTTTGCTGTTCCTTTTTTGCCTTCCACAACAGCTTGCATGCCATCAATTACGGCTTCAAAATGCCGTTTTTTGATGTCGATTTCTTTTTTGGTTTTAAATTTAGAACCAGCTTCTGAATGATTTTCTACGGATTTTAGAATATGTGGCGTGTAGAAAAATCCTCGATTGGCAATGGCCGCACACATATTTGCCATCTGAATAGGTGTGGTCAGCAAGGCGTCTTGCCCGATAGAAAGCGTGATGACGGTTGGAGATTTCCATAAATGTGGATATTTGGCATCGTAATAGGCTACGTTTGGTACATGGCCAGGTTGCCCAACGTGTAAATCATTGTTTAGGTAATTACCTAAGCCAAAGCTACGGACGTAGGTTTCCCATGTTTTAAACTCGGTTTTGGTTGTGTTGTTTCTGTCAATAAGTCGTTGAAAAACAGAACAGTAGTATGCGTTGCAAGATTGGGCGATAGATTGTTTTAAGGCCAATGGACTACGGTGAGCATGGCAGCCCACTTTTAGTTTTGGGCTATAGCGCCAACCATGATGACAGGAAAATGTAGTGTTTGGAGAAATTACGCCTTCCTCTAAAGCAATCAATGCATTAACCAGTTTGAATGTCGACCCAGGCGGATATTGCCCAATCAAACTTCGGTCGAAAAGCGGAATGAGGCTATCTTGCTCTAAAAGTCCGTAATGCTTTGAGCGTTGCCGGCCAACCATCAGATTTGGGTCATAGGTTGGGCTAGATACTAAGGCTAAAAGCTCTCCACTTTTGGGCTCAATAGCAACTACTGCGCCTCGCTTATTTTGCATTAACGATTCGGCATATTGTTGCAAATCAGAGTCTAAAGTTAGGTTTATATTTGCTCCGCTTTGGGTCTCAAGGTCGTCTTCGCCGTCTTTGTATTGCCCCATCGTTTGGTTATGAACGTTTTTATAGACGTATTGATAGCCTTTTTTGCCACGAAGATAGGTTTCAAAGGTTTTTTCTATTCCTGTTTTTCCGATATTATCATTTTGATGGTAATAGGAATCAGATTTTATTTTGGCTGGAGAAACACGCCCAATATAGCCTAATACATTGGATGCTATAGGAATTGGGTAAATTCTACTCGTTCGTTCTTCAAGATATATGCCTTCAAAACGGTGGATGGATTCTAAAAGCAACATTCCCGTTTCTTTTTCGATGCCTTTTACCAAAATGGAAGGAAGATGGCGACTATAACGTTTGGCTTGTTTCAATCGTTTTCTAAGGCGTTCGATACTGGTTTTGGAGCGTTCGGCGAGTAAAAGCGTGTCCAATTGTTCAACTAAATTTGGAACGACCATCAAATCATAAGCTCGTTGGTTGCCCACCAAAAGCTTGCCATGTCGATCATAAACAGAACCACGGGCGGGGTAAATGGTTTCTTTTTTTATGACGTTTTTTTCTGCTCGGTCTTTGTATTCAGGACTTAATACTTGAAGCTGAAACATGTTGACTAAAAGTAAAATAGAGGCCGTAGTCATCAGCAAAACAACAATAAAAAATCGAGAGGAAAATACGTTGAAAGACATGCTTAATAGGAGTTCTTTTTAGGTTCGAAAAGATAAGCAACTACACGTATTGTAAGTAAACTAAATAAACTGTTTTTTAGACCCGAAAGTAGATGAATGCCAGAGAGTTGACTGCCATGATTTAAGATCAATATATAAATTTGATGAATACAAATCATCAAAAACAAATAGCTAATGACTTGATAAAAAGTCAATTCCGAAAATCGAATTAAAATTTGACTCCCGTTAGGTTTAAACCTGAAAAAAGCTAGAACTGTTGGGCGAATGAAGGCAATAAAAAGCAAAGCAGAACTGTGTAGACCAATGGTGTTTGAAAATAAATCAATCAGCAAACCCAAAGCAAAAGACAGGAATAGAACAAGTATTTTATTGGCGTTTTGATTGAACAGTAATGGAAACAAAATGTAAACCAAAAGATGAACTTCGCCCCAAAGTTGCACAGGTCTAAACAACAAGACTTGAGCCAGAAATAGCACTAAAAAAGAAAAAAAGTAAAATCGACTAGTATTCATCAATAATTTGATTTTCAAGTGTTTGCATTTCCGATTTTAAGGCGTTTTGAATAACGTAAACGTGTCGAAGTTCATTCAACTGTTGGTTTAATTTTACTTGAATGGTAAAAAACTGATCTTGCTCTTTAAGCGCAATAGTTTCAACAGTACCAACAAAGCTCTGGTCAGGAAAATAAGTCGAATAGGGGTTTGTGAATACAGAATCGCCAATGTCGACTTGAGCATATTGGTTGATAGAACGCAAACTGCAATAGCCCGTGGCATCCAGCTCCCATTCCAAAGTGCCTATCCAGGGTTTTGATCCCACCTCGACATTGATGTGAGAGCGCTGATGTTGAACACTCATAACCAAGGAATAATGCTCTGAAACATAAAGTGTTCGCCCTACAATGCCTTTTGGCGAAAGCACTCCAGCTTCTTCTGAAATACCATCGGCTGTTCCTTTATTTAGTGTGAGGTACAAATTGCCTTGGCGTTTGGTTTGACCAATAACTTTAGCTTTAATAAATGTGGTGTTCGTTTCAGAGCTATGCAAATCAATCTGATCTGTTTGCTCAAAAAGTTGATGCTTTAAGCTTAAAATTTCAGCCTGTAGCCTTAGATTTTCACTTGCCAAATCGGCATTTTGTTTATCTAAGCTCCAATACGAATCAAGGGTGGCTTGCTGTTCTGAAACGGTGCCAACAATAGCGTTAGTGCCGTTGCTAAAGGCGTAAGAGTAAAACACATGTTGACTAAACCAAAGCCACCAAGCCACCAACTGTAAGACAATAAACAGAAAAGTAAAGCGGTATTTTAGAATAAAATGAACAAGGTTCTGCATGTGCGTTTAGCCAGATTTTATTTCATCAAAAAGCCGAATTTATCTAAGTTTTTGAGACAAATACCTGTTCCTCGAACAACGGCAGTAAGTGGATCTTCGGCAATGCAAACGGGCAATTCGGTTTTGATAGATATCCGACGGTCAAGCCCTCTTAGCATCGAGCCACCACCAGCGAGGTAAATACCCGTATTGTAAATATCGGCTGAAAGTTCGGCAGGCGTCAACGCCAGAGCTTGTAGTATGGCCTCTTCTATTTGAGAAATGGATTTGTCTAAAGCACGGGCAATTTCGTCCGATGTAATCATAACCTGTTTAGGTTTTCCTGTCATCAAATCTCGACCTTGAACGGGGTATTCGTCGGGTGGGTTTTCAAGATTTGTCATCGCTGCTCCAATTTCTATTTTAATGCGTTCGGCTGTTCGTTCTCCAATAGAAAGGTTGTGTTGGGTTCTCAGATAGTATGAAATATCTTGTGTAAACACATCTCCGGCTACTTTTATCGACTTGTCGCAAACGATACCGCCCAAAGCCAAAACGGCAATTTCGGTCGTTCCTCCACCTATATCAATAATCATATTACCTTTGGGTTCGTTGACATCAATCCCAATACCTATAGCGGCTGCCATGGGTTCTTGAACCAAATACACCTCTTTTGCTCCAGCTTGCTCGGCCGAATCTTTTACCGCACGTTTTTCCACTTCGGTTATCCCACTCGGAATACAGATTACCATACGCAAGGTGGGGCTCTTAAAATAACTGCTAAGATTTGGAATTTTTCTTACAAACTCACGAATCATGAACTCCGAGGCATCAAAATCGGCAATAACGCCATCTTTTAACGGACGAATGGTCTTGATGTCGTCGTGTGTTTTGCCGTGCATTTGTTGTGCTTTTGTGCCCACAGCAATTACTTTTCCAGTCAGCCGATCTTTGGCAACGATAGAAGGTTCGTCAACCACAATGGTGTTGTTGTGTATAATAAGTGTATTGGCCGTTCCGAGGTCGATGGCGATGTCGTGGGTACGAAAAAAATCAAAAATAGGCATAGTCAAACTTTGTTCAAAGGTAATAAAAAATAAATCAGTAGCTTAGTGCTTAAAATGACGGTTTCCGGTGAAAACCATAGCCATAGAATGGTCATTGCAATAATCAATTGAAAGCTGGTCTTTGATCGATCCTCCAGGTTGAATGACAGCTCTAATGCCTTGCTCATCAGCTAATTCTACACAATCCGGGAAAGGAAAAAAAGCATCTGATGCCATAACCGCATCTTTTAATTCGAAATTGAATGTTTTGGCTTTAATAACAGCTTGTCTCAGCGCATCTACACGAGACGTTTGCCCAACGCCACTACTTAATAGTTGTTTGTTTTTGGCAAAAACAATAGCGTTAGATTTAGTGTGTTTGCAGATTTTGGATGCAAATTCTAAATCTTTCAATTCTTGTTCGTTTGGTTTCTCGGTGGTTGCCAATTGGAAATTTTCAGCAGCATCTGTTACCGAATCGGCATCTTGTTCCAGCACACCATTCAAAACCGTTCGGTAAGTTTTGCGTTTTGGTAATTCAGCTTTTTGGATCAAAATAATACGATTTTTCTTTGATTTCAAAATCGCTAAGGCGTCATCAGAATAGCTTGGCGCGATGATAACCTCGAAGAAAATTTTATTGATTTCTTCGGCAGTTTCTACATCAATTTCGGCATTGCAAGCCAAAACGCCTCCAAAAGCTGAAATCGGATCGGCTTCTAAAGCCAGTTTCCAAGCCGAAAGCACCGATGTTCGACTAGCCAGACCACAAGCGTTGTTGTGTTTTAGGATGGCAAAGGTGGTTTCAGAAAATTCGCCGAGCAATTGACAAGCGGCGTCAATGTCTAATAAATTATTGAATGAAATGGCTTTTCCATTAATTTGGTCGAAAATCGCTGAGAAATCGCCATGAAAAACACCTTTTTGATGGGGGTTTTCACCATAACGAAGCACTTCATGTTTATCGAAACTTTCTTTAAACCCAGTCAGTTGCGTGTCTTGATTGAAATAGCGGAAAATTTCGGTGTCGTAATGCGATGAGGTTTGAAAAGCTTTGGCAGCAAAGTATTTTCGTTGTTCCAAAGTACTGCTTCCGTTTCCGTCTTCCAATAGATTCAAAAACTTAGAATATTCATTTCTTGAGGACACAATGAGGACATCAGAAAAATTCTTAGCCGCTGCTCGAATCAAAGAAATTCCACCAATATCAATTTTCTCAATAATTGCAGATTCTTCAGCTCCAGAAGCTACGGTGTCCTCAAACGGATACAAATCAACAATCACAATGTCAAAGGAAGGAATGTTGTGTGTGGCGGTGTCTTTGACGTCGTCTTCTAGTCCGCGTCGCCACAAAATGCCTCCAAAGACTTTTGGGTGTAAGGTTTTTACTCTTCCGCCCAAAATAGATGGATAACCCGTTACGTCTTCAACACGTTTTACAGGTAAATCGAGGTCTTCGATAAAGCTTTGCGTGCCTCCAGTCGAATACATATCGATACCGAGTTCGTGAAGTTTTTTGACTATCGGCTCTAATCTATCTTTGTGAAAAACAGAAATGAGTGCGGTTTTAGCTTGTTTTGACGACATAATATAGCGTGTTTTTTTTAGTTTTCTTTAATGATTTTGAGTGCGAGTTCTTCGGTTTGCGCCTCATCTAGTTTGGATGGCGCATCGATCATCACATCTCTTCCTGAATTGTTTTTTGGGAAAGCAATAAAATCTCGGATAGATTCCGAACCGCCCAAAATAGAGCAAAGTCTATCGAGTCCGAAGGCAATACCGCCGTGTGGTGGCGCGCCATATTCAAAGGCTTCCATCAAAAATCCAAATTGTTCCTTGGCTTCTTCGTCGCTAAACCCAAGATGTTTGAACATCGTGTTTTGAAGTTCTCTGTCGTGAATTCGGATCGAACCGCCACCAATTTCAGCGCCGTTTAATACCAAATCATAAGCATTGGCACGGACTTCGGCTGGTGCCGATGAAATACGGTCAATGTCTTCCGTTTTTGGAGAAGTAAATGGGTGATGCATAGCATGATAACGTTCGCTATCTTCGTCCCATTCTAGCAAAGGAAAATCAACTACCCAAAGTGGAGCAAATTTATTCGGATTTTTAAGTCCGAGTTGAGCTCCAAGCTCAAGACGTAAAGCACCAAGTTGTTTTCTGGTCGCATCTAAATCGCCCGAAAGAATGAGTAACAAATCGCCTTTTTCGGCTCCAGCCTGACGGAACCAAGCTTCCAAATCTTCTGGACTAAAAAACTTATCGACCGAAGATTTGAAACTTCCATTTTCATTCCATTTGGCATAGACCAAACCTTTGGCGCCAATTTGCGGGCGTTGAACCCATTTGGTCAACTTATCGGTTTGTTTTCGGCTAAAAGTTGAGCAATCTTTGGCGCAGATACCGAGAACCACTTCTGCGCTATCAAACACTTTGAAGCCTTTGTTTTTTGCCACAGCATCAAAATCGACGAAAGTCATTTCAAAACGTGTATCAGGTTTGTCCGATCCATACAAGGCCATCGCCTGATCATAGGTCATGCGCTCAAATTTCTCTAAGTTGATACCTTTGGTGGTTTTGATGAGATGACGCGTCAAGCCTTCAAAGGTTTCTAAAACATCTTCCTGATCTACAAAAGACATTTCGCAGTCTATTTGGGTAAATTCTGGCTGACGATCGGCTCTTAAATCTTCATCGCGAAAGCATTTCACAATTTGGAAATACTTATCAAAACCTGAAACCATCAACAATTGCTTGAAGGTTTGAGGCGATTGTGGTAAGGCGTAAAATTGCCCTTTGTTCATCCGCGAAGGCACCACGAAATCTCGTGCCCCTTCGGGTGTAGATTTTATTAAATAAGGTGTTTCAACTTCGATGAAATCGAGGTCGGAAAGAAATTTTCTGGTTTCGATGGCTATTTTTGACCTCAACATTAAATTCTCGCGAATGGGTGTTCTTCGCAAATCCAGATAGCGATATTTCATACGAATATCATCGCCACCATCGGTCTCATCTTCAATGGTGAATGGCGGTGTTTTTGCCGGATTTAAAACCTTAATACTTTCCGCTTCAATTTCGATGTCGCCGGTATCAATGTGTTTGTTTTTTGAGCTACGCTCAATCACTTTTCCTTTGACTTGCAACACGCTTTCTCGGCCTTGTTGTTTTGCCAAAGCCATCAAATCGGCGTTAAGCTCTTGATCAAATTTAATTTGAGTGATACCATAACGGTCTCGGAGGTCAATAAAAACCATACCGCCCATTTCTCTCACGCGTTGAATCCAACCCGATAAACAAACCTTGTTGTTGAGGTCCGAAAGGCGCAATTGCCCACAATGATGTGTTCTGTATGCTGTCATTGTTATGTTGTTCTTTTTTTTGATAATGCCACAAGGTATTTCCCGATGATGTCAAACTCTAAATTGACGGGATCATGGGGTTTCAATTGTGCAAAATTGGTGTGTTCTATGGTATAAGGAATCAGGGCTACGGAAAAGGATTGCGGTGCAGAATCAACAACGGTTAAACTCACGCCATTGATGCAAATAGAGCCTTTTTCTACGGTGATATAATCGTCTTTTTCTGATTGATAATCAATGTGATACAAAAAACTACCGTCTTGATCTTCAATCGAACGGCAAACGCCAATGGTGTCCACATGACCTTGAACCAAATGGCCGTCAAGTCTGCCATTTAAAACGGTGCAACGTTCCAAATTAATCGCCTGACCTAAAGTCCAGCTTCCTAAATTAGTTCGTTTCATGGTTTCGGCAATCGCCGTTACCACGTGCCAATCGGAAGTGCAGTCTACAACCGTGAGGCAAACGCCATTGTGCGCCACACTTTGATCAATTTTCAATTCACCCGAAAGGGGACTTTTAATCTTGAAATGCCAATTGCTTTGCTCTGCCCAAAGCTCAATAAGTTCGCCTGTGGTTTCTATAATTCCCGTAAACATGGACTGATTCTAAATTATGAAAGCCCAAAAGTACAAAATATCAGTCCCTTACACCCTGAATTTTTTAAATAAAAATTAAGATTTTTTTTGCTGGGAAACCTTCATCTATTTTGGTTCTATGTTGAAGGGTGTGAGTAAGCGTTTTAGTGTCCAATGAAACTTCTATGCGTTGTTTTTCTTGTAACATATCTGTTTAAATCTACTGCTAATATGCATATAATTATCCTGTTTGCTCAGTTGTTGTGTTTCCGAAAAGTAAAATACTCACAAACTAACTTATTGAAGCTAAGGAAAGAAACCTGTATTAATAGTCGGTTAAAGGGTATGTCTAGGTGTGTTTTTAAAAAAATATAGTACTTTGCTTTGCATAGTACTATATTTTGCTTTAAATTTGCAGAATCAATCACAATCATGACCTTATGAAAATTGAAAATACAAAAGCCCAGATGCGGAAGGGTGTCTTGGAATATTGCATTCTTTCTTTGCTGAACCACAAAAACGCGTATGCGTCCGAGATTCTAAAAACACTGAAAGAGGCGCAGATGCTGGTGGTGGAAGGTACGATTTATCCTTTGCTAACTCGGTTGAAAAATGCTGGACTATTGAGCTATCATTGGGAGGAATCTCAGTCGGGGCCGCCCAGAAAATACTATACGATAACCGAAACGGGAAGACTATTTCTAAACGAATTAACAAGTACGTGGCAAAAACTTTCTTTTGCTGTAGACCAACTCACTAAACAAAAAACGACATGAATAAGACAATAAACATTAATCTTGGAGGTACTTTTTTTCACATAGACGAAGAAGCCTACGATAGGTTACAACATTATTTGGTGTTGCTCAAAAAGTCGTTTTACGACACACAGGGTGGCGATGAAATTATTAGCGATATAGAACATCGAATTTCGGAATTGCTAAACGAGCGTCTAAAGTCCAGTCGTCAAGTTATTGATTTGCAAAGCATTGAAGAGGTTATTTCAATCATGGGTCAGCCCGAGGATTTGATTGATGAAGACCAAAGCCAGTATCAAAACCAATCAGAAACAAGGCAAAAAACACGCGAGACTCATACGGCGTATTCATCCGAAGAAAAAGCAAAAAAAGAACTTTTTAGAGACATCGACACCGCTATGCTTGGAGGTGTTTTGGGTGGTTTGGCGCATTATATTGGTATCGAACGAACTTGGCTGCGAATCATTTGGCTAATATTGTCGATTTTTACTTGGGGCGGTTTTATTTTTATCTATCTTCTGCTTTGGATGATTGTTCCGGAGGCCACAACTCGAAGTCAAAAGCTGAAAATGGAAGGTAAGCGGGTTACGATTTCCAATATTGAAAAAAGCATTAGGAAAGAATTTAGTAATTTTGAGAAAGAAGTAGGTAAAATTTCGGAGAAACTAAAAGATACCGATTTTTCGGAAATGGGCTCTAACTTAAAAAAAAATGCTCAACATTCTGGAAGTAAAATCCAATCGGTATTAAGTAGCGGTTTTGGCTTACTTCTTAAAATTATTGGACTCATTATCCTTATTAAGACTACTATTTTTGCTATTGTTTTGTTTATTTCATGGTTTTTTGTGGGAATTTTAGGTTTCGGAAAGCCACAACTGCTAAACCAACTCGAAATAAACAACGATACAGGTTTGCCTATTTGGGCTCTGATGACGCTGTTGTTTCTTATCACCATTATTCCTGTTGTTTTGTTTATGTTTTTGGGTACAAAATTAACATTTCCTCAAACAAAAAGACGTTTTCTTGGCTGGAGCCTAAGTTTGGCAGGGCTTTGGTTTGCTTTGATTTTGGTGTCGGCTATTGTGGCTTCAAAACAAGCACTTTCGTTTGCCACAACAGGGCACTATAGCGAAACCGTAAGTCTGAACGCAAAAGACTCCTTGCTTGTTGGATTAAGTCCAGTGTCTTTGTATCAAGATTATATAATTGAAGATCAACTGTTTGACGAGCTTATTTTTGACAATGGCAAGGTGTATTACTATGATGACGACATTGAAATTGATGTGCTGAGTTCGGGAAATTCTTCGAATTATATGAAGCTAAAAAAATCGGCAGATGGCGAGCAATTTTTAGAAGCTAAAGCTAGAGCAAAACAAATTAGTTATGAATTTCAGAACGACTCGAATGCTCTTGTGCTTGATCCCTTCTTTTTGGTCAATCAATACGATAAAATGAAAAATCAACAACTCAGCATCGAACTTTATCTTAGAAATGGCTTAATTTTAGAATTTGATTCAAAGCTAAAAAATCGACTAAATTCGGACTTTGCAAATGATCAAAATCTTGATAGCGACGAGCTTTATAAATACCAATGGAGAATTGGCAACAGCATGTTGGAGTGTTTAGATTGTGGCGATTTGAACAAGTAGTACGTTGAGGGTTTGATCTGATTTTTAGCCATCTCATTAAGTCTACTTTCTGTTTAGTGCTTTACCCAAAACGTCATGCGTGTTGTTTCGCCAGATGTGCTCATCAACATTAGCTTGTGTTTGCCTGGTTTTGGCGAACACGTCATGGTGTGAAAATCTGAGGTTTCGCCTATAAACTCTTCATCCAAAAACCAGAACAAATGCTGAGATTTATCGGTGTGGGTGGCTTCCAAAACCACTTTGGTTTGTTGCCCCGTTTTGGTTTTTGGCAAATAAATTGTGGTATTGTGTTCGGGGTATATGAGCGCTATTCCAGAGGATGTATTCGTCTGACAACCAGGCAAAAAAGGAGGAAGAGCCTTATAGTCCTTGTGTTTTTTTCGGTAAAAATGCGCTTCTATTGCCGGCAAAACAAACCAAGCTATTTTTTTGATTTTTGATGCTGGGTAGCACGACGTATTGACCTGAGCGTTCTCCTGTTCATCCAAAAACACAAACCGATGATACGGACAAGTTTTGCTTTGTCCGTTTTGTTTGGGTACAAGAGTCGTTGTTTTCGGACATGCCGATTGCGCCAAAAGGCCTGTTTTGGAGCATAGATCCAAACGTTCGTACTCGCTAATGGCTTGCGCAGGCCAAGGCCGATACTCTAAGGTTTCAAACACCTGAAACATCAATGGAGCAGCGGCCCGAACGCCAACTAAATCTGGGCGTCCTTCGCCGTCGGAATTACCCATCCAAACCCCAACAGTATAACGACTTGTGGAGCCCACAGCCCAGGCGTCTCGATAGCCAAAGCTCGTGCCGGTTTTCCACGCAATGTCTTGAGCATGAGAAAAATAACGCCAAGCTTGCTCGCCCCACGGACGCTTAACTTGTTTCAACGCTTTGAAGGTTTCGTATACTGCTGCAACAGAAAATTCATCAAATTCATCTCCTGTTTTTAGGTTTAATGTCAAGGAATCGGAAGCCAAAACCTTGGGAGATTCAAAGGCATTTTTGGCGTAAGCTTGATGCTTATCAAAAGTATTTAGGATACTGGCGAGGCCCGCAAAACGTCCTGTAATTTCCCACAAGCTACATTCGCTACCGCCCAAAATTAGACTCAAACCATAATGGTCGGCCTCTTTGTTGATGTGTTTGAACCCCAGGCTGTTTAGTTTTTGATGAAACCTCGGATAAGCATACTGTTTGAGCGCGCGCACTGCAGGAATATTGAGCGACCGGCTCAGCGCTTCATCGGCAGGAACAAGGCCTTCAAAATCGTGATTAAAATTTTTGGGTTTAAAGTTGCTAAATTGCGTCGGAATGTCTTGAATAAAAGCCTTGGGCAAAAGCGAACCTTCTGTTAGCATGGAGGCATAAAGAAAAGGTTTTAGTACTGAGCCAGAACTACGTGGAGCTTGAATATTGTCGACAAAGACCTGATGGTTTCGGCTTGTTTTGGTATTGCCAATATAGCACAAGACTTGCCGAGTTTCGACATCCAAAACCAAAACAGCAGCATTGTGAATTTCTTTTTCAGAAAATTGTTTGTGCTGCAAATCAACTAGCCTCTGAACCCGAGCTTGCAAAGCAATATCTATACTGGAATGATGCTGATTTTGAGTAGATTGCTTGTCCAAAAAGTTGAGAAAATGCTCTGCTAGCTGCGGTAGCGGAAAGGGTTTTTTGGGCAATTCTTCAAGCAAAGCAAGTTGATAGCTTACTGAGTCAATATACTGATTATCAAGACACTTTTTTAAAAGTTTATTTCGTTTTTTGAGCAATAGAGCTGTGTTTTTTCCGGGAAAAATCAGGCTTGGCGCATTGGGCAAAACGGCCAAAGTTGCTGATTCGGCCCAAGACAATTGATCGGGATGTCGGTTGAAATAACGCCAAGAAGCGGCCTCGAGACCAACGACATTGCCACCAAAAGGCGCATGAGCAGCGTAAAGTTCCAAAATATCGCTTTTGGAATACCCACATTCTAGCCTAATGGCAAGAATCAATTCTCTTATTTTTTCGAGCAAGTTTCTCTGCTTTTGTTTTCGGCTTAGCCGAATGACTTGCTGACTAATGGTTGAGCCACCTTGAACTACCTTTTGGGCTTCGAGATTGACCTTTAAAGCTCTAAAAATAGAAACAGGATTGAATCCGAAATGATAATTAAAATATTGATCCTCAAATAATTGAATGCAAATAGAAAATTTTTCTGAAACCTTGTTTTTGGGTGGAAATCGCCATTGACCATCTTTGGCAATACGAGCATTGAGTAGCTGACCATCTCGGCTGGTCAAAACTTTAGAATAAGGTGTGTCGAAAAGTGGCCTTGGTAGAGAAAAATAGAAGAGCAGGAGTAATGTTGAGACGACGACTATTCGGACGAGCTCTCGAAAACGAATGGCTTTTAGCCGAGCAAAAAAAAGGGAACTATGTTTTTTAATAAGAGTTAATAATGTGTTCAATACTCTGTTGAGGTTTACAATAAAGTTTTGATTGCCAACAAAATAAGTTGGAATACGCTTAAGGGAAATTAATTCAACGTATTGATAACCATCAGTTTATCTTCTAGCTTTAGACGACTACCAAGATGATTGTCAAGAATCAATCCCGATGTAAATATCCTATAAAAAACGCATTCAACAACATGAAGAATGCAAAAAAAATAACATCAAGAATTTTTGTACTTTTGAATCCAACTTTTAAGCCAACTGGCAAACTAACCATCAAACACATTAACTTTATGGACAATATTCAAAACACATTATCTACAGCTCTCGATTCGGGAGTAGAGAGTATCAGCGCCTGGGCACCACGACTTTTAGGTGCTTTTGTTGCTCTATTTATCGGATTCCTAATCGTTAGGATGCTCCTAAAAATGATTTCAAAAGCTTTTGATCGCACTAAGCTTGACGACACCCTTCGTCCATTTCTGATTACAAGCATAGGTTTTGCGCTCAAAGCTCTTCTTTTTATAACGGTAGCCTCGGTTATTGGTATCAAGATGACTTCTTTTGCCGCTCTTATTGCTTCCGTTGGTTTGGCTATTGGCTTGGCTTTTCAAGGTTCTTTAGGGAATTTAGCTTCTGGTGTGATGATTCTTATTTTTAAGCCGTTCAAAGTTGGAGATTTGATCGAAGTTGGAGGTCAGCTCGGCTTTGTGAAAGAAGTTTCTGTTTTTGTTACTTTTTTAAACACATTTCAAAACAAAACCGTCATCATTCCAAATGGAAAAATCACGGCTGATACGGTTACAAATTTTTCATCAAATGGCAATGTGAGAGCCGATATTCCTTTTGCTGTTCGTTATGATGCTGATCACCAAAAAGCTCAAGAAATTGTTCAAAACATTCTGGATAACAGCCCTTTAGTTCTAAAAGATCCTAAATCTTCTGTTTACATTACAAACCTAGGAGAAAGCAGCGTTGAGCTGGTTGCGCTTCCGTTTTGTACGGTTGACGACTATTGGGATGTCTTTTGGGGACTTCGTGGAGAGATCAAAAAACAATTGAGTGAAGCTGGTTTCGATGCGCCATTCAAACAAATTGTTTTAGCTGAGAAAAAATAAGCTAATTGCTCTTCGTTGATGTTGAAAAAACTACTGATTTTTCCAGTAAAACTGATCGTTAGAATCTATCAGATCCTTATTTCGCCATGGTTTCCTGCGGCTTGTCGCTACAATCCGACTTGTTCGCAATATATGCTCGATGCACTAAACGAATGGGGACTTTTTAAAGGATTATACCTCGGAATCAAACGCCTTGCCTCTTGCCATCCGTGGGGAGGCAATGGTTTTGATCCTGTCCCGAAACGAACTCAAAATAAAAAATAAGTTTATTTTTAGACAAACCTAAAAATAAACTTACCTTTGCTGAAATTTCTTATTCAGCATCCATGCTTTCAATTTCTGAAGAAAACTACTTAAAAGCCATTCATAAGCTGCAAACAGATGACAATCCGTTTGTAAATACGAACGCTTTGGCGGATGAATTAGGCACAAAAGCCTCTTCGATAACCGATATGTTGAAGAAGTTAGCCAAAAAAGAACTTTGTGTTTACATAAAGTATAAAGGTGTTGAATTGAGTGCAATTGGTCGTCAAAAAGCGATTTCAATTGTCAGAAAACATCGACTTTGGGAGCTCTTTTTGGTCGAAAAACTTGAATTTTCTTGGGAAAACGTACATGATATTGCCGAACAACTTGAGCATATTCAATCCGAAGAATTAGTCCATAGACTCGATACGTTTTTAGGTTTTCCGAATTGGGACCCGCATGGAAATCCGATTCCAAATCAGTTGGGAGAATTACCACAGCGCGAAAGTCAAGTCTTATCCGAATCTGAAATTGGCGCAGAACATCAACTGATTGGCGTGCTTTCAGAGGCTTCCGAATTTTTAAATTACCTCAATGTTTTGGGTTTAGATATTGGATCTTCATTCAAAATTTTAGATAAAATTACATTCGATGACAGTTTAATCATCGAACACAACACCGAACAAAAACAACTTAGCTCAAAAGCGACTAAACAACTAATAGTTAATAAATTATGAAAAAAATCATTGCCCTATTCTTCAGCTTGATTTGTGTGTTACAATCTTGTCAGGAGTCAGAAAAACATCCAAAAGCAACAGAAAAAACTAAACTTGTTTGCACAACTGGAATGCTCAAAGATTTGGCTATCAATTTATTGCCAGCCGAATATGAAGTTGATGCTTTGATGGGCCCAGGCGTAGACCCACACTATTACAAAGCTTCTCAGGGTGATTTGGTTAACCTCCAAAAAGCCGATTTAATTATTTATAATGGTTTACATCTTGAAGGAAAAATGGGTGATATTCTTCAAAAATTAGCTAAAAGAAAAGAGGTTTGGTCGGCAGATTTAGCTTTGGCTGATGCCGATATTAGAACAACAGGTGAGTTTGCTTCGGGTCAAGATCCGCATTTTTGGTTTGATGTGTTGATTTGGAAAAAAGTAGCTTCGGCAATGAGTTTAAAACTTCAAAATCAATTCCCTGATGATAAAATCCAAATCGAAAAAAACACCTCAGCTTATCTTCAAAAACTAAGTGATTTAGATCAAGAAATTAGAACAAAATTGAGTCAAGTGCCTGAAAACCGTCGTGTGCTTTATACGGCTCACGATGCCTTTGCTTATTTTGGACGTCGGTACAATATTGAAGTTTTGGCACTTCAAGGTTTGTCGACTTCAACCGAATTTGGTTTAAAAGATGTTCAAAACACGGTAAATACCTTGATTGAGCGTCAAATTCCAGCCATTTTTGTCGAAAGTTCGGTTTCTCCAAAAGCCATTCAGTCGGTCGTTGAGCAATGTCAATCGGCAGGTTTTAATATCAACATTGGAGGCGAGCTTTTTTCTGATGCTATGGGCGATGAAGGAACGCCCGAAGGAACTTATATCGGGATGTTGCAACACAATACGAACACCTTTGTAGAGGCAATGAAAAACTAATGGAAGAGCGCAAAGAAGCCTTAATAGAAGTTCACGATTTAACCGTGAGCTACGACAAAAAACCAGTCTTGTGGGATGTCGATTTTGAAATTCCAAAAGGCGTTTTATGTGGTGTTTTAGGTCCAAATGGTTCAGGAAAATCGACCTTGCTCAAAGCTTTGATGGATTTATTGCCTTTAGACAGCGGTTTTGTGAAATTGTTTGGAAACAAACTTCAAGATGTCCGTAAAAAAGTGGCTTATGTACCGCAAAGAGAAAGTGTCGATTGGGATTTTCCGGCTTCAGTTTTGGATGTCGTTTTGATGGGGATTTACGCCCAAAGACCATTTTATAAGCGACTTTCTAAAGCCGATAAAACCTGGGGAATGCATTGTTTAGAAAAAGTTAATATGGCTGATTTTAGCAAAAGACAAATCTCAGAACTCTCTGGAGGTCAACAACAACGGGTATTTATTGCACGAGCTTTGGCTCAAAATGCTCAACTCTATTTGTTGGACGAACCTTTTGCTGGCGTGGATGCCACAACCGAAAAATCCATCATCAATCTTCTAAAAGTGATGAAAGCCGAAGGAAAAACCGTTTTGGTGGTGCATCACGACCTTCAAACCGTAAGAAAATATTTCGATCACCTCATTTTACTCAACACCCGAATGGTTGATGTTGGCGAGACTGATGACGTGCTCACGCAAGCTAATCTCGAAGCCACTTATGGCGGTCAATTAAGTATTTTAAGTCAAGTTTTTGATGTATTAAAAGCCTCGGAAGTTGGGCGAAAAGACCACCAAAGTATATGATGTATTCGGTGATTTTTGGCGTGGCTTTGCTCGGTTTAGCTTCTGGACTTATTGGCTCATTTACCTTTTTGAGAAAACAAGCGCTTATTGGCGATGCCATTGCGCATTCGGTTTTTCCGGGTATTGCTTTGGGCTTCATGTTGAGCCAGTCTCAAGACCCGATTTATCTTATTTTGGGCGCATGTTTTACAGGCTATTTGTCCATCACTTTGGTGGATGTTTTAACGCGTTATTCAAAACTCAAAACCGATACCGCCATTGCGCTGGTACTTTCCGTCTTTTTTGGATTTGGAGTCTTATTATTCACGCATATTCAACATGAATATCAATCGGCACAAACGGGTTTAGATAAGTTTTTGTTCGGAAAAGCTGCCGCTATGCTCAAAGCTGATTTATATTGGCTGGCATCAATTTCTGGATTAATCATTTTAGCCATTGTAGCCTTCTTTCGGAATTTTTTATTGTTGTCTTTTGATAGAGCCTATGCCAAAACCATTGGCATGAATGTCAAACTCAGTGAATGGTTGTTGTCGGTGCTTACAATTTTAGTTATAGTTGTTGGTATTCAGGTTGTTGGAATTGTTTTAATGGCCGCACTTTTGGTTACGCCAGCATCTTCAGCTCGGTTTTGGACCAATAATTTGAAGTCGATGTTAATCCTTTCGGCACTTTTTGCCATGTGTTCTGGTCTTTTGGGTGTTTTGGTTTCGATGTCTGCCGTGAAAATGCCAACAGGGCCGTGGATTGTTATTTTTCTATCCTTTTTTGCCATTTTTTCCATACTTTTTTCACCCAAAAAAGGACTATTTTCTCGACTCCAAAAACGAAAAAACATCAGAAATAAAATGTTGGAAGACAACATTCTCAAAACCATTTATCATCTCGGCGAAGCGCAATCAGATTTTTTAGAACTACGTCAAGAATCCGCTGTTTTAGAACGTCGGTATTTCGATATTGCTTTACTCAGAAAAGGCATCAAAACATTAAAACAACAAGGTTTTTTATCTAAAAATAGCGGTATTCGATTGACAGATAAGGGATTAACTCGAGCAAAACGCATCGTGAAACTCCACCGACTTTGGGAAATGTACCTCAGTACCAAACTTAAAGTAAAAGGCGATCACGTACACGAAGATGCCGACACCATCGAGCATTTTATCAATGACGAACTCGAAGCCGAACTTGAACAACTCTTAGATTTTCCAGTTCAAGATCCGCATCAAAACCAAATTCCGTACAACTAAATGCAGTATTTCGACACAAATTTTCTTTGGATTTTCTTAACGGCCGTATGCATCGCCATTCCGAGTGCAATTCTCGGTAGTTTCTTGATTCTCAGAAAAATGGCTATGATTGGCGACGCAATTTCTCACGCTGTTTTGCCAGGGATTGTAATCGCCTATTTGTTTACACAATCTTACAGCGCTTTGCCAATGCTTTTTGCCGCTGCCGGACTTGGAGTTTTGAGTACTTTCATGATTGAGAGCTTCAATAAAATCGGGCGTTTGCAAGAAGATGCCTCTATCGGCGTAACGTATACGTGGTTGTTTGCCATTGGAGTTATTATGATTTCATTTTTTAATGACAACCTCGATATCGATCAAGACTGTGTGCTTTTTGGCGAAATTGCTTATGTGCCTTTAGATCTTATTCAGCTAAGCTCAACCATTTGGCTGCCAAGAGCTTTTGTTTTAGGACTTTGTATGTTGATTGTCGTTGTCGGATTAATTAGTTTTGCTTTCAATGGATTGAAAATCACAAGTTTCGATCCGCTTTACGCCGCCAGTATCGGTATGTCGGTTGCTGCCATCAACTATGGTTTAATGTCTTTGGTGTCTTTTGTAACCGTATTTTCTTTCGAATCTGTTGGTGCTATTTTGGTACTTGCTTTTTTGGTTGTGCCCTCCGCAACAGCCTATTTACTTTCCAAACAACTCAAAAAAATGATTTATTTAGCCTGTGGATTCAGCATTCACGCCGTGTTTTGGGGCTATCTATTGTCGGTCAAACTCAATGCTTCTGTTGCTGGAGCAATGGCCACTATTTTGGGCCTTCAGTTTTTTATTGTTTTTCTTGTTAATGTAGTCGTGCAGAAGAATAAAACAATCTACCATCATTCAAAAAGTTGATATTGAGTTGATTATATTTTTTTCTTTTGAAAAATGCTCTTAAGAAAACGTGAATAGAAATTAGTTTAAGTTTTTGAAATGCTAAAGAAAGTCGATGATAATTTGTAATTTCGCAAACATATTTTGAGCAAGAACACCATCAGAAAGCATACAAATCTGGATAGAGCGCTCCTCAATTTTTTATACAAACACCAACCTTAGACCAACATGATAAAAGAAATAATTCTTACACCTTTTCAGAAATTCGTAAAAATTGAAAGCTTTAGCGGTATATTATTGATTGTAAGCACATTAATTGCCCTACTTTGGGCAAATTCACCTTATGGAGAACAATATCAATCGCTTTGGCAATACGAATTAGGATTTATTTCATCAAATTTTGAGCTTCAAAAACCTTTGATTTTATGGATAAACGATGGCTTGATGGCTATTTTCTTTTTCCTTATCGGGCTAGAAATTAAGAGAGAGTTTTTGATTGGAGAGCTAAATTCGATCAAAAAAATTGCCTTTCCCTTGTTTGGTGCTTTGGGAGGAATGTTGGTGCCTGTTTTGTTTTTTATTTTCTTCAACGAAAATCCCGAAACCCAGAAAGGCTGGGCAATTCCGATGGCTACCGATATCGCCTTTGCCTTAGCAATTCTAACACTTTTGGGCGACCGAGTGCCGCTAAGCTTAAAGATTTTTCTTACTGCCTTTGCCATCGTAGACGACCTTGGAGCCGTATTGGTTATTGCTATTTTTTATAGCGGTGCAATAAACCTTAGTCTTCTTTTTGCTGCTTTTGGACTTTTGGCTATTCTTTACATTATTTCTTATCGAGGATTTTATTCAAAGTATTTACTGCTTTTCTTCGGAATTATCGTCTGGTTTTTGTTCCTAAAATCGGGTATTCATCCTACCTTAGCGGGTATTCTTTTAGCTTTTTCGGTGCCTGTTCGCCAAAAAATAAAAACCGCAGATTTTTTGGACAAATTAAATATGATTATTACGAATATTAAAAAGGCCAAATTGTCGGAAAAGCCAATCTTATCGAGCGAACAAATCAATGAAATTGATGCTATTGAAGATTGGACAGAAAGCTTTCAGTCTCCACTTCAGCACCTCGAACACAAGCTTCACAACTGGGTCGCCTATTTTATTATTCCGGTATTTGCTTTGGCCAATGCTGGAGTTGTCCTAACGAGCGACGTTGATTTGGATACCGATTTGATACGCAATATTGTCATTTGTTTAGTCTTAGGAAAGTGTATCGGAATAACAGCTATTATTATGATAGCCAAAAAGTTAAATCTAATCACTTTGCCAGACGACATTTGTTTTCGGCAAATTGTTGGTGTGTCTTTTTTAGCAGGTATTGGGTTCACTATGGCTATCTTCATAGCAAGCCTCGCCTTTAGCAACATGCCCGTTTATATCGATTCTGCCAAAACAGGTATTCTTATCGGTTCGTTTATTTCTGCCATCATCGGGTATATTGTTTTGAGATGGAATACAGATACTAATAGTTCCAAAGCTTAGGTAAGAAGCTGGTTTTTATGGCATTACTCCACCAAAAGTTGATAAGCATATAATGTTCCGTCTGAACCACCTACATAAATATGTAGTAAATTCTTCTTTTCATCAAACATCAACTTTGGCCTAGAATTTCCATAAAACGGACTTTTCTCGACTTGCTCGCCAGTGTTTAAATCAAAAACATAGACCTCTTCATTTTGTTTATCCGAAACGGCGATAAAATGAGCTGCTCGATCCAAAAATATCTCCGATTTACTGTTTTCAAACGAATGACTAAAAGCCTTTGTGTGGTAGCGGGCAATCAAAGCCGATGACCCAACGGAAAGCTGTAAATCTTCTTGGTCGAAAAACGCCAGCGGCTCTTTCTGTTCAGCTTTTGTAGTTTCGGTTAAGCCTTGATTCATAACCGTAACAAGTTGACCATCTGTGTTTCTGCAATTAAATTCCACGGCATTGCGTTTGGCAAACCACTGTGTTTTTGGATGTGTTTTGACTCGTTTTTTGACCTCAAACCGTGAGGTTCCGGCGCGCTTTAGAACCAATATTTCATCATTCGCATTTGAGCAAACAATAAAATCTTTTCCGTACGCCTGATGATGGATGGGCTGACTGTCGATGGCGTATTTTTGTTTATAGGCTTTCCATCCTTGCACACGCTTACCTAGCTGGTTGAACATAGCTAAATGTGTTTTGCAAGGCACTAAAATTCGATAATCTCTATTCGATTTATAATCAAAAACAGCCAACTTCGCCGTCGACTCTGAAGGCAAGCTCACAGGATAACCTGTTACTATTTTTCCATTTTTATCGTATAAAAACAAATTATCCTTAGTTTGAATCAAACTCTGAATACGTCCGTTTTTATAAACATCTATAGCTTCGATGTTTATAATGCGCTGATCCATAGGTTTTTGCCATAAAATTTTACCCTCTCGACTTAATCGAAATAAGGTGTTCTTTTCATCTTGAACCATCAAGTCATACGCTTTGCTCTTGTCGTTCCAGATAGAATAAAACTCAGAAGAAAATTCATGCTCAAAACCTAAAGTCCAGTTCGTCGTTCGGGCTGGTTTTTCCCATTGTTTACTTGGGTTTTTTGCAGCAATATTGATTTGAAAATAATGATCTTCAACCTGAACCTGAGCTAAAATCTTTCCCAATTTGCTCAATTTTTTTTCAAAAATTAAAGTGTTTTTTTTCGATTTTGAGTGCGCTTTGGGATAGTGTTCCAGTGCTTTTTCAGAAGCGTAAAACCACAAGTTGGTTTTGTCTGAAAGTTCATGCTTCAAGTTCTTGAATCCGTCATTTTGACTTAGGATTTCATTAAGCAAATAACTGTTTATCAGTTGTTTAATTTGATTTTGATGATTGGCTAGAATTAAATAATTATCCAGAATTAATGCTTTTGTTAGTGTATCGATCGCCATCTGTTCAGAAAACAAATAAGGCCAAATGCCTTTAGATTTCAACTGTTTGATTTCATGTGCTCGATAAGGTTCTAGTTCAGAATCTTCGAGCAAACTTCTCACAAAATCAAAGGCTTTTAATTTGATAAAAACCACTTGCTCAGAGTGATCTACGTTGAGTTGGGCAATGCCAAATTCATCATCCACATCATCCATAAATTGATCTACCGAAAAAGGATTTTCTTTTTTGATTTTTTTCCACGTATCAAGTTGTTGTTGTTTTTCAATCCGTTTTATTTGAGCACTGTATAGTTGCTGCATATCGGCAAACAAATGAGAATAAACTAAGGCTGTTTGGGCTGGTAAATAGTCGAAAATAGTACTTGGTTTTCCGCTTGTTCCAAATTTCATTTTATCTAAACGATTCCCTTCTTTGGCGTTGCAAATACCAGTCAAAACCATTCGGTTTTTATCTAAATCAAGATCTAAAGCCATCCATTCATCCAGCTCTGAAAGTGTTCCCAAATCAATGGTGTAATCCATACTCAAGACCTCAAAAAACGACTGGCTTTGGATATAAATATTGAGCATTTCATCACGGTCTGCGCTTTTGAAGACCTTTTGGAAATGCGGATTGGTTTTCAAATTTGATTTGGCAGAATGTTGTAAAATAGCGTCTTTTATCAAAATAGTTTCATCCGAAATCAGCATAAAATCATTAATTTGAACACAGGCTAATGTTTCGGATTTTAATTTTGTAATGACTTTATTTTCATATTGTTCTATAGATTTTTGATCATCATTAAAACTGGAATAAATTGCTTTTAGCAACTGTTTGGACTTGTCTTTCAGAACCAAAATACTGCCTGTTTTTTGGCTTCCGGAGCTGTGGATAGAAAAACAAAACTCATAGTTTCGCCAAAGCGAAGATTGGTTGGTATTTAGCTCTTGTTCAAGCTCAGAAAGTAATGTGAAAAAACTTGAAAGTTCGCTTTTTTCGGGGCTAAGCGACTGAAAATCAGCTTTTACAACCTCGTCTTTTACCCCAAGCAAGTTGCGTCCTTCAACAATGAAAGCTGCATTTTGTGGGATGTATAGAATGGCTTCCGTTGCTTTAGACGAGTCGCTTTGAGTATCGGCACAAGATAAAAAACAACATATCAGAAGACTAATAGAAAGAAGAAAGTTTGGTTTCATAAGATTTGGTTCGACTAGAATAAAATAATTTTAGCAAAACTACAAATCATTTTTCGGCTGAACGTATTCTTTTCTTAGATTGAACTCGTTTGGCAATAAAAAATATGTTGAAAACATCTGATGTCTAACCCAACCGACAACAAACCAAAGCTTTAATCATTTCCATTTGCTCTTCGTGGCTCAAATTGCTATTGTCAATCAAAATAGCATCTTCGCATTGAATGAGTGGACTTTCTTTTCTCTGACTATCGGTTTGATCACGTTCCAAAAGATTGGTTTTCACTTCGCTTAGTTCGGCTTCTAAACCTTTGGTTTTGAGTTCGTCAAAGCGTCGTTTTGCTCTCACGTCTGGATGGGCAGTTACAAATAATTTGATTTGAGCTTCGGGAAAAACGACCGAACCAATATCACGTCCGTCCATCACAACCGATTGGGCTTTTGCCAAGTTTTGTTGAGCCGAAACCAAAGCTGTTCGGACGGCTTTTATAGCACTTACCCGACTAACAACTGAGGCTACTTTAAGGCTTCGGATTTCAGTACTAACATCTTCTGAGTTGAGTAAAATAGATTGATTATCAAATTGAATATCAAGATTTTGCACACGTTTTGAGATAGCTTCGGTTTGGATTGAATCTTCATCAACCAAACCCATTCTCAAGGCATCCAAAGCCACACAGCGATACATAGCGCCAGAATCGACGTAAAGAAACCCAAAATGACTTGCCAAACCTTTGGCAATCGTACTTTTTCCTGTCGACGAATGCCCGTCGATGGCAATTTGTATGCTCATAATTAATAAACTTTTTTAGACATTTCGGCTTACTTGAAAGCCTTGTTTTTTTAGATAGACCTCAATGGCATTCATGCTTTTACCTTGCATCAAAATACTTTGGTCTTTCACAGAACCACCCAAACCACAAGCTTGTTTTAGGGCTTTTGCCAAGACTTTTATTTGTTCTTCATCGCAATCGAAACCAGAAATTACACAAACTTCTTTACCGCCTCTGCCTTTGCGCTCGTATTGAACGTGCAGTTTTTTGGTGCCGTAGTCGGCTTCTTTTTCCGTTTCGATGACCTCTTCAAGTTCAGATTCGGGAAGGCTATTGGGAAATAAAGACTTTAAATCTTCTAAGCTGTTTAATTTTGCCATGTCGATTACAATTTAATCAAACCAAGTTCGATGAGACGCTCTCTCAAATACGCTCCAGCCGTGATGTCGTCATAGGCTTTTGGTCTGTTTTCAGTTACCGTAGAAGGCAAACAAGCTAAAGAAACAGCGGCTTTGGGATGCAAGAAAAAAGGAATACTATAACGTGCTTCACCCCATTTTTCTTTGGGTGGATTGACTACGCGGTGGGTTGTAGAGCGCAAGACATTATTAGTCAAACGTTGAAGCATATCGCCCACATTTACAATAATATGATCGTCGATGGCGGTTACCGAAACCCATTCATTTTGTTTATTCAAAACCTGTAAACCATCTGCCGAAGCCCCCATCAACAAGGTAATAAAATTGATGTCTTCATGCTGTCCGGCACGTACACTTCCTTTGGGTTCAGATTGAATTGGTGGATAGTGAATTGGTCTTAAAATTGAGTTTCCGCCAACAATTTTATCATCAAAAAAACATTCATCCAAACCTAAATAAAGCGCAATAGCGCGCAACATAAATTTCCCAGTTTGTTCGAGTTGTAAAAAAGCTTTTTTTCCAGCTTCGTTAAATTCAGGAACTTCATTAACCATCACATTATCAGGATAATCTGATTTGTTTTGAGCTGGAATATTTTCATATTGTCCGAAATGCCAAAACTCTTTTAAATCTTTGTGCTCAGAACCTTTTGCCGATTCTTTTCCAAAGGAAACATAGCCACGTTGACCTGCAATACCTGGAATTTCATACTGCTTTTTTTGAGCTTTCGGAAGTTCAAAAAATGATTTTACTGAGCTGTAAAGTAAATCCTGATCGGCGGCAGAAAGTCCGTGGTTTTTGATAGAAACAAAACCGATGCTTTCGTAAGCTTCGCCAAGTTGTTGAACAAATTGCTGTTTAGTTTGCGGATTGTCCGAAAAAAAATCGGCTAAATCTAATGAAGGAATGCTTGAGGTTGACATAAATTAGTTTTTTATAAAGATAAAATAAAGACTGTTGTTTTCAAAAATTGAACGATGCTTTTGTTTTTAAAGTGAATTTAAAAGCCTTTTAAACTCCTGAATAGCAGCTGGAATTCCAGCTTTGTTTTTTCCGCCAGCACTTGCAAAATGGGCTTGTCCGCCACCGCCACCTTGGATGTGTTTGCCCAAAGTTTTGATGAGTTTTCCGGCGTGGAGTTCTTCTGAGGCGTCGTTGACTGATTTTGAAAAAATGATGGTTAAATTGGCTTTTTCTCCAGATGAAGAGGCGAAAAGTCCACAAAATTTATCAAATTTCTTTTCCAAACCAAAAGCTAAGGTTTTAATTTGAGCCATATCTAAATCCACTTCCTGAGCCAAAATTTGTAAGCCAGAAGCCGTGGTTTCAACTTGTTGTTCCAAATTTTGGGCAACTTGTTTTGATTTTTCGGCTAATAAATGTTCCAATTTTTTCTGATTCGATGCTAAATCAGCTTGTAATTGTTGGACAGCTTTTAGCGGATGTTTTGGGTTTTTAACTTGAACTCGAATCTCATCTAAAAGTTTCTGTTCGCCCATCAAAAATTGCAAAGCTGTTTGTTGTGTAATGGCTTCAATTCGTCGGATTCCAGCAGCAACAGCAGATTCTGATTTCAGTTTAAATAAACCAATTTCTGAACTGTTTGCAACGTGTGTTCCACCACAAAGTTCAATCGATTCTCCAAATTGAATGGTTCTGACGGTATCGCCATATTTTTCTCCAAACAAAGCCATAGCGCCTTTTGCTTTAGCTTCCTCTAAAGTTGATTGTCGATTTTCATTGAGAATCAATCCATTGATAATCATTGAATTAACTTGATTTTCAATAGATTGAAGTTCGTCTTCGCTAAGTTTAGAAAAATGTGAAAAATCAAATCTCAAATAATCTGCATTGACCAAAGAACCTTTTTGTTCGACGTGTGTTCCCAGCACCGATCGCAAAGCAAAATGCAATAAATGCGTGGCGCTGTGGTTGCAAGCCGAAGCCTGACGTTTGCTCGCATTAACTTGAGCTTGATAGATTTCTTGTGGATATTTTGGAGCTTTATTACAAAAATGTAAGCGCTGATTATTTTCGATTTTTGTATCAAAAACGGCAATCACATCATCTTTGCAAATCAGTTGACCAACATCGCCAACTTGACCACCGCCTTCGGCATAAAAAGGTGAATGATTGAGCGTTAGCTGATAAAATGTTTTTTTCTTTTGTTCTACTTTTCGGCAAGCTAAAATGTTGGTTTCACAAATTAAATCATCATAACCAACAAATTGATCGCTTTGAGAGTCATCAAAAATCTCCCAATCATCGGTTTTGGAAGCACTAGCTTCCTGACCACGTTCTATTTGACCTCGAAGCTCAGCTTGCATACCTTTCATATCGACTTCAAAGCCTTGTTCGGAAGCAATTAATTGAGTCAAATCGGCAGGAAAACCAAAGGTGTCATACAATTGAAAGGCTTTTTTTCCAGAAATAATTTTCGATGAGGCATTTTCCATTTCTTGTTCGAGCAACAAAAGTCCTTTAGAAAGTGTTCTTAGAAAGGATTGCTCTTCTTGTTGAATCACTTTTTTGACTAAATCGGCTTGTTTTTCGAGTTCTGGAAAGGCACTGCCCATACTCGAAATCAAACTATCAACTAATTGATAAATAAACGGATTTTCTTGTTTAAGATAGGTGTAAGCATAACGAGAAGCACGTCGTAAAATTCGACGAATGACATAGCCAGCACCATTACTGCTCGGCAATTGACCATCGGCAATAGCAAAACTTACCGCACGAAGATGATCGGCGATAACACGCATGGCAATATCGATTTTTTCAGTCGCACCATAAGTCATATTCGATTGATTTTCAATCGCTTTGAGAATCGGTTGAAACACATCAGTATCGTAATTTGAAGTCTTTTTTTGGATGGCACGCACCAAACGTTCGAAGCCCATTCCGGTATCGACGTGTTTGTTTGGCAGGTCTTCTAGCGAACCATCGGCTTTGCGATTGAACTGCATAAAAACCAAATTCCAAATCTCGATAACTTGAGGATGATCGGCATTTACGAGGTCTTTTCCGTTGATTTTTGCACGCTCTTCGGCTGATCGTAAATCAATATGAATTTCGGAACAAGGCCCACAAGGCCCAACATCGCCCATTTCCCAAAAATTATCTTTTTTATTACCTAAAACAATATGAGATTCATCCACAAAGGTCTTCCAAATGGTATTAGCTTCGTGATCAAATTCGGTTTTATCAGCCTTATCGCCTTCAAAAACAGAAACATATAAAATATCTTTATCCAAACCAAAACCTTCTGTGAGCAATTCCCAAGCCCAAGAAATGGCGTCTTCCTTAAAATAATCTCCAAAAGACCAATTACCCAACATTTCGAAAAGTGTATGGTGGTAAGTGTCATATCCAACTTCCTCTAAATCATTGTGTTTACCTGAAACTCGCAAACATTTTTGACTATTAGAAACCCGTGGATGTTCAATCGGGCTATTGCCCAAAAAGAGGTCTTTAAAGGGATTCATACCGGCATTGACAAACATCAAGGTCGGATCGTTTTTGAGCACCAAAGGAGCGGAAGGAACAAGTTGATGTCCTTTGTTTTCGAAAAATTGGAGGAACTTTTGGCGAATTTCTATTGCACTTAACATAGTGTATTTTGGCTTTTTTGAGTTTAGTTATTCTATTTTGAGACTTTAAAGATGTTGATAGTGAATCAATTACAATATTTAACCTTGAGCAACAGCAAAAATAACTATATTTGCGATTAACTTTAGTTTCAAAAAGAAGTCCCAAAGATACTAAAGCTTCATTAAATTTCTGACTATGTTAAAAGATAAGTATGTCTTCGACCCTGAGACTGGAGCTTATGTAAAGGTAAAAAAATCGAAAAAACAACGACTGATTAAGTTGTTTGCTTTTTTTGGTCTATGTGCTGCTATTGCTGGCGGAATGGTCTTTGTGTTGTACACTTTTTTTGGATCGCCAAAAGAGCGAAAGCTTCAAAAAGAACTTGTTTTTTTGAATTTACAATACAAAGATTTAAAAAAAGATTTGAATCAGGTAAACCTTGTGTTGGAGGATATTCAAGAGCGCGACGACAATATTTATAGAACCATTTTTGAAGCCGAACCTATTAGTCAAAGCATCAGAAATGCAGGTCTGGGAGGAGCTCGTCGCTATGAACAACTTGAGGCTTATGAGCATTCTGAGGAAGTCATTGAGACCAAAAAAGAACTCGATTATATTAGAAAAAAACTTTATGTTCAATCTCGATCTTTTGATGAAGTTCTCAATTTGACCAAAGGAAAGGAGGAGATGATTGCCTCTATTCCGGCTATTCAACCTGTTGCAAATAAAGACCTTAAGCGAATGGCATCTGGCTTTGGTTATCGGATTCATCCAATTTATAAAACTCGAAAATTCCATTATGGGATGGATTTTACGGCGCCGAGAAATACACCGATTTATGCGACTGGAAACGCCGTTGTTTCACAAACTCGACGTTCGGGACGTGGTTATGGAAATTCAATAAAATTAGATCATGGCTATGGTTATGAGACGTTTTACGCACACATGCAGTCGTTTAATGTGAAAAAAGGCGATAAAGTCAAACGTGGCGACGTCATTGGCTTTGTTGGAAATACGGGAACATCAACTGCGCCACATCTGCATTACGAAGTTTATAAAAATGGAGCTAAGGTAAATCCAGTGAATTACTATTTTA
>JBMYYR010000004.1:0-57423 GCA_049609625.1 Flavobacteriales bacterium | reverse complement strand
ACTAATTTCAATAGCTTTTTTGAAAATCTATTCGACTTGTTTCTCTTAACCCAATATTCTAAAATTCCTACAAACTGAAGGTCGGCAGTTCGTGTCCAAACTATATTGCGTTTAGCCATTCAAGATTTCTTTTATTCATTGCGTCTTGAGAAATGAGTTTTCCCATTTTTATATCTTTTTCACTCATTTCCAACATTACTTTTTGCTCATTAGTTAATTCCACAATTTCTGATTCAGATTTGCTTGATGAAATTAATTTATCAAGTGCTTCTAAAAAATCTTTATTATTAATTGAAAGAATTTTGTCAATTAATCCGGTTCTTATTTTGTCAACTGTTGCCATTTTATTATTCTTTTATAATCCAAATATCCGAAATTCTATCGGTTTTTCCTAATGTTGCCCAATACACATACATCTCTATTGTTGATATATCGCCTATAGTTTCAAGTCTCAAATGTAGTGTTTTTCAACAAACCATCCAAAGGGCTTTCTACACTTTTGTTGTTCATATTGGATGGTTTTAGTATAGATTTCGGTGGTTTTTGGAGAGTTATGCCCCAGCATATTTTGCAAATACCGCAGGTTTATATTGTTTTCTATACAGTGGGTTGCAAAGGAATGGCGGAGTGTATGCACCGTTGCCCAAGGATTGGAGTTGGTTTCCTTTACAGCTTTCCTGAATATAGCACGAATACTTGTAGTACTGTATTTGCCGCCCGTTTGTCCTTCAAACAGCCAATAGGAAGGCTTTTCTTTTCGGTAATATTCCCTCAGTTAATCGACCAAATGATCAGACAAAATGGTCTTTCGGTCTTTTTTGCCCTTGCTGTCTTTTATAAACAAATAGCCTTCCTCTTTTGGTAATACATTGGGTATAGTAAGTACTTTTTTAGGTCGCTTGACATCATAATATAAAGAAATGAAAATCATAGCAATAGCGTCGAGATATAACAAAGAACCTTAGATCAAACTTCATGTTAAATAAAAAATTTATTCAAAAAAAAAGCCAGTTCAACAGAACTGGCTTTTTTTGTTTAGAATCAGCTTTAGATTCTAAATATCATCAAAACTGATTTAAGAAACTAACTTTTTCACAAGGTCAGCAGCGTCTTGAAGGGCAATTGCCGAGTGCACTTCTAAACCAGATTCATCTATAATTTGTTTTGCTTCAACGGCATTTGTCCCTTGAAGTCTAACAATAATTGGTACATTAATATCAGTCATGTTTTTGCAAGCATCAACAATTCCGTTAGCAACACGGTCGCAACGAACAATTCCACCAAAAATATTGACTAAGATTGCTTTTACATTCTTATCTCTCAAAATAATTCGAAAAGCTTGCTCAACACGTTGAGCATCAGCAGTTCCGCCAACATCTAAAAAGTTAGCTGGGTTTCCGCCAGACATTTTAATGATGTCCATAGTTGCCATTGCCAAACCAGCACCATTTACCATACAGCCAACGTTTCCGTCTAGTTTTACGAAGTTTAATCCATATTCTCCAGCTTCAACTTCAGTGGCATCTTCTTCGCGTGTGTCTCTCAATGCCGCAATGTCTTTGTGACGATACAAGGCGTTGTCATCAATACTCACTTTGGCATCAACAGCAATAATTTTATTATCAGAGGTTTTTAGCACTGGGTTGATTTCAAACATTGATGAATCTGTAGATTCAAACGCTTTGTATAAACTGAATACAAATTTGACCATGTTTTTATACGCCAAGCCCTCCAAGCCTAAATTGAAGGCAATTTTTCTGGCCTGAAAACCTTGAAGACCTACTGTAGGATCAATTTCTTCGGTAAAGATTAAATGGGCTGTTTTTTCAGCCACTTCTTCAATATCCATTCCACCTTCAGTAGAATACATAATCATATTTCGACCTGTCGCTCTGTTCATCAACACCGACATATAAATCTCAGACGTTTCAGTTTCTCCTGGGTAATAAACATCTTCAGCAATCAACACTTGATGTACTTTTTTTCCTTCGGCAGACGTTTGTGGCGTTACCAATTGCATTCCGATGATGTCGTTTGCGCGGTCTCTCACTTCGTCGAGGTTTTTGGCAAGCTTCACGCCTCCGCCTTTTCCTCTACCGCCTGCGTGCACTTGTGCTTTCACAACGTGCCATCCGGTTCCGGTTTCTTCAGTTAATGTTTTTGCGGCTTCAACGGCAGCTTCTGGCGTCGAGGCTACAATACCTCTTTGGATGCCAACACCGTAGCTTGCTAGTATTTCTTTTCCTTGGAATTCGTGTAAATTCATGGTCGTTTTTTTTATTAGGAGCAAAAATAGTTTTTTGATTTTAAATATGGAAATTAAGACCTCATTTACTTTCAGTTTTTTTTTTCAAAGCACAGACGAGAACGCATTTAAACAAAGCTATCGCAAGTTTTTTTATGTGATATTGGCCTTACTATGTGCTCTTAACCATCAGTATGCTAACTGTTTTGTATTCGATAATTATATTTAGTTTTATTGTTGAAAGTCATATATTTATTCTAGTATTTCTCGAGGTGTTGATGTCCAAAAATGCGGTGTTGATAGAGGTCAAAGGAAAGCTATCTTATGGGTAACTCGTGCAAAAATAGGTTAACGTTGAATGCTTACGAATGTGTTTGTTGAAGTTTAATTTTTTTTAAAAAATTAAATTAGTATATTTCGCGATATTAATTAGAAATAGTCTGAATTTTCTGAAAAGAGACATTAAAGCGGAGTAGGAGTAAAAAAAACAATTTCAATGAACAAAAAAAAATCTATTAAGCGCACTATCTTGTGTAATGCTATTGGTGTTCGCGTCGTGTAAAAAGGATGATGAGCCAAAAAAAGTTGACTTTGGTGAAAACCATCAACTGCTGGATTAACAACAGGAACAGCTGAGGTTATGACCGAAAACACAATAAGATACCATTTTGTAACGGTTGGCGGTACAACGTCTACAATTGTAGAATCTGAAACAGGAGTAACACTTGTAGATGTAGGAGCATCTTTTGCACCAGGTGCAGGCGCAGAATTAAGAGCCGATACCGATTTGATAGACAAACCAATTGCTGTAATTCTAACACATAATCACGGAGATCACTAAACAAGCCATAGAAATAAACTCAAAAAAATAAGTGACTTACAACGAAATCATAGCATGTCTTTATGACCTAAAAGATACCGAAAAGGTTGTTTTTAAAGAAAAAAAGTTTGGAATAAAAGCAAACAACTCTTTGGGAATTTACCATAAGGAACTGAAAATAATAGCCAAAGAAATTGGACAAAATAACGAACTCGCCTTGCAACTTTTTGACAGCGGAATTTACGAAGGTCGGCTGTTGTGTAGCAAAATGTTCAAACCGGTAGCTATTACCGAGCCGTTGATGGAAAAATGGGTTAAGACGTTCGAGAATTGGGAAATTTGCGACAGTTTCAGTATGGGACTTTTTTCTAAAAGCAAATTTGCTCTTGCCAAAATATTGGAATGGACAGAAAGAGAACCTGAATTTGAAAAACGAGCCGGATTTGCCATTATGGCTTCCTATTGTATGGCAGATAAAACGTCGGAAAACGAACTATTTGAGCAATTTTTTCCGATAATAAAGCGTGAGGCAAATGACGACAGGTTGTATGTGAAAAAAGCAGTAAATTGGTCGTTAAGAAATATTGGAAAACGAAATATTGACCTGAATAGAAAAGCAATAGAAGTTGCTAATGAATTATTGAAATTTGAGAGCAAATCTGCAAAATGGATTGCAAAAAATGCTTTGGCCGAATTGCAAAAAGATAAGTTGAGAATGTCGGATTATCCAAGGCTGAAGTATAGGGTTCTGCCAGCAACTAATAAAAAAGAATAACTGAACATATATTGAAAATACCACCTAGAATCAACAGCCTACATTAGTGCAAATGTAAACATAGGGCACTTTAGTTTCGTAGCAAGGCAATAGTAGTCCGCTCCAAATTGGAGTTCAATACCATCAAAACAATCCATACTGAGCCAATCTGTTGTTCTTTGCCTAAAAAATAATAGCTCATGAGCAGGGCTTTTAGTTTTATGAATTTTTAGCAAATGGATGAATGAATTAGTTGTATCTTTGCATGCAATTTTAAATTTGCAAAGTATATGAGAGCAATTCATGCCGACCGCTTTTTAGGAGAAGGACTTACTTATGATGATGTGCTTCTTATCCCGGCTTACTCGGAAGTTCTACCAAAAGAAGTAAGCATAAAAACCAAATTTTCTCGAAACATAAGTCTGAATGCACCAGTAGTTGCTGCAGCAATGGACACAGTGTCGGAATCGGCCATGGCCATTTCTATGGCAAGAGAAGGCGGTATTGCGGTGTTGCACAAAAACATGACTGTAGAAGCTCAGTCCAACGAAATCAGAAAAGTGAAACGAGCCGAAAGTGCTATGATTCTCGATCCGTTGACTTTGCATCAAAACTCCACAGTTTTGGATGCTAAAAATATGATGAGCGAACATGGTATTGGAGGTATTCCGGTGGTGGACCAAGACAAGAAGCTGATAGGTATTGTAACCAATAGAGATTTGCGTTTTGAAAATAAATTATCAAAACCGATAAGCGAAGTCATGACACAGATGCCTTTGCATACCACAGGCGAAAAAACGTCTCTCAAGGAAGCTGAACTCATCCTTCAAAAAAATAAAATAGAAAAACTACCCGTAGTCAACGACAAAGATGAATTGGTGGGCTTGATTACCTTTCGAGACATCATCAAAGTCAAAGAAAACCCAAACTCTTGCAAAGATAAATATGGGAGACTTTGCGTAGCGGCGGCCGTTGGCGTAACAGCTGATGTGATTGATCGTGTAGAAAAATTGGTAAAAGCTGGCGTAGATGCCATCGTTGTAGACACCGCCCATGGACATACACAAGGCGTGGTTGATGTGTTGAAAAAAGTAAAAAGTCAATTTTCTGATTTAGATGTAGTTGTGGGAAATATTGCCACGGCAGAAGCAGCCAAATTTTTGCTAGATGCTGGC
Source organism: Flavobacteriales bacterium (assembly GCA_049609625.1). GTDB lineage: Bacteria > Bacteroidota > Bacteroidia > Flavobacteriales > CAJXXR01 > JBMYYR01. The sequence continues at coordinate 52,429 of JBMYYR010000004.1, read as the reverse complement.
GCAGACGCTATCAAAGTTGGAATAGGTCCAGGATCAATCTGTACAACCCGTGTGGTAGCAGGCGTGGGAATGCCGCAATTAACAGCCGTGATGAATGTTGCTGAAGTGTTGAAAGGAACGGATGTACCTTTGATTGCCGATGGTGGGATTCGATTTACGGGCGATATTGCCAAAGCACTAGCAGGCGGTGCCAGCTCGGTGATGTTGGGCTCTCTGCTGGCAGGAACCGAAGAAGCTCCAGGAGACACCGTGATTTTTGAAGGTAGAAAATATAAAACCTATCGAGGAATGGGGTCTATTGACGCTATGAAACAAGGATCTAAAGATCGGTATTTTCAGGCCAACGAAGATGATGATAAAAAACTAGTACCAGAAGGCATTGTTGGCCGTGTGGCCTACAAGGGTTCACTCCGCGAAGTGATGTATCAATTTATTGGAGGTTTGAGAGCAAGTATGGGCTACTGCGGTGCCAAGAAAGTAGAAGATTTACAAACAGCGAAATTTGTGAGAATAACCTCCGCTGGTATCCACGAAAGCCACCCACACGATGTGTCTATTACCAAAGAAGCACCAAATTATTCAAGATAAACTAAACTCTTTTATGAACTCATTTTTTATGAAATCGATTATTATTTCTTTTCTTTTTATCAGCAGTTTCTCACTTTTTGCTCAGCCAGAGCCGAATGACGTACTGATAAGCATAGACGACAACCATTACACGGTTGAAGAATTTTCTCATATTTATAATAAAAACAGAGCTTTAGCAGAGCAAGTTGATCCTAAAACATTAGACGAATACCTTGATCTGTTTGTTCAGTTCAAACTTAAAGTGTTGGATGCCGAAGCTTCAGGATATGCCAATAAGCCAAGTTTCAAAACAGAGTTTAATGGGTATAAAAAACAAATAGCAAAGAGTTTTTTAACCGATTCGGAAACCGAAGATGCCATCCTTAAAGAAACTTATGAGCGTTTGCGTTATGAAGTGAAAGCTAGTCATATTTTGATTACATGTGCCGAAAATGCTTCACCGGCCGACACGTTGAAAGCTTACAACACAGCAATTGAAGCGCGTAATAAAATCAATAAAGGTGCCGACTTCGTAAGTATTGCGAAAGCCTACTCTAAAGATCCATCGGTTGTTAAAAATGAAGGCGATTTAGGCTTTTTTACTGTTTTGAAAATGGTTTATCCATTTGAGACTGCCGCCTACAATACCAAGGTCGGAGAGGTTTCGATGCCTGTAAGAACACAATTTGGATATCATATTCTGAACGTAACCGACAAACGTTTAAATCCCGGAGAACGCCAAGTGGCGCATTTGTTCCTGAAACACCCTAAGGATGGAAACGAAGCAAAGATCAAAGAAAACAAAAAGAAAATTGATGAGATTTATGGAAAATTGAAAACAGGAGCTGATTTTTCTAAACTCGTAAAAACCTATTCTCAGGACACCAAAACGGCGAGTAGAGGCGGAATGATGGACTGGTTTGGAACAGGCTCAAAGCTTGAGGCTTTTGAAAATGCGGCCTTTGCATTAAAAGAAAATAATGAAATTTCGGCACCATTTGAAACCAAATACGGCTATCATATTTTAAAACTATTAGGATCTAGAAATATTGGTTCATTTGAGAACGAAGCTGACTTTCTGAGAAAAAAACTAGCGACAAACGAACGTACACTCAAATCTTCTCAAGCATTTATCGATAAACTAAAAAAAGAATACAATTTTGTTTTCCACGAAGAGGGCATCAAAACCCTACTTCCATACATAGAAACAAAAGAGTTTAATGCTCAGGAATGGACGCCAAACACGTTGGGCGAACGCTTTCAGATGCCTGTTTTTACCTTTGCCAATCAAACATTCTCTCAGCTTGATTTATTAAATACTCTACACGTTCGGCGAAAAGAATTGGCAGCAACACCAGCTAAGATCAAATATATTATGAATGGTTTGGCGGTTATTGCAAAAGCTAAAATTTTGGCTTACGAAGAAACTCAATTGGACAGAAAGTATCCAAAATATCGATTATTGATTCAGGAATATCACGACGGTATGTTGCTCTACGAAGTGTCTAAAGAGCGTATTTGGGATAAAGCCATTGAAGACACCACGGCAGTAAAATCGTATTTTGAGGCGCACCCAGACGAATTTATGTATGCCAAACGTATAGAAGCCACACTGTTTGAATGTGCCTCAAAAAAGATAGCAAAAAAAGCTAGAAAACTATTGATTAAGAAAAACTTAGAGCCAGAGCAAATTCAGGCTAAGTTGAATAAAACCTCATCGTTGAACTTCAATTATACAACAAAAACGTTTGAGGCAGGCAAGGATAAAGCTATTGATGCTTTGGATTGGAATGTGGGCTACACCAATATCGGGAAGAAAGGAACGAACAGTATTTTCTTGCACATAACTAAAGAAATGATGCCCGAGCCCAGAACATTCAAAAAATCAAAAGGACTCGCTATTTCAGCTTACCAAACCTATTTGGAACAACTATGGATTGAAGAATTGAAGTCTAAACATCAAATCAAAATTCATACAGACATTCTTGAGCAAATGCAAAAAGATAGTAGCAAAAACTAGAATAAATCCTTTATGAAACATGCTTTTGCTTCACTTTTATTAGTCTTAATCTGTTCGGGTTGTGGCTTGTTTTCTGAATCAGACAATGAAGATTATCTGGCTCGTTATCAGGATTCTAAACTCAGAATACAAGACTTTAATTTGGTTATGAACAAACATGTGTCGCCAAAAGATAGCTTAGAGTTTTTGGAGCAATTTGTAAACTCGTGGGCAAAAGAACAAGCTCTTTTAGAACACGCTCAATTTAATCTGCAGGAGGATGAGTTAGAAATTCAAACCTTAGTGGAGCGCTATAAAAAATCATTGATTACACATCGGTTTGAGCAAAAATACCTGAGTCAGTATTTAGACACTCTTATTAGCGAACAGGAATTGGAGGTTTATTATATGAGGAATAAATCTACTTTTATGTTGAAATCGAGTATTTTGAAACTCAATTATATTCGTCTTTCAAAAGATGCTCCAAATTTGGACGAAGTAAAAGCGCGTTTGTATTTGGAACAGGACGATGATTTAACTTGGCTCGAAGACTATTGCCACATGTATGCTCGACGGTCGTATTTGAATAAAGACGAATGGGTTCAGCTGGATGATTTTATAGAAGAGCTCCCAATCAAAGAGCAGAATAAGGACACTATTTTGAACACAAAAGAGGTGTTGGTTCTAGAAGGCGAAACCGACTATTACCTGTTAAAAATAGTTGACTTTACAATAAAAGACCAAATTCCGCCCTTAAACTACGTCAAAGACCAAGTACAAAACTTAATTTTACATCAACGAAAACACAAACTCCTTAAAAGCTTAGAAAACAAATTGTTTGAAAACGCGCTTGAAGAAGGTAAGTTTGAATTCTATTAGAACCTATGAAACACCTTAGTATAGTTATTTTTAGCCTGATGATCAGCAGTGTATTTGCTCAGCCAAAAGATCGCATTGAGATTGATAGAGTGATTGCTGTTGTGGCCGACGAACCTATTTATTTTTCGGATTATCAGGATCAAATCACACAATTTAAAAACCAAGGTCAAGAGATTGATAAGACCTTTGAAGCCTTTGTTTTTGAAGATATGTTGGCTCAAAAATTAATGCTTTATAAGGCCAGAGTAGATAGTGTTACGGTTGACGAAGACCAAATCGAGTCGCAAATTGAAAGCCGTTTGCAATATATTGCAGGTCAGGTTGGGAGTATAGAAGCTTTAGAAAAACATTTTGGCAAAACGATCGAAGAGTTGAAAGACGATATGCGTGAGCCAATGCGTGAGCAAAGCTTGGTGCAATCGGCGAAATGGAATATAATTTCGGACATAAAACTGACTCCAGGAGAAATTAAAACCTTCTATCATTCGATACCAAAAGACAGTTTGCCAGAGGTTGGGAATCAATTGCAAATAGGTCAATTACTGAAATATCCAAAACCAAACAAGGAAAGTATTAGTTTGACAATCAGTAAATTAGATGATTTTAAACAACGTATTTTGGAAGGAGAATCTTTTGCAACTTTAGCTATTCTATACTCCGAAGATCCAGGTTCTTCGCTTCAGGGCGGACTCTACAAGGGCATCAAACGCGGTATGTTTGTGAAGGCTTTTGAAGATGTGATGTATAGCTTGAGTGTGGGCGAAATTTCAGATCCTTTTAAAACCGAATATGGCTATCACATTGTGAAATTAGAGGCTAGAAGTGGAGAGGTAGTCGACATTCGTCATATTTTGATAAGCCCAACCATTGGTCAGCCACAGTTAGACGAAACCAAAGAAGCCTTAGCTAAGATAAAAATGGCGATAGAAGAGGAAGCGATTAATTTTTCGGATGCTTGTTTGGAACATTCAGATGATGAACAGACTAAGCAAAATGGTGGTTTGATGATCAATCCACAAACAAGAACAACGTTTTTTGAAACCGAAGAATTGGATCCTGCAATAGCCTCGGTAGTTGAAAATCTCGAACTCGAAGAGGTTTCAGAACCAAGCTATTTTAAACAAGAAGATGGCAAAGAAGGCTATCGAATCTTGTATGTCAAAAGCAAAAAAGAAAAACATATTTTAAACCTCAAAGACGATTATCAATATGTTCAACGCATGGCTGAACAATCGAGGCAAGATACCCAAATAGAAGCTTGGCAAGCACGAACTATTCCAAAAATTTACATCCAAATTGATGAAGATTTTGTTAGCTTACCATTGAGCAAAAACTGGAAAAACCAAAACTAAACCATGGCATCAAAAGTAGAACAAGTGAGCCAACTTCAGGATAAATATCAGGCTTTGAAAACCGAAATATCTAAGCTGGTTGTTGGGCAAGAAGAAGCTGTAGACCAACTTTTACTTTCCATTTTTTGTAACTCTCACTGCCTTTTGGTTGGTGTGCCGGGTTTGGCAAAAACATTGATGGTTAATGTTTTATCAAAAGCTTTAGGTTTGAGTTTTAATCGAATTCAGTTTACTCCAGATTTGATGCCGAGTGATATTATTGGCTCAGAAGTGCTGAATAAAAATCGAGAATTTGAGTTTGTAAAAGGGCCTTTGTTTTCGAATGTTATTTTGGCTGATGAAATTAACCGAACGCCTCCAAAAACGCAATCGGCACTTTTGGAAGCTATGCAAGAAAAAACCGTAAGTTCCAACGGGCAGCATTTTAGTTTGGGCGACTTATTCTTTGTTTTGGCGACTCAGAATCCCATAGAACAGGAAGGAACTTATTCACTTCCCGAAGCGCAATTAGACCGTTTTATGTTTCAGGTAGAGTTAGATTACCCAAGTTTGGAGCAAGAAATTGATATTGTAAAGCGCACAACAGCAAATCACAAAGTAGACATCAAACAAGTTATAAGTGCCGAAGAAATTTTAGGGTTTCAGAAGTTAATTCGCGCTATTCCTGTGCCTGATGCCGTGCTGAATTACACTGTAAAACTTGTGCAATCAACTCGAACCGGAAAACACGCTCAGAACGAGTTCGCAAAGCAATACATTGCCTGGGGAGCCGGGCCAAGAGCTTCTCAAAATTTGATTTTGGCAGCCAAAGCACAAGCCGCACTTAGTGGAAAGTATTCTCCTGATATTGAGGATGTTATGAAGGTGGCGAAACCTATTCTACAACATCGAGTGTTACTCAATTATAAAGCCAAAGCTAAAGGTATTGATTTTGACGATTTACTTAAAGCCTTAGCTTAAACGTAATCCAAAATAGACTGATGTTTGCGTTTTCTTAAGGCATTAAAATCACGAATACCAGAAAGTCCTCCGGTATGAATGGCAATAAGTTTTGAGCCTTCTGGAAAATAATGTTCCAAACAAAGCTGTCGGATTCCAAACAGCATTTTTCCTGTATAAATCGGATCTAAAGGCACTTTGGTTTGTTTATAAAAGTCATTCATAAACTCAATAAGCTCATCCTTGTGTTTGCCAAAACCTCCAAAATGGAAATCTCGATTTAGATGATAGCTTGATTTTTTAATTATCTGATTATCAATTAGTTCATCTAAATAATTTTGATCTTTTAAAGCCAAAAAACCAATGCCATGACAGCTTGTTGGCAATCCATTTACCAAACCCGAAAACGTGGTGCCGGTACCAATACTCGCGCAAGCAAAGTCGTAATGTTCTGTCCAAAATTCTGAAATATCTTCGCATGATTTTAAAGCTAAATCAGATTGTCCACCTTCGGGCAAAACATCAAAATCGGGATATAAATCAGGAAAGGGATTTTTCCAATGATCTGTTCTCAATTGTCTAAATGTCGAACGATCAATCCAATGGATTTTTGCCTTCCGAGATTGCAAAAAATCCAAACAAAAATTTGAATTTCTAGATTCTTCTTCATGTCCACGCAAACAAGCCACAAAAGGAATATGATGCAAAAAACAAGCTTCGGCACAAGCCACCAAATGATTAGAAAATGGGCCGCCAAAACTCAAAATACCCGAAGGCTTTTTAAGCTCAAATTGCTCAAAAATAGGCTTCAGTTTTCGCCATTTGTTCCCCGAAATATGTGGGTGAATCAGGTCATCTCTTTGCAAATACAAGTCGATATTTGCCTGTTTTGTCCAGCTCAATTCAAGTTTCTGAACCTGAGCTTGGATCGGTTTACTAAAAATTGAAGAGTTCATTGGTTTGAAAATCAGATTGTTGGACTAAATAGTGGACAGAAATTTAAAAAAATCAATAATGGTTCAAAATTAATAACAAAAAACATATCTTTGTGGGAAACTACTTTTAAAACTTTTAGCTTTATGATTTCGTTTAAGCATTTTTTAATCCTTCTATCTCTTTTTTTCTATCAATTACTTTCTGCTCAAAGCACCAATAAGATAGCCTATATGACCACAGACGATGTTGGTTATTTAGACATGGTTTTTTCGCCACCGACGGCTTCAGAAACAGCCTCAACCACAGTTGCTGCAGGTTCTGAGGGCATAGTACATGTACAGAATGCCGTTGGGCAGCTTCTGTTTTATGCTAAGTCAGACGGTGTTTTTGCACCAGACGGAACCGAACTTCCAGGCTCGCCTGCACTTTTTGGAGCAGCAGGTATTACAGAAATTACAACTTGTCAGGTGCCAGGAAATCCGAATCAATACTATTTATTCTATACTGCCGCCGAAGGGTGTTCAAAACTATATTCCGCCAAAGTAGATGTAACCCTTGGTGCAAATGGAGAAGTTTTTCAGGCCAATCAGCAATTAGGAGACACACTCTACGCCGAAGGGAAGGAAATTATTGACATCCCAAACACACCAGACAAGTGGTTGGTGGTTTATAAATGTACGTGGGGTTTTGAGCGTTTCAAAATTACAGAAACAAGTATTTCTAGTCCAACAGGCATAAAAGCCTTTATGCCACTTGGCCTTCTTGATCCCAACGAGGGCGGAGAAGGAGAGTTAGATTATCACAACGAACGACTGGCTTATGCTTCCAACAGAAGTAACGAGCTGATTAGCTTTCCCTTCAACCCCTGTACAGGTTCTGGGGCAGGGACTCTCGACAGCTATTTATTTCCAGATATTTATGGCGTAGAATTTTCGCCAACAGCACAATACATTTTTGCTACTTCGGATGTCAACAGTTTTGATCCATTTACTAATACAGGTGGTAACCTATTGAGATTCAATGTTCAAACCCTAGCATCGACAATTTACAATCTATCAGGAGCCTTTAATTGCAACGGAACTGTAGCTACAGATTATGGCTTAGGTCAAATAGAAATGGGAACCAATAGAAAGCTATACACGCCAGCAACTGGTTTATGTTCGATGGTCGAATTATCTGATGTAGATAATGTTGGTACATTTACTATAGACCACATCGGGACTGGAGCGGCTTTAACTCCTGGTATGAGCGATTTTCCTCAAAGCGATGCCTTTATTAATTACATACAATTTACGTCAAGCGTGAACAACGTGTCTTGTAAAGGTGGTAGTGATGGCTCAATTTCAATTTCTATAGAAGGAGGAATGCCGCCGTATACCGTAACATGGTGGGATAATTCAAACTTTCTAAATCAAACCAATTTGCCTACAGGGTATTATGACGTAACGATTACAGATCAAAGTTGTTCGGGTCAATCTGTTTTTCAATCTATTTTTGTGTCTGAGCCAGAGGAACTCACGGGAAGTGTTGAGACCGAAGACGCCAAATGTTTTAACGGAACAGGAGAAATTGAATATGAAGCAGAAGGAGGAACACCTCCCTATACGTTTTCGTGGTCATCAGGTTTTAATCCGAACAATCCAAAAGCTGGAAACCACTCTATGCTTATTCAAGACGCTGAAGGTTGTGTTTATGCAGAGAGCTTTATTATCGAATCTCCTGATGAAATTCAATGGCGTGATAGCATCATCAATCCTTTGTGTTTTGGTGAAATGGGTAAAGTTTACATCAAGGATATTATAGGCGGTGTAGCTCCATATATTGTCAACAACGCCCCATTTCCGGCAAGCGGCTATTTAGAATTTCCCGATGGGACTCACGAAGTGAAAATTACGGATGCCAACAACTGTAAAGTATCTAAACTTATCACGATTGTTCAGCCACAAAAAATTGAGGTTGAGATAACTTTGGAGCAAGACGACAACTGTAATATCTTTTTGGCAAAAGGAACAGCAACAACATCGGGCGGAACGGGAGTTGTTTCCATTGAATGGTTAGGTTTAGATGAAAATAATATAGGCATTGGAGACGTCGTTGTTTTGGCAACGGATGAAAATGGATGTGAGCATTATGAAGTAACTAAATTTGTGCCAGACGAGACCATTTATACTGTGCCAACAGCCTTTACGCCAAATGCAGATGGTGTTAATGATAAATTCACACCAGTGATGGACTGTTACAGAGAATTAGAGTTTAAGATTTATAACCGTTGGGGTAAGTTGATGTTTGGAACTACTGAAATTACTAGAGAGTGGGATGGAAAAGATTTGGATGGCAATGACGCCCCAGCCGAGAGCTATATTTACCTTTCCGTTTATCGTGATGCCCTTGGTTTACAACATACAGATGAAGGAAGTTTAATGCTGATTCGCTAAATTTAGGCTAATACTCATCAAAATTAAATACTATAAACTCTTTTAGAAAGAGACAAAAAAGCTTACGATTGAAAAAATGGTAAGCTTTTTTGAGTAAAAAAGCTATTTTTGGTCGCATCTATGAGAGGAAAAGTAATAAAATCAACAGGAAGCTGGTTTATTGTTCGGGTAGAGAACAATGCAATTTTGCAATGTAAAATTAAAGGTAAGTTTAGGATGCAAGGCATCAAAACCACCAATCCTATTGCCGTTGGAGATGAGGTAGAGGTAGAGCAAACTCAAAAAACAGACGACCCTGTTATTACCAAAATTTACCCAAGGCAAAATTACATCATCAGAAAATCAGTCAACTTATCCAAAGAAGCTCATATTTTAGCATCAAACATCGATCAAGCTATGCTGTTTGTAACCTTAGCTTTTCCTGAAACAAGTTTGAGTTTTATTGATCGTTTTTTGATAACTGCCGAAGCCTATAAGATTCCTTGTGTTCTGATATTCAATAAAATAGATTTGTATGATGAAGAAACCTTAGAAGATTTAGAAGCCTATCAAATGATGTATGAAGCTTTATCTGTACCTTGTTTATCTACATCGGCAAGTTGTGGAGATGGTTTAGAAGAAGTAAAAGCACGCTTAAAAGATAAGACCACCATGATTTCTGGACATTCTGGTGTCGGGAAATCAACCTTAATTAATGCGCTTGACCCAGCTTTGGATATCAAAACCGATGAAATTTCGGAAATACATCTTCAAGGAAAACATACCACAACTTTTGCCGAGCTCCACGAACTTTACTTTGGCGCGTCGATTATAGACACCCCAGGGGTAAGAGGTTTTGGTTTGGTGTATTTTGAAAAAGAAGAGCTGAGGCATTTATTTCCAGAATTTTCATCCTATGCCGAAGCTTGCAAATTCTCGAATTGCATGCATATCAACGAACCAAAATGTGCTGTAAAACAAGCCGTAGAAACAGGCGAACTTTTTGAAACACGCTATGAAAACTATCTTCAATTTGTGGAGGATGTAGAAGAAAATCAAAAATCATCTTATAGATAATGCGAGTAGTAATACAACGTGTAAAGCAGGCTAAACTAGATATTGATGGCGAAACCTATGCTAAAATAGGCGAAGGTTTGGTGCTTCTTTTGGGCGTATCGGATGAGGATACTCAGAACGATTTGGATTGGATAGTAAAGAAAACGGTGGGGATGCGGATTTTTTCAAATGCCGAAGGTAAATTTGATCACGCCTTAAACGAACTCGAAGCTGAGCTATTGATTGTAAGTCAATTTACCTTATTTGCTTCAACCAAAAAAGGAAACAGACCTTCCTTTATAAAAGCTGGAACACCCGCTTTTGCTGAGCAGATGTATGAACAAGCTATTGTTTGTTTTCGGAATCAACTAGGGAATGACAAAGTCAAAACAGGGAAATTTGGACAAAATATGCAGGTTTTATTAGAAAATGACGGCCCAGTAAGTATTATTTTAGATTCAAAACAAAAAGAGTAATGGAAATAAAAGACTATCAAAATCAGGTAGATGAGTGGATAAAAACCGTTGGCGTTCGGTATTTTGATGTGATGACTAATATGGCGATTTTGACAGAAGAAGTGGGTGAAGTTGCTCGTGTTATAGCTCGTCGTTATGGCGAACAATCCGAAAAAGAAACCGACAAAAACAAAGAGCTTGCCGACGAACTTGCCGATGTAATCTGGGTGGTCGCTTGTTTGGCTAATCAGACGGGGATTGATTTGGATGAGGCTTTACAGAAAAACATCGAAAAAAAATCTAATCGAGACCAAACACGTCATAAATCAAACCCGAAATTGCGAGCCTAGTGCAGAAGTGTCGCTTTGTTAGAGTTTGTTTTGAATCCACTATCTTTTTAAACTATAAGTTGAAATGAAAATTTAGCGTTTTTCTTGGGCGAAAGTAACCTATTTGGCTTATTGGAAGACTTAAGTGTTGTATTTCGTTTTGTCAGACCAGAAAATGTAATCAAAATTAGTAAATTTGTCATTCAATTTTTTAAACCTCCAAATCAAAAATAGAAATGGGAAGAGCATTTGAGTTCAGAAAAGCGCGTAAAATGAAACGTTGGTCGGCAATGTCTAAAGCTTTTACGAGAATCGGAAGAGAAATCGTGATGGCAGTAAAAGAAGGTGGCCCTGATGCAGAAACGAACTCAAAATTGCGTGCGGTAATTCAAAATGCGAAAGCGGTCAACATGCCCAAAGACAATGTTGAGCGTGCGATAAAAAAAGCATCGAGCAAAGATACTTCGGATTATAAAGAAGTACTTTTTGAAGGTTATGCGCCACACGGCGTTGCGGTTTTGATTGAGGCTGCAACCGACAATAACAACCGAACGGTAGCTCATGTACGCGCAGCGTTCAACAAATGTGATGGAAGTTTAGGTACCTCTGGTTCGGTAGAATTTATGTTTGAACACACCTGTAATTTCAAAATTGAAAAAGGAGATATAGATCCTGAAGAGCTTGAACTTGAGTTGATTGACTTTGGAGCTGATGAAATTTTTGAAGATGAAGGCGCTTTATTTATTTATGCCGGATTCAAATCTTTTGGAGCGATACAATCCTACCTTGAAGAACAAAAAATGGAAATTTTGGAATCAGGATTTGAACGTATTCCTAACGTAACCAAAGAGTTGAATGAGGAGCAACAAGCTGATGTTGAAAAACTTTTGGAACGTTTAGAAGAAGATGATGACGTCCTGAATGTTTACCATTCCATGGCTTAATTCATTTTTTCAAATTTGAGTGCTGTCCAGTGTTCTTTTTCTTTTTGATCTATTCGCTTTAAATTATATTTAGAAGCTTCATTTTCAATCTGTTCGATGTCGGAAGTGTAGAATCCACTAAAGAAGATCCGACCTTTTGGAGCTAATACCTTGGCGTAGCTTTTCATGTCATTAAGCAAAATATTTCGATTGATGTTTGCAAAAATTACATCAAATTCTTGATCGCCAAGTAAAGTGGCATCACCTTGTTTGCAGACAATTTCGGTTTGATTTAGCGCACAATTTTCAATCGAATTTTCATAAGCCCATTCATCAATATCAATAGCTTCTACATAGCTTGCGTTTTTCATTTTAGCTAAAATAGCTAAAACACCAGTACCGCAACCCATATCCAAAACACGCTGATTTTCAACATGTTCATCTAATAGAAAATGCGTCATCATGTGCGTAGTTTGATGATGACCTGTACCGAAGGACATTTTAGGCTGAATCAAAACATCGTATTCAATATGCGCTGGTTTCTCGTGAAATTCAGCTCGAATAATACAACGTCCATCAATTTCGATAGACGGATAATTACTTTCCCACTCGGCATTCCAGTTCTGGTTTTCAACTTCCAAAAGTTCAAAGGTTTTGCCTTCGAGGTAAGGAAAATCAATGGTTTTGTTTTCAAAACTTGGAGTTTCAATATAGGCTTTCAGTAGGCCTTCGTCCTCAATAAAACTCTCAAAACCTAAATCTGCCAAATCAGAGATTAAAATGTCTTTAAAAACCAAAGGTTCAGTTTCAAAATTAGCTTGAATGTCGATTTTAAATTCGGTGTAGTTCATAGGTTTGTTTTGTGTTCTAAAGTTGACAAAGTTTATTGAAGTGTTTGATAATCAATTTAATATCTTTTTCTACCTGATAGTCTTTGGCGTACAAAAAGTGGAGTTCTTTTTCGATATTGGACTCCGAATGGTAGGCTGGTTTCAGATAAGCTGGTTTGAGTTTGGGGACTTGATTTTGGTCTGGATAACCAACAAAACTGGCTTTTCCAATCAGAATACATCCCATGGCTTTCAGAAATCGGGCTAAAGAATTGATTTTGAAAAATAGAAGGGGAGAAGTAAGGATCAGCGCAAAGCTCAAACCTAGATCAAGTAAGCGTTTTTGGCGGCGATTATTTGCTTTGGTAATGGCAAAATAGTCGGACGTCATCACTTCGCCTTGGCTGTGGATGCTGTTTGAACCAACAATAAAATCCTTGCCTTCGAGCGCAATTTTAAACTCCATTTGAGTGTCTTTTAAGGCTTCGATGGAGTTAATGATTTGTTTAAAACTGTAGAGCGTATCGGATAAAATAAGGGTCTTAAATCCGTAATCGTCTTGTAATTGCCTGATCTGCTCGATGTTGTACTTTTGGTTTATGGTTTTGCAAAACACACCGCCACCATCTTGTTGTGTGATTAAGTTTTTAATTCGTTGAGCTTCATTAGCTTCAGCTAAAATAAGAACTCTGTTTTTTTGTGTTTTTTCTTGACTAAAGCCTAAAAAATGAATGATACTTCGGCTTAAGAAAAACCAGAATCCGGTACATAAAGCAGCCAATAAAATCAAAGCTCTTGAGGTTCTAAAGTCTTCAGGAAGTAAGGCGTAAGCTGTTAATATACAAATAGTTCCGATGAAAAGTCCTCTGAAAATAGAGCGAAATTTCATAGTTTTTTCGTAAGCTCCATTGAATGCCAAGGAAACCAGCCAAATCAGAATATAGGCAGGTAAAAAATATTGAGTCAAAAATTCGGGATAAAGCCCCCCATTTTTGATGTATAAATGGTTGTTTTCCCAATAGGTTTTGATGTAGTCGAAGGCAAAAAACATCACCAATCCATCCAGAACAGGCAGACTAAAATTAACTACCGCGCGTTTGACCAAAGACAGAATGGCACGAAGATAAATGGCTAAATAAATGGCTACCTGAAACCACGCCGCATTGGTGGATTTGAAATGTTTTTTGGCAAAAATAATCATTGCCTTATAGAACACAAACACGTAGTTTATACTGCCTTTTTTGGTCGATTCACCTTTATAATGAATGATTTCGGAGTCAGAAAAATAATAGTTTTTGTAGCCAGCGTTTTGAATCCGATAAGACAAATCGATGTCTTCGCCATACATAAAGAAGGTTTCGTCAAGCAAACCAGATTTCTCTAAAGCTTTGATATTCATCAACATAAAAGCTCCTGAAAGAACGTCGACTTCATGGTTTTCATCTTTGTCTAAATATGAAAGATGGTATTTTCCGAAACGTTCTGATTTTGGAAATAAAGTTGATAACCCAAAAATTTTGTAAAAAGCAACCTTCGGTGTTGGTAAACCACGTTTAGATTCAGGTAAAAACTCGCCTGTACCGTTTATCATTTTGATACCCAAAGCACCAGCATCGGGCTTAGAATCCATAAACTTCAAACAAGCTTTCAGGCTATCTTCAGCAACGACGGTATCCGGATTTAGGAGTAAAACATAGCGACCTTTTGATAATTTTATCGCCTGATTGTTGGCAATAGAAAAGCCCGGATTATCCTGATTTTCAATTAGTTTAACTTCAGGAAATTGAGCTTTGACCATCTCGCAAGATTGATCTTTGGAGTTATTGTCGACCACAAAAACTTCATGCTCAATGCCTTGGCAAGCCTGCTGTAAAGATTGCAGACATTGCTCCAAAAAATAACGCACATTATAGTTGACAATAACTATCGAAAGCTCCATAGGCTTCTTGTTTTTTTAGTGTTTGTTCTAATATTATTTTTAATGCTTTTTGACGGTTTCTTCGTAAAGCAAACGCTGGTGAATCGAACGGCCTAAGGTCATTTCGTCGGCATATTCGAGTTGTTCGCCAAAGGCAACGCCTCTAGCTAAAGTCGAAATTTTTAGCTGTACTTGTTCTAATCGTTTGTACAAATAAAATTGTGTTGTGTCGCCTTCTTGCGTTGGGTTTAGAGCTAAAATAAGTTCTTCAATTTCCTGATTTTCAATTCGTTGAATTAATTCTTCAATATTCAAATCCATGGGGCCAACACCATCCATTGGCGAGATCACTCCACCCAAAACGTGATAAACACCTTTATATTGTTCGGTATTTTCAATCGCCATCACATCATTAATATCTTCCACCACGCAGAGTGTTTTTTTGTTTCGGGTTGGCGATTTACAAATCTGACAGGGGCTCTGGTCGGCAATATTGAAACAGGTTGAACAGGTTTTGAGCTCGCGCTTTAGGGTTTCGATGGCTTTCACAAATCGGGCAGCTGTTTCGGGTTTCTTTTTCAGAAAAAACAAAGCCATCCGAAAGGCAGAACGTTTGCCAACGCCAGGTAAAATAGAAAGCTGTTCAACAGCTTCTTCAAGGATTTTAGATGAAAAATTCATCCGACAAAAGTAGAGTTTTAATTTGGCTTAAACCAGTTTGGCGTGCACCAAACCATCTTCATCATCAATAGAAAGAAGTTCGACCTTCAAGACCTGATTTCGAAATCCAGGATCATAATCCATCTTGACTTTCACATAATTATCAGTAAATCCGTAGATAAATCCATCGTGATTGTCGTGTTCAAAAAGCACTGGATGTTTCGAATTTAATTGACTTTCATAAAACGCTCGACGTTTTTTAGCTGAAAGAATCCTCATCATTTTTGAGCGTTTATTTTTAAGCGCTTTCGGAATTTGATTTTCCATAACATCTGCCTCAGTATTAGCTCTTTGTGAGTAAGAAAAGACATGAAGATAAGAAATATCTAAAGCTGAAAGATAGTTATAAGTCTCCAAAAATAAAGCTTCAGTTTCGCCAGGATAACCGACAATAACGTCCACGCCAATGCAAGATTGAGGCATTTGTGTTTTAATGCGTTCAATTCTATCGCTGTAAAGCCTTGTATTATAGCGCCTTTTCATAGATTTCAAGAGTTCATCAGAACCACTTTGGAGCGGAATATGAAAATGCGGCACAAAGCGTTTGGACTGACTTACAAAATCAATCGTTTCATTTTTCAACAAGTTTGGTTCAATAGACGAAATCCGAATCCGATTGATGCCTTCAACCGAATCTAAAGCTTGAACAAGCTCTAAAAACGTGTGTTCATGGCGTTTATTTCCAAATTCACCTTTTCCATAATCGCCAATATTAACGCCAGTCAAAACAATTTCTTTGACTTCTTGTTCGGCAATTTCTTTGGCATTTTTGAGGACTTGATTTAGCTCATCCGATCGACTAATTCCACGAGCTTGCGGAATCGTACAATAGGTACATTTATAATCGCAACCATCCTGAACTTTCAAAAAAGCACGGGTTCGGTCGCCAATAGAATAGGCGGATTCAAACTGATTGGCTTCTTCGATGTGGCAAGCGTGAACGGTCGATTTATCATCGGATTTGTTTAATAAATCGTTGAGATAAAAGGGCAATTTGAATTTTTCGCTGGCGCCTAAAACTAAATCAACACCTTGTAAATCAGCTATTTCTTCTGGTTTTAGTTGTGCATAACAACCAATGATAGCAACAATAGCCTCAGGATTTTGCTCTTGTTTTTTTCTTACCAACCGTCGGCATTCTTTGTCGGCATTTTCGGTTACCGAACAGGTATTGATGACGTAAATATCGGCAGATTCAGAAAAATCGACCCGACTAAAGCCTTCCTTTTGGCAACGTCTGGCGATGGTTGAGGTTTCAGAAAAGTTCAGCTTGCAACCCATGGTATGAAAAGCAACCCGACCTGTATGTTGAGGTATTGAAGAAGACATGCTACTGTAATAGTCGTTTTAAAATTGATTTCAAAATCTTAAATTTTTGAACTGATTTTATCAGCTAACTTAAAAATTTTGACGTATTTAGCTGTGCAAATTTAGACCATTTTTTTTATGCCTTCCTTCTTGTTTCCAAAATTACTATCCTTTTGCCTACTTTTTTTTCTGTTGTGTTGCCAAACCAAGCAAAAACATCAATTTTCGGACAAGGATGTGTTTCGATATAATGAATCCAGCGACATCAAAACCTTAGATCCAGCATTTGCCAAAAATCAGGCGCATATTTGGCCTTGCAAACAATTGTATAACACGCTTTTGGAGCTCGATTCTGATTTGAATATTCAGCATTCAATAGCTAAAAACTGGAACATTGATTCCACAGCCACCATTTATACTTTTGATATTCGATCGGATGTGAATTTCTATTTATCTGATAATCAAGAATCTATCAAATTAACAGCTGAGGATGTTTTATTTTCTCTCGAACGCTTACGTTCAAAAACCTTAGCCGCGCCAGGCTCATGGATATTAGCTTCGGTAAAACCCGATGGACTAAAAATGATCGATACTTTCCGTTTTCAAATCGAACTCAAAGCTCCAAATCCGTCTTTTTTATCACTTCTGACGATGCCTTATGCTTCTATTTTGTGTAAATCTGCGTTCGAAGACTTGGGCGAGGCCGTTTATTTTGAACAACCAATTGGTTCGGGACCATTTTATTTTAAGTTTTGGGAAGATCAGGTTAAATTGGTTTTAAGACGGAATCCAATCTATTTTGAAAAAGACAGTTTAGGTGTGCAACTACCTTATTTAGAGTCTATTGCCATTCAATTTTTGCCCGATAAACAAACCGCTTTTTTAGAATTTATAAAAGGGAATTTAGATTTTATTTCGGGTATTGATGCCAGTTACAAAGATGAAATTTTGGATAAATCAGGTCAACTCAAACCAGCTTACCAAGACGAAGTAAATTTACTCAAACAAGATTATCTAAACACCGAATATTTGGCGTTTTTAGTTGATGAATCGCCATTTCCCTATAACAATTCTGACTTTAGAAAAGCGATTCATTTTGCTTTTGATCGGGAATTGATGATGAAAAACATCAGAAATGACATCGGAACAGCAGGAACAAATGGCTTTATTCCGAAAGGATTACAAGCTTTTGAAGCTGAAACCAGCTATTTTGATTACAATGTCGATTCGGCGAAATTCTATTTAGAACGTTCTGGATATGTCAAAAAAGGAAGTCCAAAAGTTAAATTACATACCAATTCATCTTATCTAGATTTATGTGAATATATTCAGAATCAGGTCAATAGAATAGGAGTGGACTTGAAAGTTGTGGTACATCCTTCGGCTACACTTCGGCAATTGATTTCTAAACAACAAGTTTATTTTTTTAGAGCCAGTTGGATTGCCGATTATCCTGATGCCGAAAATTACCTTTCTTTGTTTTATAGCAAAAACTTTGCGCCAAACGGACCAAATTACACGCATTTCAGCTCTACTGAGTTTGATGAATCTTATGAAAACTCGAGGCAAAAACCATTTCTAACTCAACGCATCGAAGGCTACCGAAATCAACAAGCCTTGATGATGGCACAATCTCCCGTGATTCCTTTATATTATGATGAGGTGTATTTGTTTTGTAGTCCAAAAATTCAAGGATTTTCTTCCAATCCGATGAATTTATTACAACTTAAAGCGGTTAAAAAACGACTTTAAAGAAAAGTGATTTTGGAGTTTTTGTTTAGGTTTTATGTAGAAAGAGCGAGGTCAATCATAGCTGCTCTTTTTACTTTTGTAAAGATAACTCGTATTGAATGAAAAAGTGTAAAATAAAAGTTAAACGAGTGAATACAAGCGTATTAGTATGTTTTATTCCATATCATCATAAACATCTTCTTCCGTTTCTGGAACTACTATAGGGCGAATAAAGTTGTCGTAATCCATGCTTTCTTTCAAGATAAATTGACTGTATTTTCTTCCTAAGTTTTGGATAAATTTTTGAGCTTGAGCTCGAGTTCTAAACGCCCCAAGTTTAACTTTAAAATTTGGTTGGTCGTAGGTTAATTCTGAAATCAATTCAGGAAATTCTGCTCTGACACTTCCTAATATGGAGTTTCCGCCTCCTCGAGAGCCCGAAAATACCTGAATTCGGTAAACTTCAATCGTGTTAGATTTTAATTTTAATGCTTTGTAGTGCTCCACCAAACCTTTTAGCCGTGGGTTAGAATCCTGAGCAAAAGCCTGAATTGAAAACAAAAAACTAATAAAAAGAGTGAATAAAATACCTTTAAATTTCATAGTGTGGAGTCGTAAGTTTTAGATAAATTTTAAAGGGCTAAACTACAACTTTATATTTAATTCCCGAGAGGTTTCAACTCTAAAACATCACAGATAACATGATTTTGTAATGAGTGAAATTTATTATTTTGTTGTTTAATTGATTGATTTTCAGATGATTGTTTTTGAAAAAAAGCTAGGTAAATTAACACTTTAGCTAAAAATACCTGAACTAAAAATAGGTTTTGTGTACATTACTTTAAGTCCATAAATCAGACCATTTGGTGTAAAAGACTTTTAAGAGAACCTCTCTGTTATGCTGCTCAAAAAAATCAGTAAAAAGGCTTTATTTTAGCTAAAAAACTCTACTTTTGCGTTTGAAAAAAAACATCAAAAAGCAAATGGCTAAAGTTGAATTAATAATGCCCAAAATGGGTGAAAGTGTTGCCGAAGCGACAATCACAAACTGGTTGAAAGCAGAGGGCGATATGATAGAAATGGATGAAACGGTTCTGGAAATTGCGACCGACAAAGTCGATTCAGAAGTGCCATCGCCTGTCAGTGGAATTTTAGTTAAAACCCTATTCAATGTTGATGATGTGGTAGAAGTAGGGCAGGCCATTGCCATTATTGAAACCGAAGGCGAAGACAGTGGAGATTCAGTTGAAACAGAAAGTGTTTCAGAAGGTATTGAAGAAAAAATTGAAGAAGTAGCTGTTTCTGTATCAGTGAGTTCGGATTCAAAAATAGAAACAGATAAATTTCTTTCACCTTTAGTGAAAAGCATTGTAGCTAAAGAAAATATTAGCGCCCAAGAGCTTGAATCCATTGCAGGTTCGGGTATGAATGAGCGCATTACAAAGCACGATATTTTAAGCTTTTTGGACCAAAGAAGTTCTACGCCAAAAGCATCACCGGCTAAGTCGGCACCAGCTAAAACATCAGCTCCAGCTGCGGCATCAAAACCAATTGAAGCGCCAAAAGTAAGTGCGGGAGCAAACGACGAAATCATCGAAATGGATCGGATGAGAAAACTCATTGCAGACCACATGGTGATGTCGAAACATGTTTCGCCACACGTTACTTCTTTTGTGGAAGCCGACGTAACTAATATGGTGAATTGGAGAAATTCGGTAAAAGCTGATTTCAAACAACGCGAAGGGCAAAACATTACCTTTACACCTTTGTTTATTGAGGCTGTGGTGAAAGCCATTAAAGATTTCCCGATGATAAATGTATCGGTAAATGGTCATCAAATCATCAAACACAACGACATTAATATTGGAATGGCAACGGCCTTGCCATCAGGGAATTTGATTGTTCCGGTCATCAAACAAGCTGACGAGAAAAGCCTTTTGGGCATCACGAAAGCCGTTAATGGTTTGGCTCAAAAAGCACGTGCAAATAAACTTAGTCCAGACGATATTCAAGGTGGAACGTTTACCTTGACTAATGTTGGAGGTTTCGGAAATGTGATGGGAACACCTATTATAAACCAACCTCAGGTTGCAATTTTGGCCGTTGGTTCTATCCAGAAAAAACCAGCAGTGATTGAAACTCCAGAAGGCGATGTGATTGCCATTCGCCAGAAAATGTTCTTATCGCTATCCTATGACCACCGTGTGGTTGATGGAAGTTTGGGCGGCATGTTTTTGAGACGTGTAGCTGATTATTTAGAGCAATTTGACAAAACCAGACAAGTCTAATTCCTGACCAAAACGACCTTTTATGTACGGAAAATATAACCGCGAAATAAAAATAGCCTTGGCCTTGATTCTTTTAGGATTGATGGTTTGGCAATTTAGCGAAGGAAATATCGGAAATGGAATTTTTCTGTTGTTGTTAACCGCGATTCCTGTTCTGCTTTTGTTTTTTAATGAAAACATTATCAGATGTTTATTAGAAATGAGAAAAAATAATTTGGCAAAAGCCGAACAGCATCTCAATAAAATAACACACCCCGAAAAATTAGTTAAAAAACAACATGCCTATTATTATTTTCTGAAAGGAAATATGGCGTCTCAACACAATTTAAACGTTGCCGAAAAGCACTTTAAAAAAGCGCAAAGTATTGGTTTAAAATCTAACCAAGACAAAGCGATGTTGCTTTTGAGTTTAGCTGGAGTAGCGATGAGTAAACGTAAAAAAGTGGAAGCTCAACGCCTTTTAGCTCAAGCTAAAAAATTGGATGAGAAAAAGATGCTAGCTGAGCAAATTCGGATGTTTAAACAGCAAATGAAACGCATTTAATGCCGATAAACTCTAAAGTTTGTTAAATTATAGGCTTTGAAAAACCGCTCAAGACCTCAAATGCGTACTTTTGAAAAAACCATTTAAAACATGAAAATGATTACAACAACACTAAGTACTATAGCCCTTGCTTTAATGATGTCTTGCGGCGAAAAAGACGTGAAAAAAATTGAACCACCAGTAAAACCAAAAGTAGAAACTGTAGATCCGCATGCCGGACACAATCACGACGGTCATAATCATGACCATTCGGCTCATGCTGACGAAGTAACTAATGGCATTGTTTGGGTTACGGATGTAAACCAAGCGTTGAAATTGTCTAAAAAACTGAACAAACCTGTATTTACATTTTTTACAGGAAAACAATGGTGTGGCTGGTGTAAAAAATTGGTTGCACAAGTGTTTGTGAAAGATGAGTTTGCCAAATTTGCAAATGATAATTTCATTATGTTAGAGCTTGATTTCCCACGTAGAGATCGTTCTAAAATCACACCAGAAATGGTAGAATTATCAAGAAAGTTCCAAGTTTCGGGCTATCCATCAGTTGTAATTATGGACCACAAAACCAATATGATTGGACGAACTGGTTACAAAAACATGACGCCAGCGCAATATGTTACTCACATCAAACAAGTGGCACAACTTTAAGATTTAGAAACAAGACTCTAAAACCCTTTTCGATTTGAAAAGGGTTTTTTTAGATTCAATAGTTAATAAATTGAAAATAAGAATGTTATAAACTTATTTTATGAGAATTATTAGAGGGAGTTTAAGCCGAAAACGACTGAAAGCACCAAAGAATTTGCCTGTTCGTCCAACGACCGACATGGCAAAAGAAGCTTTGTTCAACATTTTAGATAATCAATATTATTTTGAGGATTTGAAGGTGCTCGATTTATGTTCCGGAACAGGAAATATTGCTTACGAATTTGCTTCTCGAGGCTCTGAACACATTGTAGCTGTGGATAGAGATCCGAATTGTGTGAAGTTTATTAAATCGACAGCGGAGGACTTAGATTTGAATGCGGTTTTACAGGTCGTTCAGTCCGATATGTTTGAATTTTTAGAAAAATCGAACCAAAGCTTTGATTTAATTTTTGCCGATCCGCCTTATGATTTTGAAAATTATAACACCTTGGTTGATGCTATTTTAGAATCTGATCAACTCAATCCAGAAGCTTTAGTTATTATCGAACATCCAAAACAAACAAGTTTCGATTCGCATCTCTTTTTTGAACAAGAAAGAAAATATGGAAAAGTACATTTCAGCTTTTTCAGTAAATCATCTCAGTAAAATCTATGACTTTTATACTCAAACGACCACTTGTTTTTTTCGATTTAGAAACAACTGGTACTCAAATAACTAAAGACCGAATTGTTGAAATTTGTATTTTAAGAATCAATGTGTCTGGAGAAGAAAAGATCAAAACTTGGCGAGTAAATCCACAGCAAGCCATTCCAGAAAGTAGTGCCGCCATTCACGGTATTACAGATGACATGGTGAAAAACGAACCTACGTTCAACGACATTGCCCATGAAATCAAAAATTGGATTCAAGATGCTGATTTAGCGGGTTATAATTCCAATAGATTTGATGTGCCACTGTTGGCCGAGGAGTTCTACCGAGCGGATATAGAAGTGGATTGGGAAGCTAAAAAAATGATTGATGTGCAATCGATTTTCTTTATGAAAGAACCCAGAACACTGACGGCAGCTTACGCTTATTATTGTCAAAAAGACTTGAAGGGCGCACATGGTGCCGAAGCTGATACAAGAGCAACTGCCGAAATTTTGAGTGCACAAATTGAACGTTACGACGACCTAAAAAACGACATGGATTTCTTGGCAAAATACACCAAAGGCCATCGAAAAAATGTTGACTTTGCTGGTATGATTGTTCAAAATTCAAATAAAGAAGCTTGTTTCAACTTCGGAAAGTATAAAAATCAGCCAGTTATCGACGTTTTAAAGAAAGATTCAGGTTATTATGGCTGGATTCAAAAGTCTGATTTTCCGCTACATACCAAAAAAGTAATCACCAGACTTTATCTCCAGACTCGACTTTAGATTTTTTATTATCTTTGGTTTTTCTCAGACAAATCCATGAAAACAAAACAAATAGAACAGACTCTTTCGGAATATCAAGCTCAAACCTTGATTTGTCAGACGATGTTTGAGTCTAAACTCAAAGATTATTCGTGTGCTTGGCGGGTTTTGCGTCCGAGTTCGCTTACCGATCAGATTTATATTAAAGCTGCTCGCATCCGAACTTTAGAATGTGGAGAAGAGCAAAAAGTGAACGAAGGTATTGAATCTGAGCTAATTGCGATTGCTAATTATTCGTTGATGGCGATTATAAATCTCGATTTGGGCCTTACAGACGACATTGATTTGAGTATCGAAAAAGCAAGTTTGTATTACAATAAACAAAAAGAAGAGGTTGAAAAACTGATGTTGGACAAAAATCACGATTATGGAGAAGCCTGGCGCGCCATGCGTTTGAGTTCGTTGACCGATATGATTATCCAAAAATTATTGAGGGTTAAGCAAATTGAAGATAACGATGGTCAAACCATTGTTTCTGAAGGACTTAAAGCTAATTTTCAAGACATGTTCAACTACGCCATTTTTTACCTCATCCGACTAAATAACAACTAAAATGAAACCTATCCTAAGCCTATCTCGCCTACTTGTTGGAAGTATTTTTATCCTTTCGGGACTCATTAAAGCCAATGATCCTGTAGGTTTTGCACATAAACTTGACGAGTACTTTTCGCCAGCCGTCTTCGATCTTGAGGTTTTTATGCCTTTTAGTTTAACCATTGCAGTTTTTATCTGTGTTGTAGAAATTGTTTTAGGTCTAACTTGTATTTTTGGTGTATTCAGAAAATTAACAGCTTGGTCGCTTTTAGGTTTTATTGTATTCTTTTCATTTTTAACCTTTTACAGTGCCTATTACAATAAAGTAACCGATTGTGGTTGTTTTGGCGATGCACTAAAGTTTACACCTTGGCAATCGTTCATTAAAGATATGGTCTTGCTTCTGTTTATTTTACCTTTATTTTTTCTTCAAAAACATAGCAGTTATTCCAATTTAAGACTAACAAAACAGTTGGCTTTTCTATCCATAACATTAATTACGGGACTAACATTTTTAATTTTCGACTGGTGGTTTCCAGCACTTTTTGCTTTAGTTTTGATAGGAATTGGCTATTTACTTATCAACAAATCAAAAGATTTGTTGCCTGCTGGGCTTTTGGCTTTAGGTCTGTTATTTTCTGGTTTTTTCTGTTATTATACCATTCAAAATCTGCCCGCAAGAGATTATCGTCCATATAAAATAGGACAAAATATCACGGAAGGCATGGACTATCCTGAAAACGCCAAGCCGACCATCACTCACATGTTCATCGAAAACCTAACGACAGGAGAAATTAAAGGCGTGCAAATGAGCGAGATACCTTGGGAGGATAAGAATTGGAAATACAGATCAGATTTGGAAGCCGAAATTATTCAGGAAGGCGATTTGCCAGCCATTCACGATTTTTCAATTTCGGATATTGATGGTGTAGACCAGACCGAAACCATCTTGCAATGGGATAAAGTTTTGGTTATTGTGTCCTACAATATTGACAAAACTAGTCCCTCTGAGTGGTCGAAACTAAAATCTATTGTTGATTCGGCAACCAAAAAACATTATGCCATTATCGGCCTGACGGCTTCAAGTATAGAACAAGCCGAAGCCTTGTCGGCAAAAGGTGGTTTTAAGGCAAGTTTTTATAATACCGACGAAACCGCTCTCAAAACTATAATTCGTTCAAATCCAGGTATTATGCTTTTAGAAAAAGGAACAATAAGAGCAAAATGGCATGTAAATAATTTGCCAGAACATGGATTTTAGGATCAAGTTTGTACGGTCTCTAATAGCTGAAAAATTCCTCTAATATTGAGTTGTACAAATGTTTAAATCTATCCTTTTGTGTGTTCTTGTGCTTACGTTTAATATCAATTAAGCACTAGTCAAGAACATTCTATTTTGAAAAAAATATACAATTACACAAAATTAAAAAAAGCCTCAATAGATTGATTAACAATTTATTGAGGCTTTTTTTAAGTGAGCCCTGAAGGATTCGAACCTTCGACCGCCTCCTTAGAAGGGAGGTGCTCTATCCAGCTGAGCTAAGAGCCCTCAATAAAGTCGGGGTGGCAGGATTCGAACCTGCGACCTCCTCGTCCCAAACGAGGCGCGATAACCGGGCTACGCTACACCCCGCGGTGTTTTGTGAGCGCAAATTTAAGTTTTTCTTTATAAATATATTAAATTTTAAATAAAATTTTCAAAATATTTTTAACGCTCTCATTTGCAATGAGTTGGCTTTTTGTTTTTACCATTCTTTATTGTAGCGACGTTCGATACGATCGGATAAGCTGCATAAAATTTCGTAGGGAATAGTGCCAACTTGATGGGCTAAATCATCCAAATCTTGAGTGTCGGGGTCAAAAACAACGACTTCATCGCCAATATGAGCTTTCAAATTTCCAAGGTCTATCATACACATATCCATGCAGATAGCTCCGATAATTGGGCAAGGATTCTGGTTGATGTATAATTTTAATCCAGCCTTTCCATAAGACCGCAACAAACCATCGGCATAGCCAATAGCAAGGGTGGCTATTCGAGTTTCTTTTTCTGCAACAAACTGATGACTATAGCCTAAACCTTCTCCTTTTTTTAAGGTTTTTATCTGTAATATTTTTGTTTTTAGACTTAAAGGCGATTTACAATGAATTTTCCATTTTTTATCTAAGTTCAATCCAAACAAACCAATCCCTAATCTTACGGCATCTAATTGAAATTCAGGATATTGAACTATGGCATTCGAGTTTGAAATATGCTTTGTAAAGGTGTATTTAAGTTCCAATTCTAAACGCTCACATATAGAATTGAAGGCATCGAACTGATTTTGAGTATAGTTAGCAAAGTTTTCAGATCGACTATCAACAAAATGCGAAAATACGGAGGAAACTCTGAGTTGATTTTGATGTATTAAATAATCAGAAAGAGGCTGAATGTCAGTATCTAAAAAGCCAAGACGGTGCATGCCTGTATCAAATTTGAGATGAATAGGGTAAGCCTTGATGTTTTTCTTTTCCAAAGTGGTTTTCCACACGCTGAGGTGTTCAATGGAATAGAGTTCAGGCTCTAGTTGATGAGCGCACATCAAATCTATTTGATCTATTTGAGAGTTCATAACGACGATTGGGCAGGTGATTTGAGCTTGCCTCAGCGCAATGCCTTCGTTAACGTAAGCAACAATAATTCCCTGAATATCAAATTGTTCAAGATGTTTGGCGAGTTCAATAGACCCAACGCCATAAGAAAAAGCCTTTAGCATGAGATACATGCCCGTTTGTGGCTTTAGTTTCGATTTAAAAAACTGAACGTTAGAGCTCAAGGCATCCAGATCGACTTCTAAATAGCTGCCATGCGGTTTGTTGGATAGAAATTGTACAAGTTGTTCAAACTTAAATTTTCGAGCGCCTTTTATAAGTAAGGTATGTTGGGTAAAATCTTGTAAATTAATTTGAGTTTTGAACGTTTCCAGGCTTTCAAACTGATGAATAATATCAGCTGAAAGTTGAGTTTCTTTCTTCCAATCTGAGCCAATAGTAATCAGAATATTTAACTGTTGTTTGTTGATTAGATTAGAGATAGATTTGTATTGAGCTTTGCTAAATTCAGCGAAATCTGAAATAATTAAACCCTTTTTTCCTTTTTCTTTTGAAAGCTCTTGCAGACCAAATTGCAAAGCCAAACCATCGTTAGAATAACTGTCGTTTATAAGAACAGACTGATAAATTCCGGCTCGTCTTTCCATGCGCATGCTTAATTCTGGCAAGCTTTCAAATCGTTCTAAAACGCTGTCTTGTAACACACCTAACATCTTTAAAGTTGAAAAACAACTCAACGCATTTTGACAACTTATCTCGTCCTGAAAAGGAATTTGAATGGTGTAAATTTGATCGGCTAGCTTTAGTTTTAATGAAGTGAAGCCGTTTTGATAAGTCTTTTCAATCAATTGAATATCAGCTTGTTTTGTAGTTGACCAAGTCAAATATGTTGATTTTTTATCAGAAGCGATTAGCGAGCGAATAGACTCTTGATACACAGAAGAAACCAGTGCTTTTGTATGAGTAAATAGCTTAAATTTTTCTTTTAATTTTTGCGTTTTACTCTCAAAATATTGTTGATGCGCATCGCCCAAAATTGTAAACACACCAAAATCGGGTTTTAGAAGCTGTTCCTGAGCCTCCATTTCATTAGGTTGAGAAATTCCAACCTCAAATAGACCAAAATCGGCATCGGGTTCAGCTTGAATTAAAGATAAAGCCAAACCGATTTTTGAATTATAGCTTTTTGGACTTCGACTAATTTTAAATGCCTTTGAAAGTAGATGATTTAACCATTCTTTTACAATTGTTTTTCCATTACTTCCTGTAATTCCTATGAGCGGATAATGCAGTTTAGATCTTTGATATTGAGCGAGTTGATTCAATGCTAAATGCGTATCATCAACCAATATATACGCACAGTTTTGATCTAAATATTTTGGTAATTCGGAAACAATAAAATAGTGTATTCCTTTTTGATGAGCTTGATTTAGAAACTGATGCGCATCAAAATTTGGTCCCTTTAAAGCAATAAAAATAGTATTATTTAGGTGGTGAACATCAGTTCTGGTATCGGTAACGAGTTTCGAAAATTCAATATTTTCTTCCAAACCAAACCACGTGCCTGATAAAATTTCAGCTAAATGATGACTATCAATACGCATAGTTAATCGGATTTAGTTGCCCGATTGAAACACTGACGACACAAGGATTCATAAGCCTCTTTTTCGCCCAAAAGCAACAGATTGTCATCTTTTTGAATCCGGTGAGAATACTGAGCGACATCGCCACATTTTAGGCAAATAGCATGAACTTTTGTTACATATTCTGCCACGGCCATAAGCTCGGGCATGGGGGCAAAAGCTTTGCCTGTAAAATCCATGTCTAGTCCTGCAACAATAACGCGGACACCTTGATTTGCCAACATATTGCAAGCTTCAACTAATTGATTATCAAAAAATTGAGCTTCATCAACGCCAATGACATCCATGCCTTTTGAGGCTTCGATGAGTTTGCTCGAATGGTCGATAGAGTGGGAGAGAATCCGAGTGTCATTGTGAGAAACTACGGCGTCTTCGGCGTAACGGACATCGATTTTTGGTTTGAAAATCAGGACGTTTAGTTGCGCTATTTTAGCTCGATTTAATCGACGAATAAGTTCTTCTGTTTTTCCAGAAAACATTGAGCCACAAATGATTTCTATCCACCCTTTTTTTTGATTTTTTGAGGGTCTAGGTTCAATAAACATAGTGATTTCTGTATTAAAATTGGATTTCGTGAGTCCAATTAGATTTTATTTTAATGGGTTTTTTATGAACCAAAACAGGCTCGGCTGTTTGGCCTACAAAGGGGTTTGAGCGTGTAAACTTGCCATCGCCATTCAAATCTCGAATTAATCGGATATGATAGGTTTTGGGTTCAAGTTTTTGAAACCTAATTTCTTTTTCGCTGGCACTCGCCGTTTGTTCATCTACAAGCTTTAGGTCTTTGTCCAAGAGCTGAATAATAACAGCTTGATTTTCATTAAATTTACAGCGAATATCGCCGTAATATAAAGGTGATTTCTTTTGATACCTGAATTGGTTTTTCTGACTAAAAATAGTGCCATCATAAACCAAAGCAGAGTCTGCGAGAGAGATTTGGATAGGTAAATTAGCGTCTATAGATCCAGCATAAAATTGAATTTTATTGCTTTCAAACTTATAGCTATAAGCTAATGTCGAATCTCCAATGGTGATCTTAATTTTTGACGTATCTACCTGATTTACAATATAATTTGAAATCAAAACTAAGCTATCGCTATCCTTCAATTGCTGGTCGAATAGTCTGGTTTTCGACACTGGTTTAAACATTCGCCTAAAGCAACTAAAGGTGTCTAGGTGGCTTACTACAATCGAAAAACTATCGCTTTCTAAAGCTTCGGAAAAAGAAAAGCGAACAACCTGTTCTTTTTCATCTACAAACTGCTGATAATCAATTTGTTTGTCCAAATCAAAAACAGTAAAGTTACTGTCCTCTGGCAAAGCATCTGGATAGGCTAAAATGAGTTGCTTGTCGGATAAAAATTGTAGTTTTGAAAATGTCGGTTCTGTTTGAATGTCAGAAAGTTGTAGTTTTAGCTCTTGGCTGTCGATTGGTTGAATTGGCAGGGGAAAAAAACCAAAAGATTCATCTTTTTGATCCCAAGTGTTGTTCTGATTTTTATCTTCAAAAGCAAATAGGTGGTAATTGCCTTCAGCTAAATAATCGACCGTAAACGTCCCATTTTGCTGACTTGCCATACCTGTATAATTAAAATCTGATGTCAAAAAAGTAGAGTCATTAAACTGATTTTCTTCTACCAAACAAATCAAAGTTGCTGTATTTGGCTTACTGTCAAGCCAATCAACATGTCCGCTAATTTTCAGGCTATCAATCTGATTTCCAGTAGATAAAACGTATTGAAAATTAGACAGCACATTCGATTCTGTATAATCTTTAATGGATTGGAGAAACTGAAAGTTATAGCTTGTGTTTGCTTTTAACTCATTTTTCCAGCTCACCACCAGTTTTTTTCCATGATAATCCACTTTTAAATCCTCAATGTTTGGAGAAACTAAGATCAATTTTTCAAAATGTTCAGGCTTTAAAAATTCATCAAATTTCAATTCAAATTGATAGGCATCAAAATTTGTAGTTCCAGAAACGGGTTTGGCAAAGTTCAGAACTGGAGGCGAAGTATCTCGTTCGCCACCAGTAGGTCTCAGTTTGGTGGCGCAAGAGACAAGCCAAAAACTAATAAGAATGAGCAGAGTGTTCTGCATAAAATGAGGTATGTTTTGGCAATTTTTCTATCTTTTATAATGCTCCAAAGCTTCTGGCATCCAGTCTTTTAGATCGCTAACTCGTCTTGAAGAACTTGGGTGAGTTGATAAAAATTCTGGTGGAGTTTGTCCGCCAGCAGCACTCATACGCTCCCAAAATTTTGGTGCTTCGCGTGGATTGTAGCCCGCCATTGCCATAAAGACTAATCCCATGTGATCGGACTCGCTTTCATGAGATCGAGAAAATTTTAACATGCCTAAAGATGTAGAGGCACCTGCGGCCTGTAAAATGATATTTTGAGTTTTACTCGGATTTTCACCTGCCAAAGCTTGCCCTATAGATAGTCCAAATTCTCGTCCCAGTTGAAGAGAAGCACGTTCGCCACTATGATTTGCTACGGCGTGAGCAATTTCGTGGCCCATCACGACGGCTATGCCTGTTTCGGATTTACAAACAGGTAAAATCCCTGTATAAAAGGCTACTTTTCCGCCGGGCATACACCAGGCATTCACTTGCGGCGACTCAATGAGGTTGAATTCCCACTCAAAACCAGCTAATTTATCCGACATATTTTTTTCGGCATAATAGCGCTCAACAGCTTTTTGAATCCGCCGTCCCACACGTTTTACTTGGGCAACTTTAGCTTTGTTGGTTGATAATTTGCTTTCGCTTAGGGTTGTTTGGTAGCTCTGGTAACTTGCTGATAATAAGCTAGAAGAGGATATTAGACTGAGTTGTTTTCTGCCCGTCAAGGGGTTTGTAGTACAGGCCAATAGGGACACAAAAACAAGTCCACTCAGTAGATGTTTAAAAGACATAAGTTCTATTTTTTTGGTCAAAGATACATCATTCAGGCAACTGTAAACCTTCTGTTTCTAAGATATTTTTAATTTCAGTTTTTATTTTCAATTTTTGTTTGAGAAAAGACTTAAGAATTGTAATTTCACAATTCAAAAATTAGACAGAAATTAAGGGTGTTTTTTACCTTAAACAATTATAGATATGAAAAAAGTAGAAACCGGATTTGAAGGCTTGTATGTTGTTGAGCCTCGGGTTTTTGAGGACAAAAGAGGATATTTTTTTGAAAGCTATAATCGAGCAAATTTTGCGAAATTAGGTTTAGATGCCGATTTTGTTCAAGACAACCAATCTTGTTCAGAAAAAGGTGTTTTAAGAGGTTTACATTTTCAAAAACCGCCAAAAGCGCAAGCTAAATTAGTAAGTGTTACTTTAGGTTCGGTGTTGGATGTGGTTGTAGATTTAAGAACGGCTTCAAAAACCTACGGAAAACATTTTAAAATCAAGCTTTCTGCCGAAAATAAAACTATGCTTTATATACCAGAAGGCTTTGCTCATGGCTTCTTAAGTCTTGAAGATCAGACTATTTTCGCTTACAAATGTTCTGATGTCTATGCGCCAAATCACGAAGATGCTTTGTTTTGGTCTGATGCCGATTTAGCTATTGATTGGGATTTAGATGGTGAACCAAAAGTATCTGAAAAAGACCAGATTGCACCTGATTTCAAAACCTTTAAAAGCCCGTTTTAATGCCTTTTGAATCCCAATTTTCGAGTATCAATTGTCAAGGTCAACTTATAGATTTGTCCGAGGCTAAAGTGATGGGGATTCTCAACCTGACGCCCGATTCGTTTTACGATGGAGGCGAGTTGACTGACAACCATTTGATACTCAAAAAAGTGGAACAAATGCTCGACGAAGGCGTTGATTTTATCGATTTAGGAGCGGCATCTTCACGTCCAGGCTCAAAACGACTGACTCCCGACGAAGAGGCCAAACGTTTGTTGCCTTCTCTGAACTTAATCAAAACCCATTTCCCTGAAGCGTTACTTTCGGTGGATACCTACCATGTTGATGTTGCCAAACAAGCCTTAGATTCTGGCGTAGCTATAATTAATGATATTTCGGGAGGACAATTTGATAATCAGATGTTTAAGTTGATTTCAGACTATCAAGTACCTTATGTTTTGATGCACCTTCAGGGCGACAAAAACAGTTTTCATCAAGCCAATACATACGATCATCTACTGAATGATATGGTTTTATTTTTCTCAGAAAAAATTACCAAACTACAAGCCCTGGGCGTAAATGACCTTATTATCGATCCAGGTTTTGGTTTTTCAAAAACAATCAATCAGAATTTTGAACTTTTACGCAAATTAGAAGTTTTAACCGTGTTTGATTTACCGATTTTAGTCGGACTTTCCAGAAAATCGATGCTCTACAAAACGCTAGATATTACGGCAAAAGAAGCTCTTTCGGCCACGTCGGTAACGCATTATGAAGCTCTAAGACAAGGCGCAAAACTATTGAGAGTGCACGACGTGAAGGAGGCAAAACAGACCATCACTTTGTTTAATTTATTAAACCCAAAACATTAATGCCATTCGATTTTGACTTAATTGATTTGATAGATATTTTTTTGGTGAGTTTACTGATTTATCAGCTCTATAAACTCGTTAAAGGGACTGTTGCTATTCGAATTTCTCTCGGTGTGGCGGCCTTATATTTGTCATGGAAATTAGTCGAACTACTTGATATGATGTTGCTTACTGATATTTTAGGTAAATTTATTAATGTTGGTGTTTTAGCTTTGATTATTGTTTTTCAACAAGAAATTAGAAAGTTTTTACTTCTGATAGGTAATAAGTCTTTTGGAAGCCGAAAAGAAATTTTAAAACGTTTTCAGAAAGCCGAAAGTTCACAACAAAATCTGACAACAGAACTCATTCTCGATGCCGTAAAACACCTTTCGGCAACCAAAACAGGCTCTATTTTGGTCTTCAAAGCCAACACTGATTTAAGCTTTATTGAAGCAACAGGAACACGTCTTGATGCTAAAGTTAGTAGCGAATTGATTGAGTCTATCTTCTTCAAAAACAGTCCATTACATGATGGTGCAACGATTATTGATCATCAGAAAATAACACACGCAACCTGTGTTTTGCCTGTTTCTGATCGTCGAGACTTGCCGACCATTTTTGGACTCAGACACAGAGCGGCTTTGGGCCTTTCGGAAAGTACCGATGCGCTTATTTTGATTATTTCGGAAGAAACTGGGCGCATTAGTGTGTGCAAAGAAGGCGAGTTGCACCCTGATTTAAGTATAGAAGAATGTCGAACATTTATTTCCAAAAATTAAACTATGGAAAACCTAAATATTGCTTTAGTAACTGGCGGCTATTCTGCCGAAAGAGAAATTTCTATTAAAAGTGCTAAAAATGTCTTTTCGGCAATAGAAAATCGCTATTCAAACGTCTTTTGGATTGAGCTTAATTCGCCAAAAGAATGGATCTGTAAATACCAAAACAAAAGCTATCCGATTGATAAAAATGATTTTAATTTTAGTATTGATAATCAAAAGATTAAAATTGATTTCGCCTTAGTTATTCTTCATGGAACACCCGCCGAAGATGGCTTGCTATCCGCTTATTTTGATTTGATAGAATTGCCTTATTCGTGCTGCAATTCTTTGGCTTCTCAGGTAACGTTCAACAAAGCGTCAACGATCAGATTTGCAAAAGCTTTGGATATTCCTTGCGCAAATTCTGTCGAATTTTCTAAATCAGATTTTGATGAAAATGAAACGTATAATTTTAAGTTAAAGTATCCGCTTTTTGTGAAAGCTTGCCGTTCGGGTTCAAGTTTTGGGGTTCAAAAAGTACATCAAGCCTCCGAGTTGAATACAGCTCTGAAATCTGCATTAGAATTTGACAATCAATTACTTATAGAAGAAGGCTTAGGAGGTTTAGAACTGACTTGTGGTGTTTTTGAAACCGAAAAAGGCATTCAAGCCATTGCGGTAACAGAAATACAAACTGATCAAGATTTCTTTGATTACGAAGCTAAATATGAAGGAAAATCACAGGAAATTACACCAGCTCGAATTTCGGATTATGTTCAGAAACAAGTTGAAGCGTTAAGCAAGTCTATTTACAAAAACTTTGACCTTTCGGGTGTTTGTAGAGTAGATTATATGATCGGAAAAACAGAGCTGTATCTCATCGAAATTAACACCATTCCGGGTCTAACAAATGAAAGTTTTATTCCACAACAAGTGGCTTATCGTGGCTGGGATTTAGGTGCATTTTTTGAAGAAATTATAAGGTTTTCAATGCAACAAAAGTCATGAAAACTAAAAAATCGACACTTCATATCCAAAAAGGAAAAGCCAAGCAAAACGCAGTCAGCAATTTGGCAAAACAACAAGCCAAAACATTCAGAAAACAAGTCCGAGATGTAGATTATTATTTTGATGGTATTCGTCAACAGAATCGTCAAATTTTAAGTCAGGCTATTACCTTGGTAGAAAGCCGAAATGAATCGCATAAAGCTAAAGCTCAGGAACTTATCAAACGTTGTTTGCCTTTTACTAAAGAGGCTATTCGGATAGGAATTACTGGTGTTCCGGGTGTTGGGAAGAGTACGTTTATTGAATCTTTTGGTTTGTATTTATGTCGAGAACAAAACAAAAAAGTAGCTGTTTTGGCTGTTGATCCAAGTTCGGAAACCAATAAAGGTAGCATTTTGGGCGACAAAACCCGAATGGAAGAACTCTCGATTGAGCCTAAAGCCTTCATTCGTCCTTCGCCAACCAGTTCCAGTTTGGGTGGTGTGAGCAGAAGAACCCGAGAAAGTATTGTGCTTTGCGAAGCCGCTGGTTTTGATGTCATTATCATTGAAACAGTAGGCGTGGGGCAGAGCGAAACGGCAGTACATTCTATGGTCGATTTTTTCTTGCTTTTGGCTTTGGCTGGGGCTGGAGATGAACTTCAGGGCATAAAAAGAGGTATTATGGAAATGGCAGATGCTGTGGCACTCACAAAAGCCGATGGTGCGAATGCTGTGTTTTGCAAACAAGCTCAAAGTCAGTTTAGACAAGCTCTTCATTTATTACCAGCCAAATCTTCGGACTGGATTCCTCCAGTATTTTTAACTTCTGCCATCGAAACTAAAGGTATCGAAGAGGTTTATAAGTCGATCTGTTCTTTCGAAAATCAAACCAAAATCAATGGCTTTTTTGAACAACACCGCGCCGAACAACACTTGTTTTGGTTTAGAGAAAGCCTGAACTTTAAGCTCAATGATTTACTTTATAAAACTCCAAACCTGAAATCGAAAATAAAACAATTTGAAAATCAAATTTTGGAGCAAAATCTAAGTCCTTTCCAAGCTTCTGAGGAGCTTTTTAAATTGTTTTTGAAAAGTTTAAGTGATTGATTATAAGTGTATTGTAGTTAATTAAATGTGTTCAATAAAAAAATGTATAGTTTATGAAAAAGAAATTGGATACCTTTCAGCTAGAATTTGACAAAAGTGGATTTTTAATCGATTTGCTAGAGCACGACACTGGCCAATTGTGTATTGAAATTATACAGACGATTTTTGACTCAAAAGAAAAAGCAGAATCAATAAAAATCAATCCCTCTGTTTTATCAGACCTCATCAGGGTTTTGAAAACCTATCAAGATAGGCTGCCGCAAGTGTCAAATCTTGAAAACAAATACATCACAGAATATGATCAATACGTCATGAAAAATAGCTATTTAAAAGGTGTTCCGGTTGAGGATTTAGCTATGCTGTATGGTTATACTCCTGAAATCATTAAAATGATTTTAAGAAATAAAGGACTTAAAATTGTCGAAAATAAAATGTCAAAATCATTTTTTGCTAAGAGAAGATATAAACGAAAACGCTAAAGTGTTGGATGTGCTATAAATTTTATAATAAAAAAACCCTCGATGTTTCGAGGGTTGATTATTTAATACAAAAGGTTCTAAGTGTCTAATTTTCAAAAGCTTTCTTGCTGTGAATCCAC
Organism: Flavobacteriales bacterium; assembly: GCA_049609625.1. Taxonomy (GTDB): domain Bacteria; phylum Bacteroidota; class Bacteroidia; order Flavobacteriales; family CAJXXR01; genus JBMYYR01. The sequence goes on along the minus strand of JBMYYR010000004.1, from coordinate 16,429 downwards.
AATTTGAAACCTTTACCTCTGATGGTCAAAAGCTCTACATCGGGATCTTCTTTGAGGTATTTTCTGATTTTGGTAACGTAAACATCCAAACTTCTGGAGTTGAAAAAACTGTCGTTCTCCCAAACTTCAATCAACAATTTAGATCGATCGACCACTTCGTTGAGATTTCTGCACAGGTAGGTCATAATATCCGCTTCCTTGTCGGTAAGTTTTTGTTCTTTTTCGCCAATTTTCAGTAATTTATAATCTTTGTCGTACAAGAAATTACCAATTTCATAAGTCGATTGTTCTTCTTTTTTGGCATTGATATTTATGCGTTTCAAAATCACATCGACCCGCGCAATAAGCTCTTCTACGCTAAATGGTTTCTTGACATAATCATCCGCGCCAAGCGCAAAACCTTTGATCACATCTTCTTTCATCGACTTGGCTGTCAGGAAGATAATCGGTACTTGTTTGTCCGTTTTTCTGATTTCTTCTGCCAAAGTAAAGCCATCTTTGATGGGCATCATGACATCAAAAATACAGATGTTGGGTTTAAATTTTTTGAATGCTTTGTAGCCTGCATCACCATTTTCGTGAAGCTCCACTTCAAAATTTTTCGATTCAAAACATTCTTTGGTTATCAAGCCAATAAACGGATCGTCTTCAACAATGAGTACCTTAACTCGTTCTTCCATGGGGTAATTTGATTTTAAAATTAGTGCCTTTTCCTAACTCTGATTCAACTAAGATGCTGCCTTCGTGTTTTTGCACAACATCATACACATAACTCAAGCCCAAACCATAGCCTTTCACATTGTGAACATTTCCGGTTGGGACTCTATAAAAGCGTTCGAAAATACGTTCTTTATCTTCTTTTTTTAGTCCGATGCCTTCGTCTTTTACGTCGATATAAACATTAGAACTGTCGCTTTTGGTTTTTATTTCAATTTTGGGAACATCTCTGTAATATTTTATGGCATTGTCGAGCAAGTTGAACAAAATATTAGTGAAATGAACGGGGTCAGCATAAATGAGGTCATCAGTAGCTTCTAGCTTAAGGCTGATGCTTCCGTTTTTGGCTCGGACTTGAACTTCGATATTTTCTACCACTTGGCTAACCAACTTGTTAAGTTCCAGTTCTTCGCAATTTAGTTTGAGTTCGCCTTTTTGGTTTGCAGCCGAATTTAATACGTTTTCAACCATATTTCCGAGCCTCGCATTCTCGTTTTTACAGATTTCGAGGTATTTTTTACTTCGCTGTTCATCCATCCTCAAATCAAATTTTAGCAAAGCTTCCAGCGCAAGCGAAACCGTAGAAATCGGCGTTTTTAGCTCATGCGTCATGTTGTTGATAAAATCCGTTTTGATTTCCGAGAGTTTTTTCTGATTAAAGATAATCCGCAAAGCATAGTAGAAACTCCCCGCAATAATCAAAATCATCACCGTAAGGATGGCAATAATTGGGCGCATATCGCTTACCAAATAAGAGAATTTTTTCTTTATAAGTAGATGAATATCATAGCGTTCGTGTGGATTTGGAAGTAAATAAAATACCTGTCGATAACCTTCGTCTAAATAGGTGGTTTTAGCATCTTCGGTTGAGCTTCGATGAATAAATTGACGTTGATTGTCGGTAACAGCGAAACTAAAATCAGTTTCTATTCCTCTGTTTTTCAATTCTTTATGTAAAATAGAATCAATCTCATTAAAATCCAATTCGGATTCTACTTTTAAACCTTGAAGGAAAAAAATGTCATCTAAATAAGAACTAAAAATACGCTGCATTTCGAGACGCATGTCGTTGTATTGGTCTTCTGCTTGATTGTCGAGACTTATTCCGCTTTGTTTTTCTTCCTGAATTGTAGGGTTGAAGCCGCCCAAGCCACCGTCAAAAGCAGTTATATTTGGATGATTTCCAGATTGTTGATGATTCTGTTTTTGCATCATCAACTGCTTCAGAAAAATAGAATGTTCGGCGTATTGTAGTCTAAAAAGTTCGTTGGATGTGTTGCGGAGCGCCACGCGCAAATCTCTATCAAAGCGCTGAACAGATTGCTGATAGAGACTTTCGATCCAAAAATATTGCACGCTAATGAGCACTAAAAGCGCACATGCCATCAAGCTAATTGCAATTTGAATCCGGTGTTTATTCATAAGCTCAAAAATACAAATAGATTAAAAACATAACGCAAAGCTTAACCCATATTAACGCCCTTTTTTTTATTTTCACGTTTGGGAGGAAGTTCTGAGTTTTTCTAAGGGAGAAAAACTATTCAATTCAAAATCAAATCGTTTACTGAAACAAATCCAAATCTCTCAAAGACAAATAGGTCTTTTTTCTAAAGGTTTTTAGCTTTTTTTTGGGCATCCAAAACACCTCGCTGATATCCTCTTCGCGTTGTGGTTTTAGTTTCGATTTTTTGGTTGTTTTCATTTCAAACCACGAACATTTTTTGAGTGCCATGGCCTTGTTGTGTTTACAATAGTAGGTATGGTAAGTTACTTGTTTTTTTGCTTTTTTCAGCTTTAAATTTTTGCAACCCGTTTCTTCCTCCACTTCTCGTAGAGCACATGCTTTTGTAGATTCGCCTTTTTCTTTTTTGCCCTTTGGTAAATCCCACTTTTTGTTTCGGTAGATTACCAAAAGCTTCGATTTTTTATTATAAACCAAGCCACCTGCCGCTTTAATGTAAATATGGCAAGACTTAAAAAGAGTCCAAAACTGATTTAGATTTTTCACTTCTATTTGAAAATCAGTTTCTTTCCTTTTTTTGATGAATTTCAATAGTGATTTTATTTCTTTTTTAGTCGAAAAAAACTCGCCTTTTTCTGTGTTTTCGGTAAGAAAAATGCTTTTGTTGTTGATAAAAACTTTATACATTTGCGCCATGATTGAATCTTTAGATACGGCTTTACAAACTGCCGATTTTTTATTGCAAATTAAAGCAATTAAATTGAATCCGACCACACCTTTTACTTGGGCAAGTGGATGGAAATCTCCGATATATTGTGATAACCGTATCATTTTATCGCATCACGCCACCCGATTGTACATCAAAGAACAATTGGCCAAGCTCATTGAACAGCGTTATGGCAAGCCCGATGTAATTGCTGGTGTTGCCACCGGAGCCATTGCTCATGGCGTTTTGGTTGCCCAACATTTGGGTGTTCCCTTTGTATATGTACGTCCTGAACCCAAAAAACACGGTCGGAAAAATCAAATTGAAGGTTACCTAGAGAAAGGTCAAAGCGTTGTGATTGTCGAAGATTTGATTAGCACAGGAACATCGAGCCTAAAAGCCTATGAAGCGCTAAAAGAGTTTGGTGCCGTTGTGAAAGGTATGGCCGCTATTTTCACTTATGATTTTGAGGTGTCGAAACGAAATTTTGAAGACGCACAATGCGATTTCTTCACGCTTTCTAATTATCCTTTAATGCTCGAAAAAGCTGCAGAACAAGGGTATTTGACTGAATCGGAACAAAAATTATTGGAACTTTGGAGAGAAAATCCTGCCGATTGGTCGCCCGAAGCGTCCTAAAGTAAACACGTTTGATATGCTAAACCTCCAAACCAAAACTCTTGCGGTAAACAAATCGCCTGAAACACTAAAACAGCATCTGGCAAATCCACAGGTTTTGGCAAGCTATCTTCCAGATCAAGTAACTCATACTCAGTCTGATGCTGATGAATTGTCTTTTCAAATTATGGGCGGTACTTTGCTGAGGTTAAAGCCAAAGTTTGAGTCAAATACATTGATTTATGTAGTGGACGGAAAAATAGAGTTTCAGCTAGCGTTCGATATTCGGCAAGGCGCCACCGACCAACAAGCTTTGGTAACCATTGAAGCTCAGGGTCAGCTCAATCCGATGATGGAAATGATGGTAAAAAAGCCTTTAAGCCAGTTTATTGATCAGATGCTTACGAAGGTGTCGGGCTAAGTTTTGGTAAAGACTTGTAGGGCGGGCTTCCTTTTTGAATCCTGAGTCTTACTTTTTTTGAGAAGATACCCAGTTATAAAAAAAAACGCTGATGAGTTTGTAATCAAACTCATCAGCGTTTTTTATGTAACGTTAGTTCTTTGTTTTATTTCAGTCGGACACCTAAACCTAGTGTGCTGCCTAAGAAAACACCTTGTTTCGGATCATTTTTATCAAATTCTATATCGGTATATTCTAAACCAATGGCCAGGTTGTAGAAAAATCGAGATGTTCTTCGGTTAACGCCCTGAACACCATAAAGTGCTCCAAATGAAAAACCTTTGCCGACATAAAGATTTAGTGGTATACCGAGGTAGCCTCCCGAAAAATAATCTGTCGTTTTGCCCATTTCAGATCGTTTTGCGCGTGTCGTAAAATAGCGAGCCTCTAAGGTAATGGCAGGAAGAGATTCGATGGTATTTTTTGTTTCCACGCCATTTACTTTTTCGTATTCTCCAGCAAACAAGATGCTAGCGCCTGCATTCATAGACCATTCGTCTGCTATAGGCATTTCAATTCTCAAACTTGGATTGAGGATACTAAGCCAGATTCTGCTTTCGGTATTTGCACGTTGTTGCGCAAAACTTGTTAGCGGCAGTAGTAGACTTAGAAAAAAAGCGATGTAACTAATTGATTTTAAATTCATAAAAATGATTTTAGAAAGATTTATTTGTAATAACTGTCGTAAAATTATAAAAATTTTAGTTCTTTCAAATCATAAGAGCATGTTTTTTGTGCGATAGTTTGCTCGGGATTAGGGCTGACTTTGAGGACATTTAATTTGCCAGAATCATCTACATTTTTGATGATTCCTTGAAAAACACCATCTTTATCTTCAAAATATCTAAGTTCATCTAAACCCAAAAGATGCCTTAAATACAAGGTGTTAAGGTTTCGCTTTTGATGAATCTGACCAAAATCAAAGGCTTCATTGAGCTCATCGTGAATTTGTTGAGTAATTTTAGATAAATCAAAGTATTTTTCACTTTCGATAGCTAAAGAACTAGCTGTTTTGTCTAAGGGTGGACTAAATTTTAACTGATTGATATTCAGTCCAATACCAATAACACTCTGGTCAATACTTCGATTCTGAATACTGTTTTCTATTAATATTCCAGCTATTTTTTTTCCATTCAAATAAAGGTCATTTGGCCATTTTATTTTTGGTTCAAAACTGGAATCTATTGATTTAATAACCGACATCAAAACCAAAGACACCCATTTCGAAATTTGGAACGCATCCTCAGCCTTTAGCCTCGACCATTTGATAAGCATGGAACAATGCAAGTTTTTGTAGGCTTCGCTTTCCCAGGAATTTCCCAGCTGCCCTTTGCCAGCTTTTTGCTCATGCGCTACAATACAATCACCGTGTTGATATGTAGTTTGATGCGCTTTTAGATAGGTATTTGTGGAGTCTAAAACATCAAAAAAATAAATAGCCATAAGAGGTTTGTGTTTGGGTATTGAATTACAAGCGAATAGGCTAGTTTTGAAGTGTGCTTTTCAAAATCTTACTCGTTCAATTTTCTTATTTCTTTATCAAAATGTTTACCTGTTGTAACCGCTCATCATCCATTGCAAAACCTTTAATTATATAGTCGTGCAATACTTCTGTAGCCCATGTTCTAAACTGGGTGGCTCTTGTTGAGTTTACTCTATAACCCACTGCTGTAATGGCTTTTAGATTGTAAAATTTAACTTTTTTAGTTTGTGTTTTATCCTCAATTGCTCCGTGCTGTGTGGTGTGTGCAAAATTTGCACACACCACATTTTCTTGTAGCTCTCCGCTTTCAAAAATATTTTTTAGGTGTTTGCTAATAACAGTTCTGTCTTTTTCAAAAAGCGTAGCAATAGTTTTTTGAGACAACCATAAGGTATCGTTTTCAAAATAGACTTCAATATTTACTTTACCGCTTTCGGTTTCAAAAAGCACAAAGTTGGATAGTAATTGTAAATTATTTTTTGCCATTTTATTTGTTGTTATTTTCAAATTGAACTGCCTCTTTCATTACTCCGTCTATCTAATTGTTTTCGGTAGGTAAATAGAGTTGGTATTTACTGGCAATACTGGCTTTAATGACCTGAAACGCAGTCAAAATCAGGTCTTTTTTGTCTTTAAGCAGACGCTTTAGCTTCTTTCGCTAGTTTTTCTCTCATCTGATTGATGGTCAACGTACTGCCGTCATGGCTCCAGCCTGGTGGACCAAAGCAATACATCCATTTGTCTTTCCAGTTTTTCGACTTTTTCATATCCTTCCAAATATCCACATATTCGTGCGTAAGGATAACCAATGGATTATAAGAGTTTGGCGGATGTGTTACACCATATTCAATATCAATCGTATTGTCAATTTTCTTAAACGTTCCGAACATTCTATCGAAAATATTGAGAAAACCGCCGTGATTTTTATCCATATATTCTAAATTTCGGGCATGATGAACTTGGTGCATGGTGTGCGTATTCATAAATCTATCAAAAAAACCGAGACTGGTAATATATTGGGTATGGAGTTGGAATTGCCAAAGCGATTCTATACCCAAACACACCACGACCATCGCTGGTGGAAAGCCCAAAGCGGGAATCCACATGTAGAATAGTGGTTTGTAAGCTAATGTAAACCAACCATTTCGGACGGCTGTTCCTAAATTGAAATGATCGGAAGAATGGTGGACAATATGTGCTGCCCAAAAGAATCGACACATGTGGTTTTGGCGATGAAACCAATAATAAGCCAAATCGTCCAAAAACTGACAAGCAAACCAGACAGGTAGGCTATAGCCAAAACTTTCCCAACCCAAAATATTCTGACGAACGCCATCAACTTCAGGATTGAATAGGGCATAGGCACCTTCAAAAATAGCAACGGTGTAGATGGTTTTGATTAACGGCCCCAGAATAGCTGAGCCAATGCCCATGGCAAGGCTAGAGAGGAAATCTTTTTTATTGTAAAGCGTTTTTCGATTATGAGATTTGCTATAAGCAATTTCTAAGGCGATAAAAAGTAAAAAACAAGGTACGCCGTAAACAAGTGGGTTGGTTAAATCCAAAATAAAGTGATGTTTAAAATAGGGGCGAAGTTAGGGATTTGAACTGTTTATTCGGGTGTTTTAGGCTTCGAGTTGTTGTTTTTTGTAAACGGAAGCGTAATAGTTTCCATTTTCAATTAAACTTTCGTGCGTTCCTTGTTCGATAATTTGACCTTCGTCCAAGACAATGATTTGGTCGGCGTGTTGAAGACTCGAAATCCTGTGTGAGATGACAATGCTGGTTTTTCCTTTCATCCAAGTTTTAAGTTCTTGTATGATAAAATGTTCTGTTTCAGCGTCTACGGCAGAAAGGCAATCATCCAAAATTAATAAATCGGGAGATTTTATCATCGCTCTAGCTAAAGAAATACGCTGTTTTTGCCCACCAGAAAGACTGATGCCACGCTCGCCAATTTTGCTTTCGTAGCCTTCCTTAAATTGCATGATGTTGTCGTGAATTTTAGCGCGTTTGGCTGCCGAAATAACATCTTCATCACTGGCGTCAATGCGCCCAAAAGCAATGTTGTTTTTGATGGTATCGGAAAACAAAAAGACATCTTGAGGCACATAAGCTATCGAAGACCTCAAGTCATTGAGGTCGTGTTTGTTAATCGCTAAATTGTTCATCAAAATCTGACCAGAGTCGATGTCGTCAATACGGCAAAGCAATTGGGCAATGGTCGATTTTCCCGAGCCTGTTTTTCCGATAATTCCTAAGGTTTTGCCTTTTTCTAGCCTAAAGCTAAGGTTTTTGATGGCATGAACACCAGAAGTTTTGTAGCTAAACTCAACCTTGTCAAACACTAAATCGCCAGCAATAGAATGTACTTTGGCTTCGGGGTGATTTTTGATTTTGGTTTCGGTTTTCAGAAAATCGTTGATTCGTTTTTGAGAAGCTGCAGCGGTGTAGGTCAGGGCACTAACCCAACCGATAGACGCTACAGGCCAAGTCAACATATTGATATAAATGATAAATTCGGCAATAGTTCCCTGGCTCATATTGCCATTAATTACTTCTTTTCCACCAAAATAAACGACGATAAGCGAGCAAGAGCCAATCAGCAAAATCATCAAAGGAAAAAACAAAGCTTGAGTTTTGATGAGTTTCAGTTGTTGATTTTTATAATCGGTACTGGCCTCGTCATTTTGTTGGTTTAAAACCTGCTCAATAACATAGGATTTGACCAATCTTAGACCAGAAAAAGTCTCTTGAGAAATGTTAGATACTCTAGCTAAAGATTCCTGAACAGCCAAGCTAAGCTTATGAATACGATTGCTGACAAAGAAGATAGTAACCGCCAAAAGTGGCATCGGTAATAAGGAATAAAACGTCAACATAGGGCTAACGCTATACATTTTTGAAACCACCAAAATAAGCATAAAACTCAGGTTGATGGAATACATGATGGCTGGGCCCAGAAACATTCTTACTTTACTGACGTCTTCACTAATCCGATTAATGATGTCGCCCGTTCTGTTTTTGAGGTAAAAGGATTGATCTAAGCGTTGATAATGATCAAAAATGGTGTTTTTTAAATCAAATTCTATTTTTCTGGAACTAACAATAACGGTTTGCCTCATCAAAACCATAAAAAAACCTTTTGCCAAAGCAAAAAGCAAAACATAGGCGCCATAATGAAGTAAACTAGTGGTAAAATCGGCAATCTTTTCTTCATTTCCTGCAATTTTTGACAGATTGGCTTCAATTTCATTAAAGGCCTGACCCACGAATTGTGGAATATAAACGGCAAAGATATTGGATATAAGAATAAACAAAGACCCTAAAATCAATGACTTACGGTATTTGTAAAGATAAGGTTTGAGGTAAAGAAGTTCTTTCATAGAATTGTTGAGCTGTCTCTACAAATCTCAAAAAAAATCACTAAATTTGCGCATTCTAAAAAGAAAATGTAATTCTTTTTCCAACATAAGATCTTTACAGCCTCTAAATGAAGCGATAACAGAAAAAAAATAGTAAAACAGTAGTCAAACCAAAAGACTGATGTTTTACTTAACTATCTCATAAACATATTGAAAACCATATTGAACGACGCTATGAACACTAAAGTAAACAATCCGGTACTTTCTTTTATGGAAGACATGGAGCACGAACAGGTTGTCTTTTGTCATGACAAAGCTACAGGGCTAAAAGCCATTATTGCGGTACACAACACCAATTTAGGACCCGCATTGGGAGGAACAAGAATGTGGAGTTATAGTAATGAAAATGAAGCTATTAACGACGTTTTGCGACTGTCTCGTGGGATGTCTTACAAGGCTGCAATTTCAGGTTTGAGTTTGGGTGGAGGAAAAGCTGTTATTATTGGCGATTCTAAAACACAAAAAACCGATGCTATGATGGAAAAATTCGGCGAATTTGTTGATCGATTAGCTGGCTCATACATTACCGCAGAAGACGTTGGTATGACGACACACGACATGAAAATGGTTCATAAAGCAACCAAACATGTTACAGGTATTCCTATCGAAATGGGCGGCTCGGGAGATCCTTCTCCAGTTACGGCTTATGGTGTGTATATGGGTATGAAAGCATCGGCGAAATTCAAATGGGGATCTGACAGCCTAAAAGGTAAAAAGATAATGGTTCAAGGTATTGGTCATGTGGGCGAAAGCTTGGTTTCTCACCTTACGAAAGAAGGTGCAGAAGTGATGATTAATGACATTTTTATGGATAGATTACTCGAGGTTTCAAAGCAATATGGCGCAACGATCGTAGAGGGCGACGCCGTGTATGACCAAGAAATGGACATATACGCACCGTGTGCTTTGGGCGCTACCGTAAATAGCGAGACTTTAAAGCGTTTGTCTTGTGAAATTATAGCCGGAGCAGCCAACAATCAGCTCGCCGACGAAGATATTCATGGGCAAGAAGTGAAAGATAGAGGTATTGTTTATGCACCAGATTTTTTAATTAATGCAGGTGGATTAATCAATGTATATTCCGAAATTAAAGGATGGACGCGCGAGAAAGCCTTGACAAAAACAGAGGAAATCTACAACACAACCTTAGATATTTTGAACCGAGCTGAAAAAGAGAACCTAACAACCCACAATGCAGCGAAACGCATTGCCGAAGAACGCATCGAAAACGGCTTTTAGGTCAATAAAAAAATCATAATCAGAAAAGCAAAAGACAGCTAAATTCAGGCCTGGCTTTTGCTTTTTTTTAGAACTCAATTTTAGAACTCAATATTTGCCCCAGATGCTAAACCGTAGACAAGTTCGGAAAAAAGTTTTTCAACAACTTTATGCCTTTCAGCAACATCAAAATGCTGATAATCAGAATGGTAATGAAACTTTGGCTCAGCAAGACTACCTTGCTCAGTCCGACAAAAAACTCCAAGCAAGTTTTAAAGATGTGTTCAAACTTTTTCTTTTTCAACTCGATGTTTTGCTGAAGCTAAAAGCTAAATGCGCTCATTTAGAAGACATCGAAAAAAAGAAATTTACACCATCTTCTGATCAATTAAACGCCTTTAGACTCATTAGAGAGCACGCCGTTTTGAACCTTATTGAAGCTGATGAACGCCTTCAAAATAGCTTGGAAAATGTTCATTATAATCTTGAAATAGAGCATGTTGACTTGCTAAACACCTTGAGTTTGAGGCTTCTCGAAACGGCTCTGAAAAGTGAAGCCCAACGCCTCGAAACTTCCGAAGAAAACGAACTGCTTCTGCATTTCTTTGACCAACATCTGGCTCACAATAACGACGTGCGCTTAGCCTATTTGGAAAACAATTTGAATTGGGTTGATGATGTTGCTTTGGTGAATACGATGAGCTTAAAATTCCTCAGAACGGTTGAAAAAACCAAAAAATTTGTACTGCCAAAAGCTTTGGTAGATAGCAATATTATCGATTTTGGACGGCAGTTGTTTATTAAAACCATCAACCGTTCGGCGGCCTTAGAAAAAGCAATTGCCGATGAATTGACCAATTGGAAAGTGGATCGTATTGCTCTGGTAGACAAGTTGTTGATTAAGATGGGGCTTACGGAATTTTACGATTTTCCCGATATTCCGATACGTGTAACGATCAACGAATACATCGAGCTTTCAAAAGATTATTCCACGCCCAAAAGCCATGTCTTTGTCAACGGTGTTTTAGACAAAATGCAACGCAAACTCATTGACCACGGCAAAATCATGAAACCAAAAGCCTAAAAACTCATCTGAAACAAAAAAAGCTTTACAAAATCTGTAAAGCTTTTTTTTTGTTTAAGTATTTATTAATGTAGATTTAATGTAAATTTGCAATTCACAAAAAAAACCACTTTTTATGAAAAAATGTTTTACAACATTAGCGTTGTTCGCCATGGCTCTAACAACACAAGCTCAGGTTACCCAGACCGAAACCTTCGACAACTTACCAGAAGTACCTAGTTATGCCGATGGGAGTTTTACAGGAAATTATGGAATAGACTGGACCTACAAAGCAGGTCGTACTGTGCCAGAATATCAAATTGACGAAGAAAGCCTTTTGCTACGTCGAATTTCCGACAGTTCGTCTGTTTGGGCTAATGACATTCCAAACACCGACACCATCACTACTATTGCCGTAGACCTTAAAAAAGGATTTACAGGCGGTGGCGATCGTCAAGTTGAAATGATCGTAAATGGTACTTCGGTCGGAACATCGATTGTATTTGACGACACCTTAGTGCACAATTTTGAAGTAACAGGCCTGAACATCACGGGAGATTTCGACTTGAAACTCTTGAACATCAAGTCAAAACAAGTTGTGGTCGACAATATTGCATGGTCAACAAGCTCAGGAAACGAGCCTACAACACCAAGTGCAAATTTCACAAACTCTGCTGACACCGTAAATCTATCTGCTTTTGCTGCCGATTTACCTTTGTCGGAAAACTTAGGCTTCTCTTACCAAAACTTTACACATACGGTAGATGGTTTGGTGAGCTACGCTGTTGTAGATCCAGGACTTAACCTAGATAACGACACCAACTCAACAGGCTCTATTGCCCTTTCTTTAGATGAATTTGGATCGTTTATTATTGCTGTCGGATTTACAGATTTTGCAGGAAATCCGTTGCCACACCCTGGCGATACCATTATTTATGTTGTTGAAGAAAACGTGATAACCGACGTGGCTGACGTCGCTACACTTCGTGCTTCTACAGAAGGCGAACTCTATCAATTGACTGGAGAAGTTGTTATTTCTCAAATCAATAGCTTCCGAAATCAAAAGTATATCCAAGATGCAACAGGTGGTATTTTGATTGATGATCCCAATGGTATTATTACCACATCTTTTGATATTTATGATGGAATGATGAACATCAAAGGCGAGTTGAGCTCTTATAATGGTATGATGCAGTTTTTGCCGATGGAAAATGTAGCTTCGGCTTCATCAACAGGAAACACATTGACGCCTGTAGTGGTAACTATTGCTGATTTTAATGCAAATTTCAACGATTATGAGTCGGAATTGATTCGTATTGAAAATGCACTTGTAACTGGAGGAACAACATTTGAAGCAGGTTTGAACTACGACATTAACGATGCCACAGGAGCAGCAGTTCTTCGTACGTCATTCTATGATGCTGACTATATAGATGAGGACATTTTAGCTGTAAACGCAAACTACACAGGTGTTGCTATCGAATTTAATGGAGCTGCTCAAATTTCACCAAGAATGCAAACCGATATCGTGAGTTTAGGTCTTGATGAATTATCAAACGGACAACAAGTATATCCAAACCCAGTGGAAGATGTACTTTATCTTGATTTTGACAATCAGACTGAGCGTACTGTTCAGGTTTATAATGCTTTAGGTTTAAAAGTTGTTGAATTTGTTTCTGAAGGAAACGTAAGCTATGATGCTTCAAAATTAGCTTCTGGAGTTTACTATATCAGCGTTTTAGAAAACGGAACGTGGTCGCAAACTAATTTTGTAAAACACTAAAAAAATCAATCAAAAACTCTGATTTAGTATCGGAGTTTTTGGTTTTAGATTCTGATTAAAAAAAAAGCTAGTGATGTTTGTCGCTAGCTTTTTTTTTGCTCTATGCTGAAAACGCAAGTATAGCGAAGCCGCCCTCAGCCTCTGTGAGCAAGACTTAGGTGCTTAGTCCGAAAATGACATCTGCTAAATTTTGCACAATCCAAATTAAAACCCTAGCTTAGCTACTTCTAAACTCAAAACCACGCCCATGAACATGCGCCATATAGCCCTTTTTTCTCTTGTTTTGCTACTGCTTGGTAGCTGTAGTGTAGAGAAAGAAAAGACCAACGCCAGCATACGTTGGCACGAACTCAGCACTCAAGGCAATAGCAACTTTTTTGAAGTAGTAAACTACGAAAGCAGCTATACCAAAGGTGGCAAAACAGGCTTGTTTAAGCTTGTGGGACGCCTTAACGCCCAAGACTCCATAGTTATTAAGATGGCTGTGGTTGGCACACATGATTTGCTCGTGGGCGACTACCTGCTGAAACCCAATGGCTTCTATAGCCTTACTTACCACAAAGGCAACAGTAAAGCCACTGCCGTTTCGGGCAGGATACACCTTTTTAGAGTACAAAACCGTGTTGATTTTGATTTTGAAGTGGAATTAGACAACGGACTTGCTTTGCTACAAGGCGAAGCCCGCAATGTGCTCTTACAAAACAGCACACCTGCACCACCACCGCCACCTATTGAGCCGCCAACACCTGACCCTATTCCGGTTGACACCACACCGTGGACAAGTTTAGATACGGGACTTATTACTTACCTCCATATTTTTCAACAACCTTTGGTACACAGCAATGCTGAGTTAAACATCAACAACACCAACGATACATTAATAATTACAGCTTTTGATGATTATACTGATTACCTTTTGATTTTAAAAATAGCTAAACCTTTTGAGCCTTTCATTGGCAAAAATTTAAACCTAACAGACAATTTACAAGACCAAGTGAAGATAGATTATGTTTACAACTTAGGGAGTAGTGGAGAAGATTGGTATGAGTTTACATCGGGTTGGTTTCAGTTAGTCCGTACAAATAATCAATCGCTTAGTTTTGTCTTTACAGGAAAAATTATTGATGAATACTTAAATATCAAAACTGTACATTATGGATTAGGAAAAAACATCACTTGGTAAAATTAGTCTCATTACAAAACGCACTCAAAACACCATATAATTTATGAATCAAATCACAAAATCAATCCAAACACTTAACTACAAATTAAGTTTTGTCCTTTTAGCTTTAATATTTAGCCTTGCGGTGCAGGCTCAAAGCCAAAACATTTCTTATGAAGGCTTCCAGCAACAAGATTGGCAATTGGTAGAATTTGATGAAAATGCAAAAGTGGGTTCGCTCAACAATACACCTTTGGTTTTGCCCAACGGGAGTGCGGGTTATAATTTAAGTATTGAAGTACCAGCAGGTAATGGCGGTATTCAGCCAAGTCTCTCGGTTTCTTATACCTCTTCGGGCGGACATATTGGTTTGTTTGGTACGGGTTTCAATTTGGGTGGTAATTCACTTAGGTGTCTGAATCGATAGAAACCATTAGTGGAGAAACTTCTACAACTACCTATACATATTCCGAGGGTCGCTTAGAAACTAAAGTTAATGATGACATTAGCTATGAATACGAATATAATAATGACAATAAACGAGTTAATCTAATCAAATACAAAACTACTGTTGGCATGCTTGGTTTTGATGACCTTTATGAACCTTTGGTTGAAAATGCAGATGGAAACATTGAGCGATACAAACGTTTCGGTTATTTGACGACCAAAAAACACAATCGCTTAGGCTTAGAATCTGAAGTAAAAACAGGTGGAGTACATAACCTAAAGTATACTTACGACTACTATTCTCAAAACCTGATTAAAAAATTTGATAAGATAAGTAACAAAGGAGAAGAGTTTGACTACAATGCTACTTACGATCAATTAACGTCTTCTAAGGTCTATTCCCATATCAGCTATTATGAAGGTATAGCACCACCAGCAGGTACATTACTCTATGCAAGTTCTGAGGAATTGACCTATGACATAGCGTATGATGAAGCTGAAACTGCTAATATTGTGAGTAAAACAGATGTGGGAATGTACAGCTATGGAAACGCAAATCCTCATCAACTCAGTTCAATAAGTCAACCTAGCACTATAGCTCCTGAACATCAGCTTTCAGTACATCAACTCAGTTCTTCTGTTAATGACAAACCCTTGTCTATTAAATCAAGTGCAACTAACGCAGGTTCAGGGATGTTTTTCACTTTTAGCCTAGGGTTGAGTGATCACCGCATTGAAACTGAGCGCTATTCTAACTATAGTTCAAACATCAATACCGCAACGCATGAAGACACAAGACGTTACTTTAATGATTATGAAGAACTCATAACCTACGATGAGCAAAATAATGAAGAGCACAAGTATACCATTCGGTATATTGGTTTTGGTGATGGAACCGAGTTTATTTTTAAGAAAGAGGAGAACGATGCTGCCTGGACAAAATACTTAGCTCATACCGATTATCAAGGTACGATACTAAAATTAAGCTTAGATGCGAGTACAAGTCTATTTGAGCAAAATTTTGATGCTTGGGGGCGTCGACGCTATCACAGCACGTGGACTTTTGATGAGACAGAAAGCCCTTTAACCAATTATTATAGCGACGGAAGCGCCTTTGAAGGTGATGATGACGATGATTTTGCTAGCATAGCCTTTGATGGCGAAAGCAACGATGACCAGTCGGATATATACAACACTTTTGCTGTTGCCGACCAAACCAACCTGAGTTTAGTTAGTGAAGAGCCAGCAACAACTGCTCCCACAAATCAGGCAAATGTTCCCATAAACACCAGTTTTAGTTCCGATTTAGAAACTTTAGATAATGATAATATAGGTTTATGGTTCAACCGAGGCTATACTGGTCACGAACACCTAAAAGGCACAAAAGTCATTCACATGAATGCCCGCCTGTATGATTCCCATACGGCACGTTTCCTCTCTGCCGATAAAATCATTGCTGATCGTGAGAA
The DNA here is from genome assembly GCA_049609625.1 of Flavobacteriales bacterium. GTDB lineage: Bacteria > Bacteroidota > Bacteroidia > Flavobacteriales > CAJXXR01 > JBMYYR01. The sequence goes on along the minus strand of JBMYYR010000004.1, from coordinate 416 downwards.
TAGCGAGAATTATAATCGTTATGCTTATGCGCTGAATAACCCGACGAAGTATATTGATCCTAGTGGGAATTTAGTAACATTGACTGCAGCAATTATTATTGGTGCTACTATTGCGGCCATCACCTATACGGCTGTTATTGCTACCTCTGATGGCGGATTTAGAAACTGGAATTGGGACGACTTTGCAATTTCGGTTGGTTTTGGAGCTCTGTCGGGGGCGGTTACCTATGGCATCGGCTGCGTTGAAGTAAACTTGGTAGTCAAGGCACTAATGCATGGCGTAGCTAGTGTAGCCACTACCTCCCTACAAAGCTGGGCAAGTAATCAGGTTATCAAGGGCGAAAACTTGTTGCGAAGTTTTGCTACAAGTGCACTTGCTTCTATGGCTTCTTCTGGCGCAAAGGTCTTTGCTGAAT
>JBMYYR010000003.1:53546-57451 GCA_049609625.1 Flavobacteriales bacterium | reverse complement strand
ATTGCACAAAGCAAGACACCGAAGGTTTTGTAAATCATTTATTGTCTTTAGAAAACGTGGAAGTTGCCGCGTTTTTCATCGAACAAGCCAACGAAATTAAATTGTCTTTGCGTGCCGTTGGCAACTGGAAAGTCAATCAAATTTGTTCTGAATTTTATAATGGTGGAGGACATCAATCGGCAGCTGGAGGTCAGTTTGATGGTTCTATGGAAGATTTAATTGTGCATTTCAAAACTCAGGTTGTTCCGCAACTCAAACGCTTTAATTCTGATGAGTAAACCTTCTTTCTTTTTAGTTTTGATGCTATATATGTTGAGTTCATTAAGTTCTTGTGAAAGCAAAACAGCTGTTCAAAACCCCATCGAATCTAAACCAAAACCCAACACGTTTGATGATTCAAAATTAGTCAACAAAGCCTATATTGCCTACGAAGACGCTGCCATCGATACCTTGATCCAGTTAAAAAAATGGGACATGGAAAAATCGGGAACAGGTTTGCGCTATCAGATTGAGAATAATTGCGAAAATCCACCAGCCAAAGAAGGAAGTCGAATTTTGATTGAGCTTGAAATTTTGGATATTTACGACAATATTATTTTTAAAAAACAAGAACAACACATCTATTATCTAAAAGATTATACCATAAAAGGATTAGAAGAGGCACTTTCTATGATGTGTCTGGGCTCAAAAGCAAAATTAATAGTACCTTCGCATCTGGCTTATGGCCTACGCGGATATCAAGACGATATCGCACCAAAACAAGTTCTTATTTATCAATTTAAAATCAAAAAACTTATTCCATGATTAAAATTAAAACATTTATTATCAGCGCCTTAGCTTTAGGCTTAATGAGCTGCGACCAAAGCTCGAGTACAGATGGACTTAATGCTTCATCAGACCAAACAGCTCAAGCAAGCTCGCCAAAACCAAAAGAAAAAGAACCACAAGTGTTGGTGAAAGAAACAGGTCTGAATGCCATCATTCACACCTCAAAAGGCGACATTACTTTAGGTCTTCAATTTGAACTAGCGCCTTTAACGGTTGCCAATTTTGTGGCATTGGCCGAAGGCGATATGCCGAATGATGAAAAAGAAAAAGGTGAAAAATACTACGATGGTTTAAACTTTCATCGTGTTATAAAAGACTTTATGATTCAGGGTGGATGCCCGCAAGGTATGGGTTCAGGAGATCCTGGTTATAAATTTGAAGACGAGTTTCATCCCTTACTAAAACATGATGTGCCTGGAACACTTTCTATGGCAAACTCTGGCCCAGCGACCAACGGATCTCAGTTTTTTGTTACCCACAAAGCCACGCCGTGGTTGGACAACAAACATAGTGTTTTTGGTTTTGTTTTGGACGGAATGGATGTGGTGAACGCCATCGAAATGAAAGACAAAATTGAGTCGATAGAAATTGTTCGGACAAACAAAAAAGCCAAGAAATTTAAGGCGATGAAGGTTTTTGAAGCCGAAAAACAAGCCCTTGCTAAGGCGAAAGAAGACGCGATCAAAGCTCAAGAAAAAGCCTATAAAAATTTACTTAAAAACGAGTTTAAAGGTGCTCAAAAAACCGAATCGGGCATGCACTACCTGATTACGAAAGCCGAAAAAGGGGAGACGCTGAAAGAGGGTCAAACTGTACAAGTGAACTACGTTGGTAAGTTTTTGGATGGGAAAATTTTTGACACCAGTTTGGCTGAAGCTGCCAAAGCTGCTGGCTCGTTCAATCCACAACGCCCTTACAAACCACTTGACATTACGATAGGAAAAACAGCAGTAATCAAAGGTTGGCATGAAGCACTAAAATTACTGAAAGTTGGCGAACAAGCGACCTTGCTTATTCCGCCACACTTAGCTTGGGGCGACCGTGCTTTTGGTCCAATTCCTGCTAATGCAACAGTAATATTTGATGTAGATGTTGTTAGCTTAACGACCGACAAAACCATTCCACAAAAAAAATATCCAAACTAAATAATCATGACAAACGAAGGCTTATTTGCCAACATTACGAGTTCAAAAGGTCAAATTAAAATTGCCCTAGAGTTCGAGAAAACACCGATGACTGTAGCCAACTTTGTTGGTTTGGCTCAAGGTTTAATTCCAAATCAAGAAAAAGCAGAAGGCGAAGCCTATTACAATGGCTTGTCGTTCCACCGTGTGATTGAAGATTTTATGATTCAAGGTGGATGTCCAAAAGGTTCTGGCTCTGGAGGGCCTGGTTATCAGTTTCCTGACGAAATTGTTAGCGACTTGAAACACGATACACCTGGTGTGCTTTCGATGGCTAATGCTGGACCAGGAACAAACGGCTCGCAATTTTTTATCACCCATGTAGAAACACCATGGTTAGACGGAAAACATACCGTTTTTGGAAAAGTTGTTGAAGGGATGGATATTGTGAATAGCATCCAACAAAATGATCTTATCGAAAGCCTCGACATTGAAGCTATTGGAGAGAAAGCCAAAGGTTTTGACGCTAAAGCTATTTTTGAAGAGCGTGTGTTGGCACTTCAAAAAAATGAAGCTGAAGCTTTGAGAAAAGAAATGACCTCTTTTGTTGAAACCTATCAAGCTAAATACCCTGATGCTCAGTTTTTTGAGTCGGGATTGATTAAGGTAATCGAAACCGAAGGAACTGGAAAAACAGCCAAAGTAGGCGACACCGTTTCTGTACATTACACCGGTCGTTTAGAATCTGGAGATGTCTTTGACTCTTCAGTAAAACGCAACGAAGCTTTTGAATTCAAAATTGGAGAAAATCGGGTGATTCCAGGTTGGGAAATTGGATTAAATGGCATGAATATAGGCGAAAAGGCTAAATTGATTATCCCATTTTATTTGGCCTACGGCGAAGGTGGCTACCCACCTGTTATTCCGCCAAAAGCAACCTTAGAATTTGATATCGAATTGCTAGACATCAAATAATCGTCAATTCGTACTTTAAATACCGATTGAACTAATTTTATCAAAAAAAAATCCTCACGAAACATGAGGATTTTTTTTTGCTCGATGTTGAATACTTCGGAGGGGGGCGATCTAAATTTATAGACAAAGAATATAGTTCTAGTTGGAAGTATTCAAATTATGATGCATTTGCCCTAACCACTTTAAGTCATTTTTTTGTAGTTTTGATAAAATTTATTCTGCCATGAAACTTTTCTCTTTTTTACTCCTTTCTTTTTTCGGTTTTTCAATCCAAGCCCAGAGTTTAAACTGGACACCAGAACAAACAGGAGACAATATGACGATTTTGATTAATCTTGAAACAACGCCCACGGTTTTAGGAACACCAATCTCTGTTGGCGATTCGATTGGTGTATTTTTTGACGATGGTTTGGGTGGTCTAATCTGTGGAGGATCAGTAACTTGGAATGGAGACCCAGCGCAGCCAATTTCCTTTCCTGCATACGAAGATGATAACGGAACGCCTGCTCCAGATGGTTTTGAAACTGGCGATGCTCCACTTTGGAAACTCAAAACCGTATCGAACAACACCGACTATGATTTGACGGTAGTTTATGATACCGAATCTCCTTTTATATCAACGTTTCTGTCAGATGGTTTTATGAAAATCACTGAAATTACAGTCCAAACCGGACCAATTGTGGAAGGCTGTACTGATGAAGCCTATTTGGAATACAACCCCAACGCCAATGTGGACGACGGATCTTGCGCGACGCTAATTGTGGAAGGCTGTACTGATGAAGCCTATTTGGAATACAACTCCAATGCCAATGTGGACGACGGATCTTGCGCGACGCTAATTGTGGAAGGTTGTACTGATGAGGCCTATTTGGAATACAACCCCAACGCCAATGTGGATGACGGATCTTGCACGACGCTAATTGTGGAAGGCTGTACTGATGAGGCCTATTTGGAATACAACCCCAACGCCAATGTGGA
>JBMYYR010000003.1:0-53446 GCA_049609625.1 Flavobacteriales bacterium | reverse complement strand
CTGATGAGGCCTATTTGGAATACAACCCCAACGCCAATGTGGATGACGGATCTTGTTTGACTTTGATAGTAGAAGGCTGTATGGATCCTGATGCAGAAAACTATAATCCGAATGCAAACGTAGATGATGGCTCGTGCGATTATTTCTGTCAAACAGGCGAGGTCGAAATTGTATTAACCATTACACAACAAAATAATACAGGTGCTTTTTGGAGTCTTACAGCAAACTCAACCAATCAATTAGCAAGTCAATCAGGGAATATTTTGCTTTATTCAGGCGATAAAATTCACCGTTTTTGCGTTGATCAAGGTACACCAATGCATTTCAGCTCGACAAGCTTGTTTGGCTTTGCTATCACTCAATGTGGCGCGCCTGTTGATCCGTCTTCAACCAATCCCGAAGAAGCTTTTTTTATAGCAGATTGTAGTTTTGATTTAGATGAAGAGGTTGAATTTCAGGATGTTTATCCAAATCCAAGTTCAGGATATATTCAAGGTACTTCCGATGAACTTTGGTCTACCATCCGATTTTTTAATACCTTAGGTCAAGAAGTCAAACGCTATACGCCAACTCAAAATAACTGGAAAACCAATGTTTCCGATTTACCAAATGGCTTGTATACGCTGCAGTTTGATTCTGAAACAACACATGGAATAGCTCGACTGATTGTGCGAAAGTAGTGCTATTAGTGCTCATCTTGTTGATGATTATCTTCAAAATATAAGTCAATAAGACCTGCTGGAGCTTCAATATAAAACTCTTTTTTTGTTTTGTCTAAACCTTGAAAAACAGCGTCAGATAAAGGAATAAGTATTTCTACATCAAGGTTTTCGTAGCTTGTGATGTAGACAACATCTTGAGCGGTATCGGTTCTGATGTCTTTTAGTTTTCCTAAAGCACCTTTATGTTTATCGATAACCAAAAAGTCAATAACTTCGTGGTAATAGAACTCATCGTCTTTTAGTTGGGGCAATACATCTAAAGGCAAATAAAGATCTGATTGTAAAATTTTCCGAAGATCTTCCTCGGAGTCAAAACCATCAATGTGCATCAAAAATGTATCTTTTTTGAGAAATTCACATTTGCTAAGTGGAAAGGGGATAAGTTCGCCTTTCAAATCGAAAAAAGCAGCTTCAATACCTTGATAAAGAAGCACATCATCAGCTTCAAACTTAGCTATAAAATCACCTTTATAACCGTGTTTCTTAATTACAGTTCCTAAATAAAAACAATCTTCAATATACATAGTGCTCGATTTTAATCATCAAAAAAAAGCCTTTAACAGCAAAGTTAAAGGCTTTTGAATACGTCGTAAAACGCCGCTTAAGCTTTGTCCTCTTCTTTAGAGTCTTCAGCTGGAGCTGGAGTTTCAGTAGCTTCAGTTGTTGTTTCTTCAGTCGCAGCCTCTTCAGCTACTTCTTCTTCCACAACTTCAGGTGCATTTTTTGCAGCTATTTCTTCAGCTTTCTTTTGGTTAGCTTCTTTCTCTTGTGCCAAAGCTTTTGCTTTTGCATCTTCTTTAGCCTTAGCTAAACCAGAGATTTTAGTACTAATAGAACCGTCTTTTTCTTCTAACCAAGCTTGGTGTTTTGCCTCAGCTTGCTCTTCAGTTAAAGCCCCTTTTCTAACGCCTTCTAAAAGGTGTTTTTTAAGCATCACTCCACGGTATGAAAGCATAGCTCTCACGGTGTCAGATGGTTGCGCTCCAACCATAAGCCAATGAAGGGCACGGTCGTTGTTTATTTCTACCATCGCAGGGTTGTGATTTGGATCGTAAGTTCCGATTTTCTCGATAAAACGACCATCTCTTTTCGCTCTTGCGTCTGCAATAACAACGTGGTAAAAAGGTCTCGCTTTTCTACCGTGACGTTGTAATCTAATTCTTGTTGCCATAACAATGATTTTGAGGTGCTCGACCTCGGTTAATGTTTATAAGTTTGCAAATTTAGCTTTTTTTTGGTCTGTACAAACCAATTTTAGCGTTTTTTCTTCACTTTCGTGATTTTTCTTGTGTTTTTCGGCCCAGCATGGCGAGTCAACTTCGTGTCTTTTAGGGCATTACCTTTAGAAAACAGTTGTGCTTTTGCTTCTCTTCGATGCTCAATAATTGACAGTTTTTTCTCATCGACCAAAGTGCCTTTTGGTAAGCTTAAATGTTTGAAATTCAGTTCTAATTGTTCGTCGAGTTCCATCCAATTAAAGGCTTCTTCTTCGGTGGCAAAGTGATGATTTTCGCCATCTTCTATTCGATCTTCAATCATCGAAAACTCAACAAAATCTTGAATACGCAAAGGCATATCAAAAAACACAAGGTGTTTTACTTCTTTTAAATCAATTTCTGAAATAAACTCTTTTGGACAAATCAATAAATTAAGTTGTTGATTGTTAAATAGTTCTACATCGTGCTCAATCTTTTCATCGGAAATATTAGGATGTAAAAATCCAAATGAACCGATGGTATTTTTTTCTAAATATTGCGAAAGCAAAAGTGAAGCTGAGGACGAGCGCGTATAAATCAGCATGTTTTCATCTGGCTCAAGCATCTGAACCAAATGTTTGACCAAACGCACTTTAGTATGGTTGTTTGGAGTAGGGTAGAGCTGTTGCTCTTGTTCAATTTTGGTTTTTTGAAGAGACTTATCGCATCTAAAAAACTCGACGAACTCCAAGTTGGATTCAATCCAAGTTTTTGCTTTTTCGTAAAATTGTTCCGAAAAGAAGACATGTTGAGCTTTTATTGGAATTTCGATCTGAATTTGCTGTAATTCACCTTGATAATTCATGTCAAATTGCTCATCTACATTGTCTACAACAAAATATTTGATGTCATTGAATTTAATCAAATTCGACATAAAAATATTCCAAACCTTACCTGGTGTAGCAAAAATGATATCAAAACCAGCTTCCAGACGTTCCACAATTCCTGTTTGGTCCAAACCTGAAGCTAAATCAATGCTTCTGAGGTCGGTATGTCCACACAATTCCTGAAAACAATCATTTACTCTGCTAACCGCTTCTTTGTTTGGCAAAAGCACCAAAGCACGAGCAACATGACCTTGAGCATGAGACAGTTGATGGATTAAACCCATCAAATACGCCTCTTCTTTTTGATCTTGTAATTGCGTTTTAATGGCAGCATTCCGACCGCTTTTAAACCGCTTGATGATTTTAACTTGATCTTTATTAAGGTCTTCTATTCCAGCTTCTTGAATGCTATTTATAAACCTATTACTGAATTTAAGTTGTTCGAAAATCATCTTTTTTTTTGCAAAACTAGAGAATTAAACCCGAACGGAAGCTGTTTATATGGAAAGAATATGTTCTATTTTGGGCGATTTTTATTATTTTGATGGATTCTCGCTTCGGTAAATGATAGAACCAAAATTAAACAGATAGATGATGCTTGTTTTCCACACCATTATTGCCATTTTTAGAGTTTGGGTTTGGCTTAATTATCGTCAACATCCTTCAAGTTTTAAAAACTGAAGAATGTGAAAAGCACAACTAATTTCCAAAATAAAATGTATAGATCAGAGCGAGATGAGTGCCATTAAAATTAAATGATGAAAAAGAAGTGCTTTCTCCATTAATGTCAAGTTCTTTAATCCTTACATGTTCGATGTTTTGGAAACTTTTTTTGTAGGCTAAAGCAAATGAACGTCTGGTGTTTTTTGCAGTATAAAATTGATATTCAACTGAAAGAACTAGAGGAACAACAAGCGTTTTTTCGCTAACTAATTCAGCTCTAAATGAATTATATTCAAAAAATAAATGATTGTATTGGTATAAAACGCCCGTACCTTCTGTAAAATAATAACTTGGCTCAGTACCCATACCAAAATTAAAAGAATCGTTGAGTCTATACTTTAAGTGAATAGGCAGACCTACAGCTTGAAATTCTCCAAAACCAAAGAAATTTATATCTCCAATCTGCAAATAGTGTCCAACAAAAGTATAGGACAATCCATAGGATAGATTCAATTTTTCATTCAAATCTTGATTGTACCGCCCAGAAAGTGCTAATCCAGGACTTAATGGTCTGTTGAAATCATAGTTCTGGAGATTGATATTTTTGTTGTTTATAAAGGAATGATTTAGTGAAAAATCAAAAGAAAATGATTTTTTTTGAGCAAAAAGTAAAGAGTTGGAGAATATAAATACAGAAATGAAGAGAATGAATTTCATTGTGAATACATATTGAAAGAACAGGAACTATCTCCTATTTTGTTGAATTAATGAAGGTTTATGGTTACCAGAAACCCAAATTTAATATAAAAAATCAATAATTCTTAGTTCTGAATTACAAGCCCACAAAAAAAATGACTTCGAGCTAAAGAAAATAAACATAGAGTTGTACTTTTGCGACAAATTTTTGCGCTATGAATCACGATGCTTTTTCAACTCGACACAATGGGCCAAATTCGGAAGAACAATCCGATATGTTAAATGCCCTTTCGATCAATTCTTTAGACGAATTAATGTCTAAAACCATTCCGGACTCTATCCGACTCAAAGCCCCTTTGAGTGTAGGAAAAGGATTGACTGAAATCGAATACTTGAATCACATCAAGGCTTTAGCATCCAAAAATAAATTGTTTAAAAACTATATTGGTTTGGGCTATCATCCGGCACATACGCCGAGTGTTATTCAGCGTAATATTTTGGAAAACCCAGGTTGGTATACCGCCTACACGCCCTATCAGGCAGAGATTGCTCAAGGTCGATTAGAGGCTTTGCTCAACTTCCAAACCATGATTTGCGATTTAACTGGAATGCCTTTGGCAAACGCCAGTTTGTTGGATGAATCTACAGCGGCTGCCGAAGCCATGTTGATGTTGTTCTCGGCAAGATCGCGCGCTAAGAAAAAAGCAAATGCCCTCAAATTTTTTGTTTCTGAGGATTGTTTACCGCAAAATATTGCCGTGCTCGAAACCAGAGCAAATCCGTTTAACATCGAACTTGTGGTCTGTTCTGTTGATGAACTTGAGCTTAGTGATGAATTTTTCGGTGGAATTGTTCAATATCCAACCGCAACAGGAAGTATAGAAGATTATCGAGCTTTGGCTCAACATTTACATAATTTGGATGCAGGACTTGTCTTTGCTGCTGATATTATGTCTTTGGTTTTATTAGAAAATCCAGCAAGTTTAGGTGCCGACATCGTTGTGGGAACAACCCAACGTTTCGGAATTCCACTCGGTTTTGGAGGCCCACACGCTGCCTATTTTGCCACAAAAGAATCGTATAAAAGACAAATCCCAGGTCGAATTATTGGTTTGAGTAAAGATGTGGATGGCAAACCTGCACTCCGTATGGCACTCCAAACCAGAGAGCAACACATCAAACGTGATAAAGCGACATCGAATATTTGTACTTCTCAGGTACTTTTGGCTGTTATGGCGGGAATGTATGCTGTTTATCATGGACCAAAAGGACTAAAACACATTGCGGAAAGCATCCATAAAAAAGCTACAGCTTTAGCTTCAAAAATTGAAACTTTAGGCTTCAAACAACTGAATGTCAATTACTTTGACACCTTACATATTGACCTAGGTGAAGCGCTTGCCGAAGTTGTTAATCATTTGGCAACCGAAGCGGAATTAAATTTCCTTTACATCGACCAAAACAGTTTATGTATCAGTCTAAACGAAACTACAAGTTTGGATGATTTGAATGAAATTTTGGCGGTTTTGGCACAAGCTAAACAATCGGATTATGAGCCCATTCTTGAGCTTTCGGAGCAACATGCTCTACCAATTGATCTTTGCCGAAGTTCTGAATATTTAACAAACGAGGTCTTCAATAGCTACCATTCCGAAACCGAAATGATGCGTTATATCAAGCGTTTGGAGCGCAAAGATTTATCGCTAAATCATTCAATGATTGCTTTAGGTTCGTGTACGATGAAGCTTAATGCGGCCTCAGAAATGTTACCTTTAAACGAAAGTTTATTTGCTAATATCCATCCTTTTGCGCCCGAAGATCAAACCGAAGGTTACCAATATATCCTGAATGAATTAGATTCGGATTTGAGTAACATCACAGGTTTTGCTAAGATGAGTTTTCAGCCAAATTCTGGAGCTCAAGGCGAATACGCAGGTTTACTTTGTATCAAATCCTATCACGAAGCTCAGGGCGATCTTCAGCGAAATGTAGCTCTAATCCCCTCTTCTGCTCACGGAACCAATCCCGCTTCGGCTTCTATGTGTGGGATGAAAATTGTGGTTGTAAATTCTGATGAAGATGGAAAAATTGATGTCGACGATTTAAAAGCTAAAGCCGAAAAGCACAGTAACGAATTGTCTTGTTTGATGGTAACTTATCCGTCAACTCACGGTGTTTTTGAGGAAGCTATCATGGAAATTACCGATTGTATTCATCAAAACGGTGGTTTAGTTTATATGGATGGAGCAAATATGAATGCCCAAGTTGGACTCACAAGTCCGGGGAATATTGGTGCAGATGTTTGTCACCTAAATCTCCATAAAACCTTTGCTATTCCGCATGGTGGTGGTGGCCCTGGAATGGGCCCTATTGGCGTTGTAGAAAAATTAATTCCTTATTTACCATCGCATCCAATATCAATTCAAGAACCTGACAATCAATTAAATACAGTTTCATCAGCACCTTTTGGTTCTGCTTTTGTTTTGTTGATTTCGTATGGTTATATCAAAATGTTAGGAACAGAAGGCTTGACGGAAGCGACCAAACTTGCCATCTTGAATGCCAACTATTTGAAGGCAAAATTAGAAGCCCACTACCCGATGTTGTATTCAGGAAATGACGGTATGGTTGCCCATGAAATGATTTTAGATTGTCGAGGTTTTAAAGCTGAATCTGGCGTGACTAACATTGATGTTGCCAAGCGTTTGATGGATTACGGTTATCACGCACCAACAGTCTCTTTCCCCGTAGCCGGAACCTTGATGATAGAACCAACAGAATCTGAAAACAAAGCCGAACTCGACCGATTTATCGACGCCATGGCTTCCATCCGAAAAGAAATTGACGCGATTTCAAAAGGAGATTATCCATTGGAAAACAATATGTTGACCAACGCACCACACACCCAAGAATTGCTTACCAAAGACGATTGGAGGCTGCCTTATAGCCGAAAAGAAGCTGGTTTTCCAATCCAATATTTGCAAAGCAATAAATTTTGGCCATCCGTTCGCCGAGTTGACGACGCCTTTGGAGACCGAAACTTAATCTGTTCTTGTCCAGACATTTCTGCTTATGTTGAAGTGGAGTAGGGCTTTTGCCGATTAGCTAAAGTCAAATACGGATGAGAGTGATGATAAATCATCAAATTATTAGTTCTCAGAAATTAACTTTTGCTTTTTGGTTTTAATGTTCTGTCCCAACATCGGAAAGAAAAATGAAAAGAAAACTAAGCCAAATTGACGTTCAAAAATGGATTCTGTAGACATCGAAACAAGAAGGCAAATAAGAAAAATAAGGTAAATTTCTTGTTTAGATTTGAATCCATAAAGAACAGCTAACAAAAAGAGTATGAGTCCTATAAACCCAATTTGGAGTATGATTTCTAAATACTGAGAATGGCTATTGATATTTTTATCTTTTAATAAAGTGTTCTTGTTGTCAATCCAAAACTGAACTTCAATCTGGTCTGTCAGTACATTGAGTTCGGCTTGGGCGTCTCCCAAACCATAGCCAAATGGCTGATTAGCAATGGCTTTGAGAGCGGCAGGCCAAATGTAGACCCGCGGATTGGTGTTTTTGTTATCTTCCGAACTAAATAGTCGGCTAATTTCGTCTTTGGTTTCTTGTACCTTGAATTGAAGACGAGAAGAGTATTTTAGGGCAACAAAGCTTAGAATTAAAAGACTCAACATACTGATAATTATATTTTTATGAGAAAGTGAATTGGATTTGAATTGCTTGTAAACCCAAAATAATATTAAAATTCCAGCGCCTAAAAGATGAATACGTGAAGAAATTTGGACTAAAGCAAAACTGAAAAACAGGATTAGTGTAAGCCAAAACAGGTGTTGTTTTTTTGATGTAGATAATGAGCTGAAATAGAGTGAAATACCTAAAGAAAATAAGGTGTAGAGCCCGATGTAGTGTTTATGATTTTTGCTGACTGTCGAAAAATCGTGAACATGTATTTCTCTGAAATGATGAAAAGCCAGATCAATCGAAAGGTGGATAAATACGGCGAGCAAAAAAACATATAAAATTGAATGTAATTGTCTGATTGTTAGTCGAGTACTTGACCAAGTTAGTAGAGCTAAAAGAACGGAAATTTTTAGTTGAATGAGGCGCCGAAAACTTTGCATATCATCAGACCAAAAACCCGAAACAAGCCAAAGTAGATATAAAAGTAAAAGAAAAAAACAGAGTTTGTTGCTAAAAACCGACAGCCACTTGTGCTTATGATTTGGCCTGATGAGCCAGATGAAGGTCATAAAACTCATACCTAAGGTTAATGGTATTTTGGTAACTTCTTGAAAAACAATGCCAATACAAAACATCAAGGCTCCGTAAAATGTGAGTTGATCGAAAGGTAATTGAGTATAAAATTTTGAAAAAGATTTCGACATAAAACTAATTTAGACTCGGGATTCAATTTTTCTAACCAAAAATTAACTTTTTTATTGTTTTTTTAGTCAAAAATTGGACAAAAATAGAATTTGTACTCAAGATTTGAGTTCTAATTCAGTCATTTTTTTCAATTTTCAGACAGAAGCCAAAAACATCAATTTGCTTTTCTTACTTTTGCCCACATGAAAAACACGTCTACAGAGGTCAAGTGGTATGCCAGTTGGTTCGATTCAATATATTATCACCTATTATACAACAATAGAAATGAAGAAGAGGCTTCAGATTTTGTAGACCGTCTTTTTGCTTATATAAATTTAGAAAAAGGCTCAAAAGTAGTAGATATGGCCTGCGGAAAGGGGCGGCACGCCAAGCAAATAGCTCAATTGGGCTATCAAACCATCGGGCTCGATTTATCTCCTGAAAGCATTCATTTTGCCAAAAAATATGAACACTGTCATCTTCATTTTTTTGTTCATAATATGCTGAACAACCCCGAACATTTGATCAAAAAGCCAGATTTTATTTGCAATTTATTTACCTCTTTTGGTTATTTTGATGATTTAGAAAGCCATCAAAACATTATCTCTGAATTTAGTGCATGCTTAAAACCAAACGGTCTATTTTTATTTGATTTTATGAATGCCAAAAAAGTAATTTCTAGTTTAGTTGAATATGAACAAAAAACAATTCAAGGTATTGATTTTCAAATAAATAGAAAGGTTGAGAAACAAACCATTTTCAAAACCATTCGCTTTTCAGACCAAGGCGAAAGCTACGAATTTACCGAGCAAGTGTTTGGACTTACAAAAGCTGATTTCAGCCAAATGTTTCAAAAAGCTGGTCTAAACATTCAGGCCTGCTTTGGAGATTACCAACTCAATCCTTTTGATGAACACCAGTCGCCTCGGCTGATAATTTTAGCCAAGAAAAAATAGATTATGCTTATTCTAATACTGCTAATACTGACGTCTTTCCTAACCTATATTTTCTATTTTTTAGAACTTAAGGTCTTGACACCTAAGCGGATTCAGTGGATAACAACGTTCAGCGGAGCTTATCTGCTGGGACTTACGTTTATTCATATTTTACCCGAAATTTTTGGTCAAGGACATCATCATCACCATCATGACCACGGCGAGTCTATTTCGGCTATGCGTATAGGATTTTTTGTGTTTCTTGGGTTTTTTATTCAGCTTTTGCTCGATTATTTCTCCAAAGGCATAGAACATGGCCATGCACACAAATCTGTGGGATGGACAGTTGTTGTCGCCCTTTCCATACATTCCTACATAGAAGCCATTCCTATTTTTAGCAATCAAGATCATCAGCACGAGCAGCTCATGTTGGGCATTTTACTGCACAAACTCCCCGTTGCTATTGTGTTGGCCAATATTCTAAAAAAAGACCAGCAAAATAGATCTAAATCTTTGATTCTTATTACGTTATTTGTTCTGAGCGCACCTTTGGGCATTCTTTCTGGTTATTCTTTTTCGAGCTTTCAGGCTTTTCATAAAGAAATTTTGGCGCTCGTAGTTGGTTTGCTTCTCCATATTTCGACCACAATTTTGTTCGAATCGTCGAGCGATCACAGCATAAAACTCCCAAAACTTCTAGCTATTTTGGTTGGTTTTGGCATGTCTTTTTTATTAATTATAAACCACTAGTCAATGCCTTCTTTTTTAGCTCTTTTTTCCGTTTTAGTTTTGATGATTTTTAATGCTTGCGAACCTCCAAAAACTTCACATTCAAGTTTTGAAAAAATAAATCAAGCCCCTCAAAAACAAGTTGTTATACAACCAATATCATATCATTTCTCAAAGGAACAGCTGTTGGGAAAAATAGATCCAAAAACCAATTCAGATTTTGTTTTAGCCGACTCAGAATTTTGCTCAAAATCGATGTATTTACATAAGGATTGTGCCGCTGCCTTTCGGCTAATGTATGACTCGGCCAAGACCGACGCAATCAATTTACATATTATTTCTGGTACTCGAAATTTTGACTATCAAAAGGGTATTTGGAACAGAAAGTGGAATAAATATAAGCATTTAGAAGGTAAACAGCGTGTCGGAAAAATATTAGAATATAGCGCTATGCCAGGAGCTTCGAGACACCATTGGGGGACGGATATTGATCTTAATTCGCTGAATAACAGTTATTTTGAAAAAGGAGAAGGGCTAAGAATTTATCAATGGCTTCAGAAACACGCACAAGATTTTGGCTTCTACCAAGTCTATGGATCAAAATCAAACGGGCGCCAAGGCTACGAAGAAGAAAAATGGCACTGGTCTTATTTGCCAGTAGCAAAACGCTACCTCGAAGCTTATAAAAAAAATATAAAACACTCAGACTTAAAAGGGTTTAATGGGTCGGAATTTGCCAAAGAACTCCAACTCATTCCCCGCTTTGTTTTGGGTATAGATAAACCTGAAAACAACTAAGCTTTTTTCAGATTTTAAAGCATAAGCACTGCTTATGATACATTTTGTATTAAGAAATGTTTATCTTAGCAACTTTAAGAAAATAAAAAGTAGAACGACCTGATATTTAACAGTTTATGAAAATGAACAACCCACAACACTTGCTTTTAATTTTTTGGATGATAGCATGTTCTGCTTTCGCCCAAAACATTCACGAAGTCCAAAAAGGAGAAACACTATACGCACTTTCCAAAACGTATGATTTGACCATAGCATCAATTCTAGAGTCAAATCCACAAGCTGAATATGGACTAAAAGAAGGCATGAAAATCTTGATTCCGGACGACATTTTAAGAGAAAATGAAACTCTAGCTGGAGGTCAAAAAATTAAATATATAAATCATAAAATCAGACCTTTAGAAACATTCTATTCTCTCAAAAATAGATTTCGTCTTGACAAAGAAGATATTTTGATGCTGAATCCTCAATTGAAAGACAAAGCAGCATTTAGGTCTGGAAATGTGATTCGAATCCCTGTTATTGAAGGAAAAACTCGACTCAAAAAGAAGCACATGCCTATTTTTGAAACTATTTTTTATACCAACAGTCCGACCCAAGATCTTGAAGTTGAATCTGTAGCTAAGCCCGAGCCTGAAGCCGAAAAAGAAGAACAATTAATCGATTATTTATTCGGCAAAAAAGAATTTACTTTTACGATGATGTTGCCCTTGTTTTATGACCTCAATGACAAAATGATGATGGAAAACAAACCTACTGTTTATCCAAAATCTGAATATGCTATTCAGTTTTATACTGGTGCCAAAATGGCAATAAAAGAATGGGAATCGAAGGGCATTAAAGTGAATTTACATGTTGAAGACACAGAAAATTCAAAGACAAAAGTTGGTCAAATTTTAACAAAAAGAGAAGTGAGAAGCAGTGATGCGTTAATAGGACCTTTTTATACTGAAAATGTAAAATTTGCCTCTGAGTACCTGATACACAGTAGTTTGCCTATTATTGCTCCTCTTTCCGCCGATTACACCCTGACACGAGGCCGAGAACATGTTTTTCAAGTTACGCCACCAGTAAGGACGCAAGCCAAAGTGTGTTCAAAATATATTGCTAAAGCCTATGGCGATTTGCCTGTTGTGATCATTCGGCGCGACACCATGCCAGAATTTATTTTAGCCAATAATTTTAAATCGGCACTTAATTTTGACTATACCTTAGCCGAAAATTATCGAGAAAAAATCATTGATACAGACAAATTATTGGAGTTAAACAAAAGCTATTTTACTGAAGGTCAGAAATACGTGCTTATTCTGGCAAGCGAAGATCGCTCGTTTGTTTCTCATAGTTTATCGGTGCTCAACAAACTCAGAAACCCTAATTTAATTACGTTTACTACGCCATCAATCGACGCGTTTGAGTTTATTGATAGAAAATATCTAACCAATCTCAATGTGCATTTTCCGAAATTTGGCAAAATAAACTACGACCATTCCGAAGTGCAAGAATTTATTACAAACTATCGCAATCACTATGGCTTTGAGCCAGATGAGCGTTTTGCATTTTTAGGCTACGATTTGATGAATTACATTTTAATGAATTGCAAAAAATACGGAGGATTTAAGCCCAACAGACTTGACGCTAAGCGTTTATCTAAAATTAGTATTGCGTTTGATCAGCCAAAGCATATTGGAGAAACATTTGGTTTCCAAAACCTAGGCGTTGACATTTTCAAGTTCAACAACTTGGATGTTCAAAAAGTTTACCCATCCCATTAAATCATTCTGAAAACAGCAGGTGAAATATGCTCGAAACGCTTTTTCCAAAACTAAAATCAATAAAAAAAGACAAGCCTTTTTTACTTAAACTAGCTGATTTAGTTTTGGCTTTTGTCCTGGTTTGGCTCGTTTTTGCGGCTTTAACCTACATCTTTCCTAAGCTAATCAGGAGCTATATTGAGTTGTTAGCAAAAGGTTCGGTTTTCTTAATTTCCGATATATTTGGCTTACCTTTTCAGGCTCATTCCATTGAGCAAGGTGTAGGAATATGGTACAAAAATTTTTTGACTGTTGTGATAGACGAAAGCTGCAGCGCCGAAGGCATCTACAAGCTCTACCTCGCCCTTGTATTGGCTTTTGCTCCAAAACGGAGCACGAAAACGATGGCTTGCGTTCTCGGTTTATTAAGTTTAATGGCTTTTAACACGTTTAGAATTTTTAGTTTAATACTCATTAAAATTTATGTCGCAAATTTCTATGATTTCTTTCACGAACACGTCTTTGTGTATTTGCTCTACACCTTAGCTATTGCACTCTGGCTTTACTTTTTCAACAAAAAAGAAGCAACAAAGCATAGCAATCTGCCTGAAAACAAAAGCATAAATTAGTTTTTTAGCTCTTGTTCTTTATTCAGGCTGATGCGCAAAAAAATCTTTGTATTAAGTTAGAAAATAATTGGCAAAAGCAAAAAAGAACAGTATATTTGCACTCGCTAAACAGAAAATCATTTTTTTGATTGTTAGTTTATTCGGAGAGTTGGCAGAGTGGTCGAATGCACTGGTCTTGAAAACCAGCGTACCGTAAGGTACCGGGGGTTCGAATCCCTCACTCTCCGCTGATTCAAAATCGTAATTCATTTTAATGAATTACGATTTTTTTTTGAAATTAAAATAGGAGTCGTATTTCAGAGTAGTTCAATTTAGGCTCTACTCCAACTCATAAACCGAAACCACATTCAAGTCATCAAAAATAAACTCCGTTTTTAATCGTTGTATTTTTGAGGATTGAGCTGTTCTTGGTAAATGTTTTACTACAAAAACCGCTTTCGGAAGCTGTACTTTACTCAAAGCTTCAAAATCTGATCGTTTGAATTTCGTTAGTGATTTTTTAGGTCGTTCGATAACCAACACTAAGGCGTTGCCCAAGCGTTTGTCTGGTCTAGAAGAAATAATAAAGCTCAAGTTTAGAGCTTTTAGCTTATCGAGCTTAGCTTCCAGTACTTCCGGATTATGTTTTAGTCCGCCCGAGTTGATGATAAAATCGGCGCGCCCAAGCCATCGAAAGCCATGGTCTTGTATTTCAATGATGTCATTGGTTTCTAGATAGTCTATACCCAAGGTCTTGGCCGAAATCCAAAGGCAATGACTTGCTGTTTTTCCCCAATCGATTGTTGGCAGTACCTCAAAGTGTCTTTGTTTTTTTGTCAGATGTTTTAAAGCTATATGACTCAAGGTTTCGGTGCTAGCAAAACTATGGTAAACCCGATCTACTTTGCTGATTAGTAGCGACTCTAAGTCAGGGTCTAACGTTGCTCCACCCAATAAAAGTGTGTGAATAGAGCCAAGCGTATTCAGGTATTTTTTGGCTTGCAGAGGTACTAATGGGCAAAAATCAAAGCGTATACCAGCTTCTAAAATAGATAAATTGGTTGGCGGACACACATAAAGTTTCATTTGGTATTCTGCCGCTCTCACCATCATCATTTTGGCGGCAATATAATCTCCCGAAAGGGCCAAAAGCGCTGTTTGTCCTGTTGTGAAACCAAAAAAATCGCCTGACAATCTTGCGCTAGCTTTCAGAAATATTTTCTCTTTGCTAATCACTTTTGCTAAGCCTGTTGTGCCAGAGGTTTGGAGTTTTACAACAGAAGACTCATCAAACCATTCCTCTAAAAACCTTTTGATAGACCGAATATGAGTCCAAGACAAAGCCTCTAAGCTTTGAATTAAAGTCGAAGAGGCTTGAGAAAAATCTAAACAAATCGTTTGATGTGCATCGAGGTTTAAAGACGTCATCAGCTTAGCTGGTTTAGAACGACCAGTTTACACCAAGCGATGGCAAGAATGGCAACTGATTGATGCGTTCTTGGTTCAGTTTGTCATAATAGAAAATGTTTTTTCTATTAGTGAGGTTTGTAATGGTAAAATTGAGCTCAAGAGCTTGTTTGTTTTTTAGCTTGTAAGACTTTGTTAATGAAGCGTCTAAGCGAGCATAAACAGGAAGTCGTCCGCTGTCTGGCGCGTCATAAAATGAAATCAAGTCGCCGTTTTGATCTACATAACTTCCGCCAACGCCATCGATGTTTACGCCTTCGTAATTTCCAATAATTTGAGCAAAAGGGAAGCCTGTTCCATAATTGAAACGAAGGTCTAAAATCAACGATTTATCTTCTAAAAATTCATACGAAGAGGTCATATTTAGGTTATGACGACGGTCGTAAATGGGATGATATTTACCATAAGCATCGCTTTCTAATTCGGTCCAACTAAATGAATAGGTAGAGTTTAGGCTAAATCGATCTTTGTTGTACTTCAATGTAAGGTCAGCACCATAGGAGTAACCTTTTTCGTAGACAAAATCTGATAATCTCCAGGCTGGTTGCCCGCCAACTTGCGAGGCGTTGGACCCAATTTGTTCAGAGTTAATCGAGATAAGTTGGTAGTTTTGTTTGAAATAGGCTTCGGTGTTGAGTTCTAAATTTTTGTTGATGTCAAACTCTGCGCCAAGTACGGCATGCCAAGCTTTTTGAATTTCAGAATCAATATCTTCGCCCAAGAGTCCATCGGGCAAATTGCTCGGTGTAGAGGTAAATCCGTTAAATAAATTAACCACTTGACGGCCAGAATTTGCCGCAACAAGATTTTGAGAATACAAGCCTCCAGAGGTTTTTAGTCGGGTGTTTTCGGTCAAATTATATTTTGCCGAAAGTCGTGGTTCCAAAACGGTCGATTGTGCTGATGTATAGGATGTTAGACGAATACTTGGCTCAATAACATAAAGGGCATGGGTAAACTTAAGTTTATAATACGCTGCCAAAAAGTTGGTGTTGTCGGTTAGATTAATGTCAATCAGGTTTGCTTTTTTGTAGCTAAATTCGGTTGAGCCTCCGCCAATATTTACACCGAGTTTGAATGATTTGTTTTCAGAAATATTTCGTTTTACATTAAAATTGAACCTAAATTCATTGATTCGTGATGTTTTTGGATCCAAATTTGTAAGTTCTCCTTCTCTAAGTTCTTTTCCAATTTCATTCATTTCATAATCCGAGTAAGTGAAATCCATCTCGATAATCGATAAAGAATTTGGAATAACCATGATGGCATTTGCCCCTCCACCAGTCGATCTCCAGTCGAATGAGGTTTTGGAATCGTAGTTTACTTTGTCATTAAAACTAAATCCGAAGAGGTTAATTTTTGAACCAGATTCTGATCCAAAACTCAATTTTCCGAACACATCAGAATAGCTAAAAGGAATGGTTGATTCGCCAGATTGAACAGCTGAGGGATAGATTTTGTCTGCCAATTTGTCGATATAGGATTGTTTGGCCGAGAGCACAAAGGTAGATTTAGAAAATTCACCTGCGCTAGGTTTTGATAAAGGCCCCGACAAGGTCAGTTTTGCTCCAAAGGTGTTGGCAGACAGCTTTCCTGTAATGTTTTTCTTGTTTCCGTCTTTTGTTTTGATGTCCATAACAGAGGACATTCTTCCGCCATATTCAGCGCCAAAAGCGGCCGTGTAGACGTCTGCAGATTTAATCAAGTCGGTGTCAAAAACTGAGGTAAAGCCAATGCTATGAAAGGGACTATAAATGGTCATTCCATCTAATAGTACAAGGTTCTGAACGGGTGTTCCTCCACGCACGTAGAGCTGTCCGCCTTGGTCTCCGGTGAATACGACACCAGGCAAAACCTGAATATATTGCGCCAAATCGGCTTGTCCGCCAATGGATGGTAAGCGGTTGATGTCGGTAGGAGTGATGTTTATTTTTGATACATTTGATTGTGTTTTTTTATCTGCTTTTTTGGCGTCCAAAATCACGGGGCCTAAAACATTGTTTGTTTCTTCTAAAAAGAATTTCAAATTGAGTGGTTTGTTTTCCACAGTTACTGATTTGCTTAATTTGGCGTAGCCCACAAAACTAATTTCTAGCGTATAAGTGCCTTGCTCTACCTGTGGCATACTAAAATAGCCGTTTAGGTCTGTCGTTGTACCCATGCCACTTTCTTTAACAACAACGTTGGCAAATATAACAGGTTCGCCAGATGATTTTTCATACACAAATCCTTTAACGCCTTGAGCATTAAGTGATAGTGGAAGGAGAATTAGGGCGAGTTGAATGAGGATTTTAGATCCGAATTTGTGCATAAGATTAATTTTTTGAAACAAACTCAGCAAATATAACCTAATATTCAGCTTGTCGAGACGTTTTGTGTGTTTTTAACTCGAATTATTGTCGGTTTTTTAGCATCAAAAGAGTAAAATCGAAGTTTGAGAACGCTATCAAAAATCATAAAAAGATTTGACTTACCTTAGCCAAGTTTTTGGACAAAGCCACCATCTTTGCCCAAAAGCCATGCTTTAGAATTGATGTTATAACCTAAACAACACTCACCATTATGAAACAAAAACTTAGACAACTAAAACAATTTTGTATTGCGGCTATTTACATTTGGATAGGCTTTTTGGCTGCGATCAGTTTTATGGAAGCCTGGCTAAAATTTCAAGCCGAAGGCGTTACCCGAGAAATTGGCTTATCGATAGGCAGTTTGGTTTTTGGAGGACTAAATAAAGTTGAAAATGTTTTGGGAATTTTGATTTTAGCGGCTTTGTTTTATATCAAAATAAAAATACAAGCTATTGATTATGCGAAGCTTATATTTATTCCAGTTGCTATTGTTATTGTCCAAACCTTTTACTTATTACCTCATCTAGATGCTCGAGCACAGCTCATCATTCAGGGTCAAACGATAGCCGAAAGTAGCGCCCATCACAGTTATGTTATTTTGGAACTAATCAAACTAATAAGTCTTTTTCTGACGGGCCGAAAACTACTCAAAACCTTATAAATTCAGAACCTTATTTCTCTACAATGAAAACCATAGAATCTCGCAGCGAACTTTCGCTTTTGGTCAATACGTTTTACGCTAAAATTAGAAAAGATGAGCTTTTGGGCTCCATTTTCAATAGTCATATCCCAGAAGATCACTGGCCTGAGCATTTAGAAAAACTCACTGATTTTTGGGAAACCAATCTGTTTGGTGTCCGAAAATTTAAAGGCAATCCGACCTTGAAACACGCCAAGGTCGATCGAAATTTAGACTATAAAATGAGTCAAGAGCATTTTGGAAAATGGCTTCAGCTTTGGTTTGAAACCATCGACCAACTTTTTGTTGGCGAAAAAGCCAACCAAGCCAAAGAAGCGGCCAGACGCATGGCGCATGGTCAGTTTATGATGATTTGGCAAAATCGTCCTAAGTAGCTTACATTTAGTGTTTTTTGTTCTATTTTTTTCTTTTACTTCCGAAAAAAGTTTGATGAGCTTTTGCCTTTAATTTACTTTTTTCAGGCAAATCAATCCGCTATATTAAATCCAAATTTAGAAAACAATTCATCAATATTGACCTGACTTAGCATAATTTGAATAGTTTTACGTTATGCTTAATACAACACAGCTAAAAAACTAATATTTTATGACAGATACGATTCGGATTTTATGGGTAGATGATGAGGTTGAGTTTTTGAAACCACACATTCTTTTTCTTGAAAACAAAGGCTATAAGGTTAGCACGTCGAGCAATGGCGAAGATGCATTAGATATGATAAAATCTGAGCATTTCGACATTATGTTTTTGGACGAAAACATGCCAGGGATGACTGGTTTGGATACTTTGGAACAGATTGAAGATCATACACTTCCGGTGGTAATGGTAACCAAAAGCGAAGAGGAAAGCATTATGGATATGGCAATAGGAGCAAAGATTGCCGATTATTTAATCAAGCCCGTAAATCCGATGCAAATTTTGCTGACGATTAAAAAACATTTCGACAAAAACCGATTGATAGGAGAGAAGACCACGCAAGATTATCAGCGAGAGTTCAGAACCTTGAGCATGGATATTTCGATGGCAAATAGCTTTGAAGATTGGACGAGTATTTATAAAAAATTATGCTATTGGGATTTGGAGCTGAATACCACCGACCAGTCCATGAGCGAGGTCATTAACATCCAAAAGAGACAAGCCAATGCTGATTTTTTTAAGTTTATCAAAACCCAATATCAAGATTGGTTCGACTATTCTGACGAAGCTCCGACGCTGTCGCATACGGCATTCAAAAAATTAGCTTTTCCTCAAATTCAATCTTCCGAAAAGACCTGTCTAATTGTAATCGATAATCTAAGGTATGATCAGTATTTGGAACTAAAACCGCTTATTGTCGAATTGTTCAAACAACAAGAAGAGCGGACGTATTATTCTATTCTGCCAACCACTACACAGTATGCTCGAAATGCGTTTTTTAGCGGATTGACGCCTTTGGTTTTATCAAAATCTCATCCAGATAAGTGGAAATTTGACCACGAAGATGGCGGAAAAAATGACCACGAAGCCTTCTTTTTAAATCAACAATTGGAGCGTTATGGCTTTGATGAACCTTGGCATTTTGAAAAAATCATTAAACAATCCTATGGCGAAAAAGTTTTAAGGGATTATCATAAATGGTCTAAAAATAAATTTAATTGTTTGATTTACAACTTTGTAGACATGCTAAGCCATGCCAAAACAAACTCAGACATGATCAAAGAATTATCGTCGTCAGACAAAGCCTATCGAGACCTCACACGTACGTGGTTTGTAAACTCAAGCCTGTATCAGGTACTCAAAAAATTAGCCGAAGATCATACTACCGTAATGCTAACGACGGACCATGGCATGATAAGCATCGAAGAGCCCATCAAAATAATTGGCGATAAGGACACAAGCACTAATTTGCGCTACAAAACAGGTCGAAATTTGAGTTTAGAGAACTCTAAATCGGTCTATGATATACCTGAACCTGAGGCTATTCAGTTGCCAAAATCACATAATTCGTCGAGTTTTGTTTTTGCCAAGGCCTATCATTATTTGGCCTACCCGAACAATTACAAAAAATTTGTTCAATACTACAAAGACACTTATCAGCACGGCGGCATTTCGATGGAAGAAATGATTTGCCCTTTTGTTGTCCTCAAACCATAGAACGCCGAATAAAAACTTGAAAATAATGCGTTTTTCAATTCTCATTCCTGTTTATAATGTTGATGTAAGGTGTTTGCTCAAAGAGATTTATGAGCAGTCAAACGCGATGAGTTCTGATTTTGAAATTTTAATTTTTGATGATGCTTCTTCATCAGAATTTCAACTTTCAGCCTCCGAGTTAGAACCATTTCCGGAAGTGGACTACCGTCTTTTAGAAACGAATTTGGGAAGAAGTAAAATAAGAAATTTACTGATTTCGGAAGCCAAATTTGAGCACTGCCTCATCATGGATTGTGATATGATGCCGACCAGAACAGACGATGTAAAACGCTATTTTGAAGCACTCCAACACGCCGATGTAGTTGTTGGAGGTCATGTCTACCAGTGCAATCCGCCCGAAGACAGTGCCTTCTATTTGCATTGGCTGTATGGCTCTAAGTATGAAGTTCAATCATTAAAAAAAAGACAGCAAGATGCGTTTAGTTCATTTAAAACCAGTGTTTTTGGGTTTAGAAAAACAAAATTTGAAACTCTAAATTTTGATGAAACCATCTCAACGTATGGTCATGAAGATACCTGTTTTGGTTGGGAAATGGAATCTAATAAATTGAATATCAAGCATATAGATTGTCCTTTCCTCCATCTGGGCTTAGAGCCAACATCGAGTTTTTTAGAAAAACAAAACTCAGCCATTGAAAACCTCTATGCGCTATATCAAAACCCTAAATATAGGACTAAACTTGAGGCTAACTCTCGCTTAATCAGATGGACAAAGTCGCCTGTTATACGATGTTTTGCTGTTCTGCTAAACCCTTACTCTAAGTATAGACTAAAAAAGGGCAAACCAAGCCTTTGGGCTTTGCAGGTTTTTAAGCTCAACCGTTGGATAAGTCTTACTAAAAGTCTAGCCACCAAAACCTGAATCGCACAAGCATGGTATGGCGAAAGCTGCACAGATGACTTGTTTGATTACCTACATAATACAAATTTGGACTCAAAAAAAAAGCGCATAGATTTTTCTATGCGCTTTTTTTGGAATTTAATTTATTGTAAATCAAGTTTACGTTGTTTGCGAGTAAACAACCTGATTTTTAGTTTGTTGACCATTAGGAACAGAATCGGGACAATGATTAAGGTTAGGAATGTGGCCACAATAAGTCCGTAGATAACGGTTTTGGCAAGTGGTCCCCAAAAAATAACATTATCTCCACCAAAATAGAGGTGAGCGTTAAACTCTGAAAACAGTGTAAAGAAGTTGATGTTGAGTCCGATAGCTAATGGAATTAGACCCAAAATAGTAGTAATTGCCGTTAGAAGTACAGGTCTGAGACGTGCTTTTCCGCCCTTCACTACGGTTTCTAAAACATCTGTTGCACTTAGAGGTTCGTCTTTAGACAAACCGAGTTCGTGTTTTTTTCTGTCGATAAGGAGTTGGGTATAATCGAGTAATACAACTCCATTATTAACTACAATTCCTGCCAAGGAAATGATTCCCATCATGGTCATCATGATTACAAAAGGCGCACCCGAAATGACTATTCCTCCAAATACACCAATCAGACTCAAAAAGATAGCAACCATAATGATGCCGGGCTTAGAAATAGAGTTAAATTGATAAATCAGAATCAAGAAAATGAGCCCTAAACCGCTAAAGAATGCAGACATCAAGAAGGCCATTTGTTTATTTTGTTCTTCTATTTGTCCAGTAAAATCGATGCTCACACCAGGAGGCAAAACAAAGTTTTCCATTTCGGCTTCTATTTGTTTTACAACCGCGCCAGCATCAGTAAAACCTGAAGCTAAAGCCGAATAGAGTAGGGCTACGCGCTTGCCATCTTTGTGTTTGATGGAGCTAAAGCCAGAGGTGTTTTTCTGGCTAGCGATAGCTGAAATAGGCACTTCTTTAATTTTCCCTGTATTTTGATCTTTGAACGTGATGTTCTGATTGAATAGCGCGCTGGTATTGTAGCGCTGTTCTTTGTTGAAACGAACATAAATATCATAATCGTCGCCGTCTTCTTTGTAGATTCCAGCTTTTGCACCAAACACAGAGGTTCGGAGTTGTTGACCAACGTTTGCTGCGTTTACGCCAAGTTCTCCCGCTTTTTTTCTGTCGATGATGACTTCCATGGAAGGTTTCGATTTGTTGACATCAATTTTGAGCTCGTCAACACCATCAACATTCTGATTGTTGATAAAATCACGCATTTTTTCGGCCGTAGCAATCAGTTCGTCATAGTCGTTACCTTTAATTTCGATATTGATGGGGTAACCAGCTGGTGGGCCAGCCGCATCTTTTTCTACCGAAATTTTTACGCCAGGATAAATGCCTTTTAATCCGTTTTGGATGTCGGCCATCAAAGCACCTGAGCTCAGGTCGTTTCGATATTTATATTCACGCATCGACAAAGTAACTTTTCCTCTATGGGGCATTTCGGCGGTAGAACCTCCATCCGTTTGTGGATTACCAGCACCTTCTCCGACTTGCGAAACGGCCGATTCGACAAGATAATTTTTACCTTCTGGGTCGAGGTATTTTTCCACATTCATCAATTCAAAAATATGAGTCTCAATGCGTTTGGTAATCTCATTAGTTTTTTGAATATCAGTTCCTTCGGGGTATTCTATGTAGGTTATGATTTGGTTGGGCTGATTGTCAGGGAAAAATTCAATTTTGGTATTTCCATCGCCAACTGATTTTCCAAACCACATAAAAACTAGAATTAACAAGGCAAAGGTTCCGATGGTTATGCTGACAGAAACTCCAGTTTTGAGCATCACTCTCAATACGCGTTCGTAGAAGTTTTCAATCACGGTCAGGATTCTGTTTTGGAAGAAAAGTGTTGCTTTTCGGATACCAAAACGATAAAGCCAAAGCAAAACGACAAAGGTATAAATCAGTACGCCCAATCCTCTTACGTCTCCGCCGGTGAGGAGCATAAACGAACCAACCAAAATGAGAAATAGGGATAAGATAATCATGGTTTTGATTTTCAAATCTTCCTCTTCTACTTTCATAAATTTGGAGACCATCATCGAATTAATGAAAATGGCAACAAAAAGTGAAGAACCTAAAACAACCGAAAGTGTAATGGGGAAATAAATCATAAATTCTCCCATAACACCAGGCCACATACCGAGTGGAATAAAGGCGGCAACCGTGGTTAGGGTCGAAATGATAATCGGGAAAGCAATTTCTCCAATCCCTTCTTTGGCAGCCTGTATTCTGGTTTTGCCTTCTTCGCTCATCAATCGATACACGTTTTCAACAACTACAATGCCGTTGTCAACCAGCATTCCGAGACCCATAATAAGTCCAAAAAGAATCATGGTGTTCATGGTGTAGCCCAAATAATCGAGGATGACAAAAGACAAAAACATCGACATCGGGATGGCTAAGCCCACAAAAAGGGCATTTCGAAGACCAAGGAAAAACATCAATACACCAACAACCAGTAAAATACCAAAAATGATATTATTAACCAAATCATCTACCTGATTTACAGTCTTTTCTGATTGATCATTAGCCACCGTAATGACCAAGTTGCTGGGTAGAGTGTTGATTTGAGCTTCTTTAATAATGTCTTTAATTTGCTCTGCAGCGGCAACCATGTTTTTACCCGATCGTTTTTTAACGTCGAGCATTACGACGTTTTCGCCGTATTCGCGAGCGAAGGTCGTTTTGTCTTTATCGCGGAAATTGACTTCGGCAATGTCTTTTAGATAAACGACGCCTTTGTCTGTTTTTACAACAAAATTTTCTAGGGCATCTGGGCTTTCAATTTCGCCCAAAATACGAATCGTTCGTCGTTGTCCGCCGCTAACAAGGTTACCCGCCGACATGGTTGTGTTTCCGCCATTTATGGCGTTTATCACATCGTTGAAGCTCAATTTTGCGGCCATCATTTTGTAGATGTCCACAGCAATTTCTACTTCTTTCTTTTGCGCTCCTCGAATATCTGCTTTCTTAATTTCTTCAAGGCTTTCTATCTCATCTTGAAGTAGTTCTGCATATTCTTTGAGCTGAGGAACCGTAAAATCTCCCGAAAGGTTGATGTTCAAAATAGGCATTTCTTCTGCCATATTGAGTGCAAAGGCATTGGGTTCTACTTTTGCGCCATTAAAGGTTGGCCAATCTTCGCTAGCTGTTTCCGAATCTAATTCATCTTTAACTTTTTGCTTAGCTTGTTCAACATCAATGTTTTCGTCAAATTCTACAATCACCATCCCAATATCTTCCTGAGAGGTAGACGTGATTTTAACGACATTCGAGACCGTATTTAATTTTTCTTCAAGTGGGTCTACAATCAATTTTTCGATGTCTTCGGCGGTGTTGCCAGGATACACCGTGCTGATGTAGATTTTAGTTTCTTTGATTTCCGGAAAACTTTCCCTAGGCATAGAATTGTAGGCAGAGAAGCCCATAAAGAGAATCAAAATGACCATGATCCAAATACTGGTTTTGTTCTCTATTGCCCACGAAGCAAGTCCAAATTCTTTGGTTAATGTATTCTTTTTGCTCATGCTTTTTTGGTTTTAACTTGGATTTCCTGCTCGTTTTTCACCGTTCTGGCCCCATCAACAATAACTCTATCTCCAGTTTTTAAACCCTTCAAGATTTCAACATTGCCTTCTTGGTGTACGCCTGTTTCTACAATTTGTTTTTTGCTGATGGTTTGCGCGCCTTTTTGCTCGGCTACAAACACAAATTGATTGCCGTTTGCGTCTTCCGAAATCACATGCTGTGGCACCAAAATAGCTTCTGGGTTGGTATAATCGTTGATTTTCAACCTCGAAGTCAAGTTAGGTTTGATGTCTCCCGACCTGTTTGGTACAGCAACTTCTAATGAAAATGTACGGTTGTTTGGGTTGATGAAGTTTCCGACTTGGCGAACCGACGACGAAATCGTTTTGTTCAATACAGGAAAAATGACCTTAACTTCACTTCCTTTTCTGATTTTGGTCAAATAACTTTCCGGAATATTAGCTTCAATATACATATTGTTGAGGTTCACAATTCGGAAAATTTCGGCGCCTGGTCCTGGCGACACTACATTTCCTTGTTCCTTGAAAACGACATCAATTACACCAGAAAATGGTGCTGTTATTTTTGTTTTGGCAAGTGATTTTTCTAATTGAGCAATCGCTTTGTCTTGAGCTTCGTAGTTGGCTTTTGCTTGAAGAAACTGAATTTCAGACCCAATGCTCTTTTCCCAAAGTTTGGCTTGGCGCTCAAAGGTTGTTTTTGCCAAATCTCTCTGTATCACCATCTGAGCCTTCTGCTGAGCCATACCGCCATCATCAATGGTTGCCAAAACCTGACCTTTAGCCACGCGTTGACCTTCTTTTACCAACACACGGTTGAGTTGACCTGCAAGCTCTGGGTAAATCAAAATATTTTGTTTGGTCTGAACCGAGCCTTGAATTTCAAGGTAATGTTTCAGATTGGTGGTTTTCAATGTCTCAACCGTTACCAAGTCTAGCTTTTTAGTGTTGTCTAAGCTAGATAGTTTGACTTCGAGTTGCTCAATCTGTTTGTTAAGCTCAACGACTTGATGCGCTAAGTTTGTTTTTTGTGCTCGCAACGCCTTAACATCTGTTGTGTTAGGGTCAAATGTAGCGGATGTTTTAGTTTCATTGCCGCATGACCAAACAAGCGTGCTTACTAACAAAATACTTACTATTCTTTTCATAATCAGATACTTATTTGTTGATTAGGGTTTCTAAAGTTGCTTTTTTACTGATGAGGTTTTGCATAGCTTGAATGTAGTCTTGCTGTGTGCTATACAATTGGTTCTGGGCTTGCCTTAGGTCAAAGCTAGAGCTAAGGCCTTCGCTAAACTTGATTTGATTTTTGCCTTCGATGCGTTCGGCTAAACTCAAACGTTCTTTGCTGGTCTGAAGCTGATCTATGGCAAGTAGATAATCGCTTTGGGCTTGTGTAAGTTGCAACTGGAGCTGCTGCTCTAAGTCATCAACTTGAAGCTCGGCCTGATCGAGTTCAATACGTTTTCTTTGCACAGCGGCTGTTCGCCCAAATGAGCTAAAAACTGGCAAATTGAGATTGAATCCCAGTAGGTTAGACGGAACCATGTTTGCTGTATTAACCGTTTGGTCAAAGTCATTTCCATTACCCGAAAGTGCACTTTGGAAAAAGGCAGAAAGTTGTGGTAGCGATTTTGATTCCTCGAGTTTGAGCAACAGAGCTTTAGATTTTAAATTGTTTTGAGCTATCAAAAAATCGATATTGTTTTTCAAACCTAAAGTCTTGTTTGCCATATCAATATCGATGCTCTGTGCTGAAAGTTGTTCGAGTTTATCGCTCAGTACTAATGTGGACTGAATGTCTCTACCCAAAACTATATTCAGCATTTTATAAGCCAAATTACCTAAGCGTTCAACATGTTTCAGATTACTTTCAAGCGAAGCTAAAGTCAATTGCAATTGCTCCACATTTTCTTCTTCTATAAAGCCATTGACAAACATCTCTTGGGTTTCAAACAGATTGCTTTTCAGTGTTTTGATGTTCGATTTTGTGATGTCAATAGACGCCTCCGACATCAATACATTTCCATAAGCATTGATAACTTGCTCTCGGATTTGTAGGTCGGTTTTTGTTTTGGCGTGTTTAGAAATTTCTAAAAACACTTTTGCCGACTGTAGACCAACTAAATAAGAGCCGTCAAACAATTTTTGGCTTACTGTAATGTCAGCGTTTAGCGTTTGTGGTGTTACAAAGGTTAGTTGAGTTGTTTCACCTGGAGGAGCGCTTGGGTCAAAAGCATTGGCAGGAATAACCATTTTCTGCCGTTTCAGCCAATAATTATAGCTTGCTTTTGCCGAAATTTGGGGCAAACCGATAGAAGTTGTTTCCCATTTTTGTTTATAAGCAGCTTGGATGCTTTTTTGCGCGCTAATCGCCGTTCGGTTGTGTTGTAGCGCATAGTCGATAGCTTCATCTAGGCTAAACCTAGACTGATCCTGAGCCGATACGTTGATAAGGCCGCCAAGCCATAGCGCAATTAACCAGCCGATGTTAACGTTTGTCATAGTCTAAAAGTTGTTTATTGAGTTCTTTTCGTCCTTTTTCGGTGCTTATGCCTCGAAAATGGTATTGTAAAATAGAGCGTTCTATGGTTTTAAATGTTTCAAAATTATTCTCGTTGTACAGTTGCAAAGCATAAGTAAAGTAAAACTGCGAAACATGCATGATATTTACATCAGAATAGAAATGTCCGGACGCTTGACCTTTTCGGATAATATAGTTGAAGTGATTGTAAATCAAACTACTACATTCAGAATTGTGCTTCTTGTGCAGTTCGGGATAGTATTGCTGTAGCTCAACCATGCTTTTATGATCATTGGCACTAAACAGTTCCGACATTTTGTCTTTAATGTAGAAACTTTCGGCTATGGCATTCAGATTCGTTCGGCGATTAGATTCCATAAGCTTACTCATTCTCAAATGAATAACACCGATAGCCTGATCGATAAGATCCGATTTATTTTTGAAATGTTTATAGAGCGTTTTTTTAGACACAGACATCGATTCTGCTAAGAAATCCATGGTTGTTGTCTTAAAACCTTGTTCTAAAAACAAATCGGTAGATTGATTTAATATATTGATTTTCATGCGTTAAGCTAAGTGTTAGCTCAAAATTTCGACAAATGTACAAAGGAAACGTTTATAAAAATAAAGTTTTTTGAATAATTTTTAAACTCTTTTAATAGCTGAGTGTTTTTATGTGAAATTTGACTTAACAAAGTAAAGCATGGCGCTGGCAAAAACACAAAAATAACTCTCGTTAAATCAACAAAAGTCTACAATTTCAAAAAAAAATCAGATAGACATCCAAAAATTTAATGTAATTTCGACAGCGGAAATTACACCCTAAAAAATCAAAATACATCAGTTAATGAAAACTCTATTTTATATCGCTTTTAGTGTTATGTTGATGGCTTGCTCGGGAGATAAAAAACCTGTAAAACCATCTGAAAATCAGGAAGTTGTAAAGACTTTAAATTTCGATAAAAGTGCGGCGAAAGTCAACTGGACGGCCTACAAATTTACCGAGCGTGTTGGCGTTAGCGGAACATTTAAAACGTTAAATTTGACAGGAAAACTATTTGGAAACACCATCGAAACTGCGCTTAAGGACACACAATTTGAAATTCCAGTAGAATCGGTTTTTTCGGCAAATCCTGAAAGAGATAAGAAGTTAGTTGAGCTTTTCTTTGGAAAAATGTCGGCAACGGATGCCATTACAGGGCAAATTAATGAACTGACTGGAGACGACAAAAAAGGATCTTGCAAGGTGTCGATAAGCATGAATAATGTAACAAAAAACTGTCAGTTAGAATACCATCAATTAGGTCAAAAATATGTGCTTAAAGGCCTTATAAACCTTGAAGATTGGAAAGCTCAAACGGCTATAGCCTCGCTAAATGAGACTTGCAAAGAGTTGCATAAAGGTAAAGATGGAACATCGAAACTTTGGCCAGATGTTAAGCTGACGATTGAGTTGCCTTTTAGGTACTAAATTTGTTTAGTAATGTGGGAAAAATGCCGCATTTTCTTTTTGGCTCTTCGCCCGATAAATTTGGCTATGATGTTGTTTTTCATGCTATTTTATCGACTTTGCTACCTCGAAATTCAGTTCGATTCCTCTCAACTACTTTTTAGTTTCACTGATTTTGTTTGGATGTGTTTGGCTTTGGTTTTGGGTGCTGGCGCAGGTTTTTTGATAAACGATTGGTATGATCGAGATTTAGATTTGGTCAACCAACCTCAAAAAACGTTCAAAATTTTAAGCAAAACTGAAGTTTGGACAGCTTATGTTTTACTCAATTTAATTTGCGGAACCGTTTGCACAATTTTAGTTTGGAAATACGACATTCAAACCTATTTTTGGCTTTACCCGAGTGCCACAATGTTGCTTTGGTTCTATTCGTTTCGTCTCAAAAAAATCTTGATTTTATCTAATTTTAGTATTGCGCTTTTAATTGCCATTTTGGTTATTTTCATTTTTCCTTTTATCGAATTAACCCATTTGCAAGATGTTGATAAAAAGCATTTTAATCATCTTTTCTTATTAACAAGTTTAGCCTTTTTTCTTAATTTTTGTCGAGAAATTGTGAAGGATATCGAAGATAGAAAAGGCGATGCGAGTCAGGATTCTAAGACTTTAGCTTTGGTTTTTGGAGTCAATAAAACAAAGCAGATTTTGGTTTTGCTTTTGGGCTCTAGTTTGCTGTTGATTCTCTATTTTTGCTGGCAAATTCAGGTCGAAAGTCATATCTTTTTTCTGTATTATTCCCTTTTATTTTTTGCAATATTGATGTTGATGATTTGGATTAAATTCGCTCTAAAAACCAAACACTTTTTTTGGGCTTCGCAAGGTCTTAAATTGCTCATGTTTTTTGGAATATTAGCTACTATTTTATGGATTTAAAATCAACATATAAACTTATTTTAGGCTCTCAATCTCCTCGTCGACAGTCGCTTTTGACTTCGGCTGGTTTCCAATTCGAAACTCGAATTTGTACCCAAGATGAAATCCCGAATCCAAACATCGAACCTGAACATCAGGCTGAATATTTAGCTTGTCAGAAAGCCGATAACTTAAGTTCGGAACTTCGAGAATCCGAACTTTTAATCACCGCGGATACCATTGTTTGTCAGAATAATATTTTGTTAGGAAAACCAAAAAATAGGATAGAGGCAGAGCAATTTTTAAGGCAATTTAGTGGTTCATCACACAAGGTTATTACAGGTCTTTGTCTAAAAAGTCTTAATAAACAACAGTCCTTTTCTACAACTACAAAAGTATATTTCAATCCTATTTCTGAGCAAGATATTCAAAACTATCTAAACCAAAATACCTACCAAGACAAAGCGGGAGCTTATGGCATTCAGGAAACTTTTGGATTACTACATGTTAGTCATATCGAAGGCTGTTATTTTAATGTGATGGGCTTCCCGGTTTCGGCATTTCAACAGGTTTTAAAGCAATTTTAAATGAAAAATTCTCGACTCCAGCATTTTAAAACACATCAAGGCCAGACCACGCCACATCCTCTTGGGATCGAGGTCGATTATGCTAAAGCATCAACGATTTATGATAAAAATGGCAAAGCTTATTTGGATTTAATAGCGGGCGTTTCGGCATGTTGTTTAGGGCATAGCCATCCGGAACTCATCCAAACCATACAAAACCAAAGCGAGCGTTATTTGCATGTTATGGTGTATGGGGAAACGATACAAGACCCTCAATATCAACTGGCTATGGCGTTTTCTGAGCATTTGCCAAAGCAATTAAACAGTACGTTTTTTGTCAATTCTGGAACCGAAGCCATCGAAGGCGCATTAAAATTAGCCAAAAGAACGACGGGGAAAACCAAATTGATTTCTTGTAAAAACTCCTATCACGGCTCTACGCATGGCGCCTTGAGTTTGATGGGAAATGAAAGTCAGAAAGCGAAAGTTCGACCACTTTTACCACATTGTTTTCAAATTGAATTCAACAATATCGACAGTTTAGAAGTCATTGACAGCACGACGGCGGCTGTAGTTGTGGAGCCAGTTCAAGGTGCGACAGGTTTTTTGCCTGCCACGCCCGAATTTCTAAAAGCCTTACGAACACGTTGTGATGAGCATGGCGCTTTGTTGATTTTTGATGAAATTCAGACCTGTTTCGGGCGTTTGGGAACATTATTTGGTTTCGAATATTTTGATGTTGTCCCAGATATACTTTGTTTGGCAAAAGGCATGGGCGCAGGCATGCCCATTGGTGCTTTTATTGCTTCGCATGACTTGATGATTCAACTTTCGGACAAGCCAAAACTCGGTCATATCAATACTTTTGGTGGTAATGCACTCTGTTGTGCGGTGTCATTAAAAGCCTTCGATATTCTGAAAACAACTTCCATTTTAGAGGAAGTCCCGAAAAAAGAAAAAGTATTCCGAACCAAACTAAAGCATCCAAAACTAAAAGCAATTCAAGGACTCGGATTAGCTTTAGCTCTAGAATTTGAATCTGCAGACTATTGCCAGCAGGTTTTTGAAGCTTGTTTAGAAAAAGGACTTCTGCTATTTTTCTTTTTATCCGAACCAAACTACCTCAGAATCAGTCCGCCACTAACCATTTCTACTGAAGATATTGAACGTGCTTGTGCTATTTTGGTTGAGGTTTTGGACGGCTTAGATTAAGGTTTTTTTGTGGAGATATTGTCCTGTAAAAACGCATCTATTTCATCAAGAAATTGACTTGAATTTGACAATCTTGGCACTTTATGTTGCCCGCCTAACTTCCCTTTGCTTTTCATCCAATTGTAAAAGGTATTTTCTTTTAATGATTTGATTTTCAAATTCTTAAGAATATAATTTTTATGACGCTTAGCTTCATAATCGGAATTTAATTCTTGTAAAATAGCATCGAGGTCGTTTTCAAAATCAACAAGCTGATTTGGTGGATGTTCGAACTCAATATACCAGTCGTGAAAACCACAAGATCCAGCCTCTAAAAGTCGTGGACCAACCGTAAATTCTTTTACTGAACAAGTTAAACGTTCACAGCAAAGCTCTAAGGCTTTTTCGGCATTGTGAACCATCAATTCTTCTCCAAAACTATTGATATACTGTTTGGTACGTCCAACTATTTTAATTCGAAAAGGTTTTAAGGTCGTAAATTGGATAGTATCGCCAAGTTGATAACGCCAAAGCCCTGAATTGGTGCTAATTACCATTGCGTAAGTCGTATTGAGTTCGACTTCTGACAAAGTCAAAGGTACTGAGTTTTCAGATGAATTCATCGGTATAAATTCATAAAAAATACCATAATCTACCATCAACAACATACCTAGATGTTCAGGTTTATCTTGGATTGCAAATGAACCTTCCGAAGCATTAAATACTTCAATATAACTCACTTTTTTTCCAATCAAACGTTCCAATTCTTCACGATAAGGCGTTAAGCTGACTCCGCCATGCATAATGAGTTCTAAATTCGGCCAAAGTTCAGAAATTGATTTTAAATCATTGTTTTTCAATATCTTACGAAATAAAACAATGAGCCAACTTGGAATAGCAGAAATCGACCGAATGTCTTCTTTACTGGCTTCTTCTGCCATGTTTTCGAGTTTAGTTTCCCAGTCCGAAAGCAAAGCCGTTTTTTTTGTCGGACACTGGCGTCGGTTGACCCAAAGCGGCAAATGTTCGATGATAATCGCCGATAAATCGCCCTGATGCGCCTGTTCGCTAAACTCGCCCAAACCATGCGAGCCGCCCATAACCAAAGTTTTTCCAGAAAAAATATCCTGAAACGGAAAATGCGTTTGATAAAGCGTCAGCAAATCTTTTCCACCTTTAAAATGACAGCCTTTTAAAGTCTCTTGAGTTAGCGGAATATATTTACTTTTTGCCGATGTTGTCCCCGATGATTTGGCAAACCAATCTACTTTTCCGGGCCAAAGCACATCTGCTTTTCCTTTTGCAATCTCCTCAAAATAAGGCAATAAGCTTTCATAATCACTCAAAGGCACCTGATCTTGGAAAGTTTGAATGGTGTTTATGGCTTCAAAATGATGGGCTTTACCAAAAGTTGTGTTTTCAGCCGATTTTAGATTTGAAAAAAGTAAATGTTCTTGTTTTTGAATTGGATGCAAAGCGGCATCTTCAATGTATTCAAAACGTTGTTTGATAAAATATTCTATAATTTTTCCAGAAAAATTTAACAACATCGTTTGGGTCTAAAAAAGTTGAACTTCTGGTTCTAATTTGATGTTAAAATTCTGATATACATCCGATTGTATTTTTAAAGCTAAATCTTTAAGAGCCTGACCTTCAGTCAAATGGTAATTCACTAAAATCAAACTTTGTTCGGGGTATACACCATAACCATCGTAGGTTTTTCCCTTCCAACCTAAGTGTTCAATCAGCCAACCTGCCGCTAATTTCACCTTTCCATCGGGCAATAAATAATGTACAAGTTTGGGGAATTTTTTCTGTAAAACCTCAAAGGTATTGGCATCAATAACTGGATTTTTAAAAAACGAACCTGCATTCCCAACCTTTTGAGGATCAGGTAATTTTGAAGATCTAATCGCAATAACAGCTTCAAAAACTTGGCGCGCTGTTGGTTGTTCGAGTTGGTTATGTTTTTCTAATTCTTGTCGGATTTTTCCGTAATTCAATTTAAGATTTTCGGTTTTTGACAATTTAAATCGAACTTTTGCCACAATATACCGACCTAAATGTCTTTTAAAATGTGAATTTCTGTATTCAAACCCACATTCTTCATTCGAAAACCACTTCCAAGTTGAAGTTTCGATATCAAAAACAAGAACTTCATCAATAAAATCCTTAGCCTCAACACCATAGGCACCAATATTTTGAACTGGCGAGGCGCCAACAGTTCCGGGAATTAAAGCCAAATTCTCTAATCCGAAATAAGAATTAGTTAAAGTCCAATCCACAAAATCATGCCAATTTTCGCCAGCCGAAACCTCGATAATTAATTGATTTTCAGATTCTTGAATCAATTTCTTACCTTTGGTTTTCATACAAATTATATGACCATCAAACGGTTTGGTAAACAGCAAATTAGAACCACTCCCCACCAATAATACGCGTTCGTTTTTGAGCAAAGGCAAAAGGTTTTCAAGTTCTTTTTCATCCTCAATCTCAATGATTTCCTTCGCTATATGCTCTAAACCAAAGGTATTATATTTTTTTAAAGAAGAATCGGTGTAACGTTTCATATTGACTAACTTTGTGCGTTTTGGGATGTCATCCAATAACTGCTCTCCAATGTCGTTTTTGGAATGAGCAAAGAACCCTGAGCAAATTTAACTAATTCCTGATGCCGAACAAATCTGAGAAAATATTATTGTGTATTTCCAACGACATCAGTTCCGACCAGCGCCTCGATAAAGTCTGTCGGAGCTTGACTTTACACGGTTTTGAGGTGGAGCTTATTGGCAGAAAACTAAGTCATTCCAAAGCTTTAGATCGTCCTTATTCTTGCAAAAGATTATCGATTTTGTTCAATAAAGGGGCTTTATTTTATGCTTTTTTGAACATTCAGCTGTTTTTTTATTTGATGTTTAAGTCTTTTGATAAACTTGTCGCTAATGATTTAGACACCTTAGTTGCCTGTAAATTGGTCTCCAAACTCCGAAATAAAACTCTAGTTATTGATTTACACGAACTCTTTCCCGAAGTGCCCGAACTGGTGAATAGACCAAAAACAAAAGCTATTTGGGAGCGCATTGAAAAATGGGCTTTGAGTTCCGAAACATCTAGTATTACCGTTTGCCAAAGCATTGCGGATTATTATAAAAAAAAGTATCAAGCTGATGTAAAAGTGGTTCGTAATGTACCTAAAAAACAGACACTTAATACATCAGAAATCAAAAAAAAATCAGACCATTTTATTTTGATTTATCAAGGTGCAATTAATTACGGACGTGGTGTTGACAAGATGATTGAACTGATGGAGTTTCTGCCCGAAACATTCAAACTTTGGATTATTGGCGATGGAGATAAATATGATGAAATCAAAGATTTACATTCAAAATCTGAGGCAAAAAATCGCATTACTTTATTTGGAAGAAAATCTCCAGAAGAACTCAAAAAACTTACACTTCAAGCTGATTTAGGATTAAGCTTGGAACAAAACATCGGTCTGAATTATTATTATGCTCTTCCCAACAAAATGTTCGATTATATGCAAGCCGAAATTCCGTCTTTGGTCAGTAATTTACCCGAAATGAAACGCTTTACAGAACAACACAACACAGGCTATATTGTAGATAATCAATTAAATACAAAAGAATTAGCTAAAGACATTTTGAAAATCTACTCTGAACCTGATGTGTATCAAGAAAAACAAAAGGCTTGTAAATTAGCTAAACAAAAAGTGTATTGGGCAAAGGAATTTGAGACGTATTTGGAGGTTTTGTTGGCATAAATCTGATTGATTACGTATTGGCATGAATGCGTTGTTACTTTTTTCTGATCTGTTCTTACCAAACCTAATATTTTTCGTATTTTGGCGCATCTTTACCAAACCAAACTAAGTTTATGAATCAAAAACCAGCTCCATTATACCTTGCCCTTATTCCCATTGGACTTTTAGTGGGATTGCTTTTTGTTAATGTCAAGCTTTTTGGCGAAGATTCGTCTTATGGCTCGAATCAAATAGCCTTGTTGATGGCAGCTTTTTTGGCTGCAAGTATTGGCGTTTTTCGCGGTATAAAATGGTCTGATATTTTAGAAGGCATTGTTGGCAACATCAGCAAAGCCATGCAAGCGATTATAATTCTACTTTTAATTGGTTCACTTTCAGGAACTTGGCTTATTAGCGGTATTGTTCCTGCCATGATTTATTATGGACTCAACATTCTTGAACCCAGTTATTTTCTATTAGCCGCCTGCATCATTTCGAGTATTATTTCTTTAGCCTCAGGAAGTTCTTGGTCAACCATTGCCACAGTCGGTATTGCCTTGTTGGCCATCGGGAAAGTCTTAGGTTTTTCTGAAGGTTGGATTGCGGGTGCTATTATTTCAGGTGCTTATTTTGGAGATAAAATGTCGCCACTTTCCGACACCACCAATCTTGCACCAGCCATGGCCGGCACCGACCTCATCACACACATTCGCTATATGGCGCTGACGACCATTCCGTCCATCACCATTAGTATGATTGTGTTCTTTATTTATGGTTTCTTTTTTGAGCCAAACCCGATGCAGTCTAATCTGCAAAATGTACAACAGGTACAAACGGCTATTCTTGATACGTTTGAAATTAATTTAGCTTTATTTTTAGTTCCGATATTTGTTATTGTATTGATTATCAAAAAAGTAAAAGCTATTCCGGCCTTGTTTTTAGGAACACTTGCAGGTGCTGTTTTTGCTTTTATTTTTCAACCAGAACTACTCGACAATCTAGGTCAAGGCATTGATAATTCTTGGGAACGAGGCTACAAGGTTGTCATTCAATCGATGGCAGACAGTATTCAGATTGAAAGCGACAATGCCATAGTATCTAAACTGTTGAAATCCAAAGGAATGTCGGGTATGTTGAATACCGTTTGGCTGATTACTTGTGCGATGATTTTCAGTGGCGCAATGGAAAAAACTCAATTATTGAGCGCCATTAGCTCGCGTATTGTTCAATTCGCCAAAACGAGAACTTCTCTTGTTGGCTCGACTTTATTTTCTTGTATTTTCTTCAATATTACGGCTTCAGATCAATATTTGGCAATCGTTGTTCCAGGAAAAATGTTTTCTAAAGCCTATAAAGACAAAGGTTTAGCACCCGAAAATTTAAGTCGGACTTTAGAAGATGGCGGTACCGTAACTTCGGTTTTAGTACCTTGGAATACCTGCGGTGTTGCTCAAGCTAATATATTGAGTGTCGGCACTTTAGTTTATGCACCCTATTGTATTTTCAATTGGCTTTCGCCGATAATGTCGATGCTATTTATTGTCTTAAATATCAAAATTAAAGAGCGTATTGCAAAAGCTCAAGCTTAAAAAAAACACACCAGTGATTACACTAAAAAATGGAGAACAAATGAGTCGAGAGCTCATTTTGAAACACTATAATGACATTCAATCTAATACCTTGATGGAAACTTTGGATATTGTTTTCACCGATGTAACGGCAGATTGTTTAGAAGCTCAAATGCCCGTAAATCCTAAGATTCATCAACCCATGGGGATTTTACATGGTGGTGCAACAGCGGCTTTGGTAGAAACCGTTGGCTCTGCTATCGCTCAATTGTTTATTGACAGAGAAAAGCAGATTGCCAAAGGACTTGAAATCACAGTGAATCATCTTAAAAGTGTAAAATCGGGGCATATTCGAGCTAAAGCACAGGCTATTCATTTGGGTAGATCTACCCAGATTATTCAGGTTGATGTTTTTAATGAAACTGACGAGCGGATTGCTTTTGGAAAAATGACAAACATGATTCTTAGTCGCTAATGAAAGTCAAAATTATCGAACAATTTTCTGAAAACAAAGCCTTTGCGCTTTGGTCTTATCCAAAATCTGAAGTCTTGAATGGACTTGTGCATCAAGAGTTTAGCGATGGAAAACATCAGTTTGTTCTCGCACCTTTTGATGAATTTATGTCGGAAACTCAAGTTTTAAAATCGGATTCTATTTTTGAATTAGAACTTGATGATTTAGAGCAAATTAAAGCTAGGGTTGAACTAAAAACACATCAAAAAATAACAAAAAAATCAACAATTTTTGATGATTATAAATCTGATTTTGAGCAGTTTATGACTGAATTGAAATCAGAATCCAATATTCAGAAATTAATTTTGGCTCAATCCAAAATCATCGAAACCGAAAAACATCCTTTAGCTGTTTTTTCAGCTTTACATCAACACTTTCGAGATGAATTTTGCTATATTTTTTATGATGGAAGCTCAGCATTTTGGTATGCTGCCAGTCCAGAAATTTTGATTAAAAAACAAGCCAAAACATTACAAACCATGGCATTGGCTGGCACGCAAGTTGCCGAGGTAGAATCCGAATTGAACTGGACTAAAAAAGAATTTGACGAACATCAATTTGTGGTTGATTATATAGGTCAAACCTTTGATAATCTTGATATTAAAGCTAAAATTGAGCCTAAACCAAAAAACTCAAAAGCGGGCTTTGTCTGGCATCTCAAAACAGAGATTGAAGCTGAAAACGACGACTATTCTTGTTTAGACATTGCAAAAGCATTGCACCCAAGTCCAGCGATTTGTGGTACGCCAAAAAAAGAAGCTAAAGCCTTCATTTTGAACAAAGAACAGCTCAACAGAAGCTATTATTGTGGTTATGTTGGCTATTTAAGCGAGGCTGAAAGTCAATTGTTTGTCAATTTACGCTGCGCCAATCAAGTTTCTAATCAAGTTGAAATTTTTGCTGGAGGCGGCCTCACGGTCGATTCCGAACTTGAAAGCGAATGGCAAGAAAGTCAAAATAAGTCTAAAACTATAGCTGCTTTTTTATGAACATCTATTCCGCAAAACCAGCTGTAGAACTTCTCGTGGGAAGACTGCAACACTCTGATAGTATTGATGTTGTGATTTCTCCAGGTTCAAGAAATGCGCCTTTTATTCAAAGCTTTGTTGCCAAACCAAATCACTTTAAAACCTATTCGGTGGTTGACGAACGTTCGGCAGGATTTTTTGCACTCGGCATCGCTTTGGCAAAGCAAAAACCTGTGGTTTTAGTCTGCACTTCGGGTTCGGCGGTTCTCAATTATTATCCAGCTGTAGCCGAAGCGTTTTATCAGCAAATTCCACTCATTATTCTTTCTGCCGACAGACCTAAAAAAAACATTGATAATGGTCAAGGTCAGACGATTAGACAAGAACATGTATTGTCAAATCACGTGTGTTCTGAACTTTCGCTTGATGGCGACACGCAAGATGTTGAGGCTTTAAAACAGCTTGAATATCAAATTTTTGAACATATCGAAAACTGTAAAACTCAAAAAAGTCCAATACATTTGAATGTCCATTTAGATGAACCACTTTATGAGATGCAAAACCAATTTGAGTTTCCTTTTAGTTCGATTAGACAAACACCAAAAGTAGAATTTCCTGATTTTAATGACGCTTTAAACATCTGGAAAACAGCCTCAAAAAAGCTCATTATTGTTGGTCAACAACAGCTTAATACTTCATTAGAATCAACTCTAAATCAATTAGTTGAACAGCAAGATGTTTTGGTTTTAAGTGAATCGACGTCTAACTTAAAGTTGAACAAGCAAATCCATACGATTGATGTGTTTTTGACGGCTTTAGAAGAAAATGAAGCATTAAAATCCAATTTTTTTCCCGATGTAATTATCCAACTTGGAGGTGCCATTGTTTCTAAAAAAATTAAATTTTTGTTCCAAAAAAACAAAATCGAACACAATTGGTCTTTCCAAGCTTCGGGCAAACATCCGGATGTATTTTTTAGCTTAACTAAAACCTTTAATGCTGATTTTGAGCTATTTGCAAAAAAGCTTTCAGAAGAGAAACGAATTGAATCTGATTATTCTAAAACCTATTTAGCATTCACTGAAACCCTTCATCAAAAAGCGGAATCATTTTTTGAGAAACTAGACTTTTCTGATTTGTATGTTTACAACAAAATCATTAAAACTTTAGATAAAGATACGGTTATTCATTCCTCTAACTCGTCTGTAATCAGATATTTACAATTATTTAAGGATTTTCCTTTTTCATGTTATTGCAACCGAGGAACGAGCGGTATTGACGGTTCAACATCTACAGCGATTGGGTTTTCAAGTCAATTTCCCGATCAAAAACAGCTTTTAATTACTGGTGATATTAGTTTTTTTTACGATTCTAATGCCTTATGGAACAACTACATATCATCAAATTTTAAGATTATTCTTATCAATAATGCTGGTGGAGAAATTTTCAGAATTATACCCGGACCAAAAGACAGTTTTGCACGAGAAGATTATTTTTCGACCACACATCAGCTAAGAGCTAAAGGAATTGCCGAAACTTTCGGAATAGAATACTATTTTTGCAATTCGGAAGCGGATTTTGAAAGCCAATTTAAGGCCTTTTTGGACGAGCCGA
Source organism: Flavobacteriales bacterium (assembly GCA_049609625.1). Lineage (GTDB taxonomy): Bacteria > Bacteroidota > Bacteroidia > Flavobacteriales > CAJXXR01 > JBMYYR01. The sequence goes on along the minus strand of JBMYYR010000003.1, from coordinate 13,821 downwards.
AAACAGCTATTTTAGAACTAAAAACACCTCCCGAAAAAGGAGCAAAAACCTTAGAACACTTTTTTCAACACCTTAGAACATAACTTATGACAACAGCGAGAAAATGGGAAAGTATCAAATCCTATGAAGACATTAAATTTGAATTTTTTGAAGGCATTGCCAAGATAACAATCAATAGACCAGAGGTTTATAATGCGTTCAGGCCAGAAACCAACAACGACATGCTCGATGCGTTTGACATCTGCCGAGAGCGTACCGACATTGATGTTGTGGTGCTTACGGGCGTTGGCGACAAGGCTTTTTGCTCGGGTGGAGACCAAAACGTAAAAGGCGTTGGCGGCTATATTGGTGGCGATGGTGTGCCTCGTCTCAATGTCTTGGATTTGCACAAACGTATCCGCGAAATTCCTAAGCCCGTTGTGGCTATGGTAAATGGTTATGCTATTGGTGGAGGCCATGTTTTACATGTGGTTTGTGATTTAACGATTGCTTCAGAAAATGCTATTTTTGGACAAACTGGCCCAAAAGTAGGTTCGTTTGATGGTGGTTTTGGTTCAAATTATTTGGCACGCCACGTTGGACAGAAAAAAGCCAGAGAAATTTGGTTTTTATGTAAACAATATTCCGCTCAGGAGGCATTTGAAATGGGTATGGTCAATAAAGTTGTTCCTCTTGAAAAGCTAGAAGAAACAGTGTTAGAATGGTGTGCTTTAATGCAAAAAAGAAGCCCTTTGGCATTGAGGATGATTAAAAGAAGTTTAAATGCCGAGCTCGATGGTCAACATGGTTTGATGCAATTGGCTGGCGATGCCACACTGATGTATTACCTGATGGACGAAGCTCACGAAGGTAAAAATGCCTTTTTAGAAAAGCGCGATCCTAACTTCAAACAATACACTAAGTTTCCTTAAATCAGCTTGTTAAGCTGGTTTAGCTATTGAAAATAGACGTTAGAAACTTAATAAATCAAAAAAACCCATTGAATTTCAATGGGTTTTTTGCTTTTGTGACCTCGGCAGGATTCAAACCTGCAACCGCCTGAGCCGTAATCAGGTATTCTATTCAGTTGAACTACGAGGCCTTTAATTTTTAAGCGTTGCAAAGATACTATTGTTTTTATTTCTTGCAAGGTATTTTTTGAAGAAATTTGAATAAAATATAGATCGATTTTTAAACTATTGAATGTTAATGAGTTTAGGTGTAAATGAAAAGACCAATTTAATCCATAATCAACTTAACACGTCGGAAAGCATTTTCGGCATATACTTCAATAAAATACAAGTCAGGAACGGTGTTGAGTTTAAATTGATACAGTGAAGTGTTAATGTTTGTTTTCTGATAAATTAATTGCCCTGTTGTGTTAAACACCTTAACCTGAACATCTTTTAAGTCGCCTAATTCGATATTAACTAGACCATTACTTGGATTTGGAAAGACGTTGATGTACTGTTCGAATTCATTTTCGTTTATGCCAATATTAGAAATGGTGACACATTCAGAAGTATCGGTACAAACCCCTTCGCTAAGAATAACAGCGTAAGTTCCGTTAGAGTTTGGATGATAACTTTGATTTATAGCGCCGCTTATAATTGCATTGCCGTTATTACAATCAATCCATTGGTAATTAACACCAGTACCTGCTTCACTAGAATTAATGGTGTCTCCTGAGATTGTTGTGGAGGTATTTAATGTAGTTATTGTCAGATCTAAAGTTACAACAGAATCACAGCCAGTAGAATTTGTCAAAGTATGTGTAGCTGTATTGTTGGAAGCCGTATAGGTGTTGCCATCTATCCAAGTGTATGAATTACATGCCGTTTTCATATCGGTTTCATAAGAAGGAGCGTTGATGGTTAGGTTGAGCGTTATAATTGAATCGCAACCTCCAATACTCATTAAAGTATCAGTTGCTGTATTATTAGATGTTGTGTAAGTGTTTCCATCTGTCCATGTATAGGATGATTCACAGGTTTGTTGCGTATCTGTTGTACTTATGTATGAATTTGAATTTAGCAATTGATATATACGCACATGACCTGAAACTGCTCCATTACCATCATTAAATTTAGCTCCAATAGCAACAGTACTGGAGTCTGGCATACTTACAGACCAGCCTGCATAATCAACCGCAGCTTCCCCATCTATATCGACTCCTTTTTGTTGCCAAGTTAAACCATCCCAAGTATAAATCCGTACATCACCAGCATTAATCCCATTATTATCATTTGCGTATGCTCCAATAGCGATTGTATTTGAATCAGACATACTTACAGACCAACCAGAATAATCTCCTCCAGCTTCTCCATCTATATCAACTCCTTTTTGTTGCCAAGTTAAACCATCCCAAGAAAAAATTCTAACATGCCCAGCGTCTATCCAACTACCATCATTAAATTTAGCTCCAACAGCTATTGTATTTACATCGGGCATACTCACAGAAGAACCACACCAATCTCCTCCAGCTTCTCCATCAATATCTTCACCTTTTTGTTGCCAAGTTAAACCATTCCAATGGTAAATTCGAACATGTCCTGCTCCAGGGACACCATCATTACCCACGGCTCCAATGGCAACAGTGTTTGAATCAGGCATATCTACTGAATGACCAGAACGATCTTCTGCAGCTTCTCCATCAATATCGATACCTTTTTGTTGCCAAGCTAGACCATTCCATTTGTAAATACGAACATGTCCTGCATCTAGTCCATTCCCATCATTGTAATTCGCCCCAATAGCGATTGTGTTACTATCTGGCATACTTAATGAATTTCCTGAAGCATCCTCCTCTGATTCTCCATTTATATCGACTCCTTTTTGTTGCCAAGCTAGACCATTCCACCTATAAATACGTACAAGTCCTGCGTCTGATCCATTACTATCATTACGATAAGCTCCAATAGAGATTGTATTAGCGTCAGGCATACTTACCGAAACACCAAACCAATCGCCCGCAGTATCTCCATTAATATCTGCTCCTTTTTGTTGCCAAGTAAAGCCATTCCAACTATAAACACGAACATGACCAGCATTTTCGCCGTTTTCATCATTCAATGGAGCTCCAATAGCTACTGTGTTGGCATCAGGCATGCTTACTGAATGACCAGAGGCGTCTCCTGCTGCTTCTCCATCTATATCAATCCCTTTTTGAACTATACCAGTTGTATCAACAAGAAAAAGATTAAGCATCACTATAGAGTCACAGCCATTCGCTGTCAGAAAAGTATCTACTGCTGTGTAGTTTGGAGCAGTATAAGCGTTGCCATCTATCCATGTAAAAGTACCACATGAAATTGCATGTACATCAAAACTAACAACAGGCTCAGGAGGACATTGTCCAAAGGTATTGGAAGAAAGAAGTATGAGTAGGATGCTACTTATCCATTTATTGATATGCTGTTTGGTTTTCATAAGAGTAAGCATTAGGGCTTTAAAATGTAATTTTGATGCAAATTACAATAAAATAGAGCGTATAAGGTTTAATATTTAAAAAAAAAAATACTCTTAATCCAAACTCCCCACCCAATGTTCAATCATTTTCAATCCCTGAGGCGTCATAATAGATTCGGGATGAAATTGCACACCCAAAATAGGTAGTGTTTTGTGTTGGAATGCCATCAGACTTTGGTCTTTGGCAAAGGTTGAATAATGGAAATCTTGTTTTAGTTTTGATGACGGTTCAATTTGCCAAGAATGGTAGCGCGCGACGAAAATAGGTTGTTCCAAACCTCGAAACAGAGGAAATTGATGATCAATGTCAATCAATTCTTCTGATAGGCCGTGTTTGACCTGTTGGAGTTGTTGGAGTTCGAAACCAAAAAAATCAGCTAAAGCTTGCATGCCCAAACAGACGCCCAAAATGGGTTTGTGTTGATGATAGTTTTGAATAATTTGTTCCAAAATCGGAAAATCTTTGGGCAATTTTGGACCCGGAGAAAGTACGATGGCATCGTAATTCTCAATTTCATCCAAATCAAGTTTGTCGACCCGACGGAGGTCAAGCTCAGCAAATTGCTCGATATAATGATGCAAATTCATGGTAAATGAATCAAAACAATCTACCAAAAGGATTTTCTTAGCCAAGATATATGTATTTTAGCGGACAAATTTAGGGTTTTAAACTTATTCAAAAAAATGAAGAAAAAAGCTATTGTTTCTGCTCATGCGCCGAAGCCAATTGGGCCTTATAATCAGGCTATTGCAAAAGGAAATCACTTGTTTGTTTCGGGTCAAATTGCAATTGATCCAAAAACCAATCAGCTCAATATTCCAGATAATATCACGGATGAAAGTCAATTGGTCTTGTCGAATTTGAAGGCTTTGGTAGAAGAAGCTGGTTTTAGTTTGGATGACGTGGTGAAGTGCAGCATTTTTATGAAAAACCTCAATCAGTTTGATGAAGTCAATGCGGTTTATGCTCGTTTTTTTCAAGATATTCCACCGGCTCGTGAATGTGTTGAGGTAAGTAAATTGCCTAAAAATGTGAATGTCGAAATTTCTTGCATTGCCATTAAATCCTAAACTAATTTTTTAATATAAACAAATGGATTCTAGTTATTTAGATGAGTTAAACGAGGTTCAGCGAGAAGCTGTAGTACAGACCGAAGGCCCCGTAATGGTGATTGCAGGTGCAGGTTCTGGAAAAACGCGTGTGCTGACTTATCGGATTGCACATTTGGTAAAAAAGAACGTCGATCCCTTCAATATTTTGGCCTTGACTTTTACCAACAAAGCGGCAAAGGAAATGAAAGAGCGGATTGCCAAAGTGATTGGCGTTTCGGATGCACGTTCGCTTTGGATGGGTACTTTTCACTCGGTTTTTGCTAAAATTCTTCGGATAGAAGCTGATGTGTTGGGTTATCCACGCCAGTTTACAATTTACGATTCTGATGACTCTAAACGTCTGATTGCGAAGATTATAAAAGAGATGGAGCTGGATAAAGATCATTACAAAGCCAAAGCCATTCAGAGTCGAATTTCGAGTCTAAAAAATAATCTGATTACCTACAAAGCCTATTGGGCTCGTCCCGAATTTGAGGAAGACGACAAACGTCGGAAAATTCCTTTTTTTGGAAAAATTTATGAAGCCTATTGCAAAGCCTGTTTCAAATTAGGTGCAATGGATTTTGACGATTTATTGCTCAAAACCAATGAGTTGTTCCACAAAGCACCCGAAGTTTTACATAAATACCAAAGCCGTTTTAAATACGTGATGGTGGATGAGTATCAGGACACAAATCATTCTCAGTATCTGATAATCAAATCTTTGGCAGCTAAATTTGAAAATATTTGCGTGGTGGGCGATGATGCTCAAAGTATTTATGCTTTCCGTGGAGCAAATATTTATAATATTTTGAATTTCGGTAAAGATTATCCAAATCTAAAAGAAATTCGACTAGAACAAAATTACCGATCGACCAAATCTATTGTTGAAGCCGCCAATTCGGTCATCAAAAAAAATAAAGATCAGCTCGAAAAAGACGTCTGGACAGCCAACGATGCGGGCGATTTGATACCGCTCTACCGCACCGAAAGCGACCATCAGGAAGCCACATTGATTGCTGGTTTGATTTGGCAACAACAAGCTGAGGACAGTTCGCTCTATTCCGATTTTTGTATCATGTATCGGACCAATGCGCAATCTCGGGTTTTGGAAGAAGCCTTGAGAAAGCGCAATATGCCTTACCGTATTTATGGCGGTCAGTCGTTTTATCAACGTAAGGAAATCAAGGATTTTATGGCGTATTTGCGTTTGATGGTCAATCCGCAAGACGACGAAGCTTTACGGCGAGTGATCAATTATCCAGCACGTGGCATCGGGCAAACCTCTCAAGATCGGCTCAATGTTTTGGCAAATAGCATCGGGAAACCGTGGCTAGAAACCATTGAAGAATTGCATCAGCATCCAACAAAAATAAACTCAGGAACGTCCTCCAAACTAAAGCAATTTTTGTTGTTGATAAAATCGATGCAGGTGGAAGCGGAAACCAAATCTGCTTTTGAAGCCGCCAAATTTGCTTTGAGCCGAACAGGGATGTTGTCGGAATTTAAAAAAGAATTGATTCCAGAAAATTTATCCAGAATAGACAATTTAGAGGAATTATTAAACGCCATTCAGGAATTTTGCGAAGGTCAGCAAGAGGAAGGCAAAGACATGAGTTTAGGTGCATTTTTGGAAGAAGTTGCTCTAATTACCGATGCCGACAAAAGCAAAGACGACCCCAATCACGTGTCTTTAATGACCATTCATCAGTCCAAAGGATTGGAATATCCGTATGTCTATGTGGTTGGTTTAGAGGAATCTCTGTTTCCTTCGCAAAGTATGTTGCATTCCCGCGAAGCTTTGGAAGAAGAGCGCAGATTGTTCTATGTTGCCATCACTAGAGCCGAAAAACGGGCGACGCTTTCGTATGCCCTTTCACGTTACCGTTGGGGAAAATTGGAGCATTCAGAACCTAGCCGATTTTTGGATGACATCGACGCTCAGTATTTGGATATTCAGTTTGCTCAAATCAAGTCGAATCCAGATGCTTGGGAAGAAAGTGTGAGTTCGGATAAGCCAAATTCGACCTTTATTTCGAAGACCAGACATCTTAAAAAATTGAAACCATTATCGAGCGCAACTAATTCATCTTCAGATAGTAACATTCTGAAAGATTTTAGTATCGGGATGGAAGTTAATCACCATCGTTTTGGAGACGGACAAGTGGTGGATATGACTGAAAATGGTTCTAATTCTAAAATTAGCGTCCGTTTTATGGATGGAGAAATCCGAAATTTAATTGTCAAATTTGCCAAACTAACGAAGAAATAAATGAGCAAATTACCAATTTCTAAGTTTTTCTATTACAGCTTTTTGAGCTGTTTTGCCTTTATGTTTTTGGCTTGTCAGCCTGATGATGTTGGGCCTCAATATCCAGATTCTGAAACCAAACGAATTGGTGCACCCGGATTTTGGCTGATCAATGAAGGGCATTTTAATTGGGGTGATGCCTCAATTTCGTTTTATGACACCGAAACCAAACAAATGAGTAATCGGGTGTTTCAGAACCAGAATGAGAAAGCACTTGGCGATGTGGCTCAATCGATGTATCAATTTGATGATGAGTGGTTTGTGGTGCTCAATAATAGTCATACCATTCTGAAATGCAGTGAAGAAATGGACGAATTAGCAAGCTATTCTGGTTTCAACAGTCCGCGCTATATGTTGGCTTTGTCGGACACGCAAATTTTGGTGAGTTCGCTGTATGGAAATCAAATTTACAGCTTAAATCCGATAAAAAACGAACTTACAACATTCTCAGAAACAGCAGATTGGACAGAAAAAATGCTTTTGTTGGATGACTTTATATTTGCTGAGCAAAAATCGTTTGCAAATACCAATCCTGAAGATAATAAAATTCTAAAAATCAATAGAAATGGACAGATTATTTCGACTTTGATGCTGCCAAATGCTTTTGGTAGTTTAAGTCCATTTGATGCAGATCATGTTTTGGTTTTAGTTGAAGTTTCAGACGAAGCTTCCGAACTTTGGTTAATCAATACTGATTTCGAAATCAAAGAAAAAATCGCCTTTCCTTTTGATGCTAAATTCTTAACAGTCAGTAATTCAAAAGTTTATGTGGCACAAGAACAAGTTTGGGTTTGGGATAGCCATACTGGAGAAAAAGAAAAATTAATGGACTTTCCGGGTGAAACTTTATATGGTTTTTCGAGCTCGGCAGATGGTTTGCTTTATTTTTCTGATGCCAAAGATTATCAGGCTCAAGGTGAATTAAAAATCTATAATCTTGATGAAAAGCGTTGGATAGACACGAAAGCAACAGGTTATATTCCATCCGAAATTTACTTCCAGCCATGAGAATTTTAGTTTCACTACATGTTATTTTTCTCCTTTTTTCTTGTCAAAACACAGACGTGAAACCAAACTCTGTTCAGTCTGAAAACATCGAATTTAAAGAATTAAACTGGGCAAAAAATTTCAGATATTCAAAACAAGATTCCGAAACCTTGTTGCAACTTTTGGTAGCAGGAGAAGTAAAACAAGAGTTTGTGTTATCGGCAGAAAAGCCGAAACATTTTGAATCCTTAACTTGGATTCAAACACCAGTGAACTCTATGGCTTCGGCATCTTGCGTTTACACCAAAATGATTGAGGTTTTGGGTGGTTTAGAGTACATAAAAGGCGTGGATCAAAAAGCGTTTTATTATGATGAGAAAATCATTCAATATATTGAAAATCAAAATATTGCAGAGTTTTATTCTGAATCAACATTACAAACAGAAAAACTTTTAGAATTAAAACCCAAGGCTTTTTTTGCCTCAGGTTTTAATCAAAATCAGAGTGCTTATCAACAACTCAAAACGTTTGGTATTCCTGTGGTGTTTAGTACGTCTTATCTCGAAAATCATCCTTTAGCGAGAGCAGAATGGATTAAGTTTTTTGCTCTTTTCATCGATCAATCATCACTTGCTGAATCTTATTTTTCGGAACTTGAAACTAACTATTTAGCTTTGGTTTCTTCATCAAAACAAAACACTGAATCAAAGACTATTTTGCTCAATGCCCCTTTTTCTGGACAGTGGCATTTGCCAACCAATTCGTCTTATATGGGGCAATTGCTTCGAGACGCTGGTTTTGTTTATAATCTCGATACTGATTCTGAAAAATCTGCTTTACCTATTGATTTAGAGTCGATTGTTGAGCACTATGCTGATGCAGACCTTTGGATAAATCCAGGTGTGTATTCAAGTTTGGAGGCTTTAAAAACAGCCGATAGCCGCTTTACAGCCTTTCGAGCTTTTCAAAATCAACAAATTTATAATGCCAATAAACGCCAACATACTGCAGGTGGAAATGACTATTGGGAAATGGGTGTGTTAAGACCAGACTGGGTTTTGAAGGATTTATTGCAGATAAAATCAGGAAAAACTGACTCCTTATTTTTCTTTTCAAAACTGAATTAATTCTATTAAATGACATCAAAATCACAACATACTATATGGTACTACGGACTAATTATCCTGTGTATTTTTGTGGTTTTTTTGGCTGATTTAAGCTTAGGCTCATCGAGTTTAAATGCCTCTCGAATTTTATCGCATTTATCAGATAATCAATTATTTACAGATTCAGAAACGTTTATTTTTTATCAAATTAGATTGCCACGTGTCTTGACGGCTTGCTGTGCAGGTTTGGGGCTTTCGGTGGGCGGTTTATTGATGCAAAGTTTTTTTAGAAATCCACTCGCTGGGCCTTATGTTTTGGGTATCGGAACGGGCGCAAGTCTCGGTGTGTCTTTGTTTATTATGGGCGCTGGTTTGGGGCTGGGGTTTCAGTGGCAGTCTATTGGAATTTTGAGTTCGGCTTTTTTAGGTGCAGTTTTGGTTTTGATGCTGATTAGCGCCATTAGTTTACGCTTTAGATCTAATGTCGCTTTGCTGATTGTGGGTTTGATGTTGAGTTATTTTAGTTCGGCGATTGTTCAATTTTTACAGTATTTTTCGCCAGCCGAATCCGTCAAAAAATTCGCTGTTTGGACCATGGGTTCCTATACCGATGTTCAGGTCGATCAAGTCCCTTTATTTTTCCTTAGCGTGTTGATTGGATTGATTTTAGCTTTTGTTTTGTCTCGCTTTTTAGATGCCTTTTACCTGTCCAATTTTGAAGTTGAAGCTTTAGGTTTTTCAATAAAAAAACAACGCTTTTTAGTTTTTTTCACCATTGCTTTACTTGTGGCGAGTACAACAGCCTTTTGTGGCCCGATTGCTTTTTTAGGCATGGCCGTTCCGCATTTTGCTCGTTTACTTTTCAGATCTTCCAATCACAAAAAACTCATCCTCCAAACCGCACTTTTAGGCGTATTGTTATCATTAATTTTCGACCTACTTTCTCAAAATCCTTGGTCAGATTCGCCTATCCCACTCAATGCCATAGCTTCTTTTCTTGGCGCACCTCTGGTGGTTTTTCTGCTTTGGAAACGTAAAGAGTTGTAGTTTTTTACTCCCGAATATTCAAATGTAATTCTTGCTGAAACACATCCGAATGCTCAACCAATTGCTCAATCCAATCTTGTCCGAGAGCTAAATAAAACTCGATGAAATTAGATTGTCTTTCTTGAAAATTTTGCTTTGGAAAAACAAGTTCTTTTGTTTTGATGTAATGCTCAAGATTCAGTTTTTGATTCCGTTTCCAATCTTTATAAAGTAGATGTTCGGTACGTTCTAGGTGTTTAGAAATCGCTTTTTCCCGATGCTCAAAGGCAGCCTTTTGGTTTGGATAGACAGCTTTGAGTTCTTCAAAACTGAGCTCTAAGTCCGCTTTTAATTTTTGGATAGCTGGCGTATTTTGATAAGTTTTTTTGAGAATACGCTCTTCAAATTCGGACGTTTCAATGAGTAAATCTTTCCAATCAAAAAGAGTTTGGTTTTCAATTCTATTACATTCTTTATCAGTGAGTTGAAGATTTGAATTTCTCAAAATCAAATAGGGGAAATCGACCTCAAACTGTTCAAAAATACCTTTGAGCAAAAACCAATAACTCAATTCGCCACCACCGCCAATGTAAGCCAAATTTGGTAAAATAACTTCTTGATAAAGTGGTCGTAAAGCTACATTTGGACTAAAACGTTCGGGATATTTTTCTAAAATATCCAAAAGTTCTGTCTGGCTAAATTCCAAATCAGAATCATCTACTTTCCACTTGTTTTCATCAATCTTTTCTAAACGCCCTCTGTGTTGTTCGTTTAGGTAGAATAAATTACAAGCCCGAGCGTTAATTTGCTTTTTATAAGCTTTTGGCCAGTGTTCTATCGTGCCCTGAAACGCCTTATAGCTTGTTTCATGTTCCAATTCTGACTTAAAATAAGGCTGCATTTCTTTTTTAAGTTCAGCCTGATCTGGTTCAATGATTAATAAACCATAAGGTTCAAAAATAGCATCAACCAAATACAACATCGCCTCGCTAAGTGTTTGTTTTTTAAAGGCTTTATCGATCCAGTTTGTAACTTGCTGAGCTTCTAAACTTAGTCCGAACTGACATTTAATTTGCTCTAAAAGTGGACGGAGTTCATCGACCTTCATACGCCCAACAGCGCCCTTTTGTTTGGTTTCCCATTTGTAGGTTTTTCCAAAAATATCAACTTCAGAAATTTCCTCAAAATCATGATCTTCAGACGCCATCCAAAACATTGGAATAGCTTTAAACTCATTTTGAGCAGCGTTCAATTGCCGACTCAAATGAATAATAGAAGCAATTTTATAGATAAAATAAAGTGGGCCGGTAAGCAGGCTTAATTGATGCCCTGTGGTAACACAAAAGCTTGTGTCTTTGGCTAACAAATTGAGCTGTTGCTCTCGTATTTCGGAAGGTTTAAGGTTGCTGTATTGCTGTCTTAAAACCTGTACTAAATTTGCTCGTTTTTGAGCAGAAAATGTTTTTGTTCTTCCATAATCAATCAAGCTTTCTAAGGAAGGGAAATTTCTTATAAAAGTCTCTAAATCAGGATGTTTATCTAAATAATCTAAAGTGATTTTAGACAAAAAAGGAAAGTCGGTGTAGGCTAGGGTTTTGGTTCTGATTTTTGAAGATTGCTTGTTCATATTAACTAACTTCTGGATGACGTTCAAATGGAATTGAAGAGTCAATCATATAGCGGTAGGTAATGAATTTTCGATGGTGTTTTGCGCCCAAACGTTCCGTAATTTTCAACATTTTTGGATTAAAATCTCCAATCCAATTCAAGGTCGTATATTTATAAGGCACCCGATGAAGGATATTGTCTTCCACCCATTTAATCATCACACCTTCCATACCTTGACCTTGATATTCTTTGACCACGCCAAAGATTAAACCAACCATAATTTCTGGTTTGGTGATTGCTCGATAATATAAAAACTTGAGCTTTCCCCAAAGGTTTAAATTTGGACCAGTTTTTCTGAAAATTTCATTCAATTCAGGTATATTGACGTAAAAAGCAATGGGTTCGTCACCTTTGAACACAAAGATGATAATCCGAGGATCCATAATAGGCTTCATGGTTTTAACCATTCGGATGGCATTTGCCAACTTCATCGGTTTAAAATTCTTATACGAATCACCCCAAGCTTTGTTGTAAACCGTCAAGAAATCTTTTGCAATTTTTTCTACACTACAACCTTCCACAGTACGGACTTCAAAGGAGCCATCTGCCATAACTTGATTGAATTTCCGAACAAAAATAGGTTGTGCTGGAATATAAATATCTCGGAAAAACACAAATTGTTGAAAATAATCTTGGAAGCCATAGGCTTCAAATTGACTTGAATAGTACGGACGCCCATAAGCTTGATTGTAGCTCGGGATGTCTGTAAAATTATTGATCTGACAACCCCAAAATTTATCACGTTCGCCAAGATTTATCGGGCCATCAACAGCTTGAATACCTTTTGCTTTTAGCCAATCTATTGCCGCATCGAATAAAGTTTTAGACGCCTCCAAATCATCAATACATTCATAAAACCCTAAGCCACCAACGTTTATGCCTTCGGCTTTGGTAGTTTTGGCGTTGACAAAAGCAGCAATACGTCCAATATATTGTCCTTCTTTTTGGAGCAAAAACCGAATACAATCTTCGGCTTTATAGGCCTTGTTTGAAGATGAAAAAACAGCTGAAACATCTGAGTATAAAGGTTCTACGTAGTTAGAATCATCAACGTAAATGGATTTAGGCATTTTAAGAAAATCCTCTTGAAATGCTTTTGTATTGGCTTCTATAATGGTCATCAGAAAGGTGTTTTTAGCTTAAAATTAGAAACCTAACTTGCGGTTGGTTTCATTTTTGTCAGCTGTTAATATATTGATTCCGAGCTCTTTACCTATTAGGTCGTGTAGCGATTTTTCCTCTTCTCCAAAACGTCCATCAGCCACAGCTATATCTCTCAAATCAGAAAGAATATCTTTTCGGGCATTGATGTCAATTTCTTTTATCTGCGCTAAGGTTTTGGTTACATTCATCAACAACTCATATTTTCCTCGGTCGTCTTTCGTCGCATTATACCAAGCTGTAGCTTCCATCATTATTTTGTTGAAAATATGAATATTATTGTGGTTGACTTTAAACCATTTAGCCGATTTTTTCTGGACTTCAACGCCTTCTTCTTCAGACACTTTTCGATCTGTTAGATGAGCATAAGCCAAATATAAAATAAAAATATAATGATAAACGGTTGCTTGTTTCTGATCCATGTTTTAGGAGTGTTTTAATTGATATAAATGTGATTAAAAATAAAACAATCCACCAAAGGTAAGATTTTTTTATACATGCCTTTGTTTTGTTTCCGTGTTTTATCGGGAACAAAAGGGGATAGGTGTGGCCAGTAACGGATAAGTCTTTCATTGCCATCGTTCTGCTTTAGTTTTGCTGAGCCTTAGGTTGGTTTTTTAAAGGGTATTCTTTCCAAAATTCTCAGCGCAAAACCCATAACGACAAAAAAACGCCAGTAAAATCTGAGTTTTAGTCAAGCTTGTGTTCAGAGTTAGTCCTGCGAGCAAATCCGAAGACTTAGTTGTAAGCAAATGTTTTGTTATGATGTTTTATCAATATTTTGTGATTTGGCCATTATTCTATACGTAATGCCATTAGTTTCAAATTCACAAACTACATCTACTTCAATGTCTGGACCCCATTTTGGCCCATCTTCAACAAATCCTTCTATAATAAATTCTAAATTAGTTTTTATTTTACTGTAATCTGCGGTCCAAATTTCATTACCCTTAATGACATATTGCTTTTTTAACTGAATAGAATTACTTATAGCAATACCACTAACCTCAGTTAACTTATTAA
>JBMYYR010000002.1:0-66854 GCA_049609625.1 Flavobacteriales bacterium | reverse complement strand
AACTTTTTAAATATTCAAAGGATGTTTTTGATGGGAAATCTTCAGGATTAATTTCATTTGGTTTATTAAATAATAAAGTGATTCTCCGCTCAATCCGTTCTTTTTTTACAGCTTCATCCGTGATGTTTTTTTCTTTCTTTTCTTCAAGAATCTTTCGCGTTAATTTATCTTCATCTTTGCTTTTGAATATTTCTTGATTTTCAGCATAGGAATTTATCGCAACTCCTGCAATAAATTTAACAAATTCATTATCGACCAAATTGTCGTCTCCCCTGTGTTTCCATAACAAATCAGTCCAAACAGTATCAATTCTATGAGAAAATGTTTTTTCTGTTAACTCTTTCCACTGTTCTTTATTTGCTTCTGTTAATGAAAGGTCTTTCTCAAATTCATTCTCCTTTATATGTTTCTCAAAACGTGCTTTAAAATTTTCAAAACCAGTAAGAGCTTTACCTCTGGCATTCATTTTTATATACAGATCATCTGTAAGCCCAATATCATTAAGCTGTTTAAAATGGAAAGTAATGGGTGGTTTTTCTGATATTAGTTTATTCCATTCTTTAGTAAGTTCTTCTTGGCTCTTACCATTTAATTTGGATTCAATGCTATTGAGCATAACCAGCATCCCTTTTATTGTGGGGTCTTTTTTCCATGACATGAAAAACCATGAAGCATCGGTAATTTTTTCAATTAAGCTTTCACCTTCCCCCAATTTTTCACCTTTCTCAACAAGTTCGTTGCAAAACTCTCTTGACGAAATTCTTGTTTCATAAGTGAATTTTTTGAAATTGTTTTTATTCTCTGATAAGTTTCCAGTTTTATATGCAAAGTACCAATAAATTAAAAACAAAGTTGTCAATCTCTGTTGACCATCAAGAGGCTGAAAAACACCATTATTAATATCGCCGTACACAAAATCAAGTTCGAGAGATTCATTCTCTGATTCAATTGCTTTTATTAGGCTGTCCAAGAATAATCCTCTGATTTTTGTGGTTTTATCATCCGTTCTACCATGTGCGTAATCTCTTTGAATGATAGGGATTTCTATTTTTTTAGTTTCACTAAGCAGTTTCCAAAAACCTATTTTTCCATCCTTATCCATTGTATTCATAATATATTCTGTTTTCGTTATTTTTTCTCTTGAGGGCAAACAACTTCTTCTAAATCCTTAAAATATCCTTCCCTGTCCTTTTCATTCCATATCTCCAAATCTTCCAAGTCTTTTGAATAATATTTCATAAAAACATTTCTGGTACAAACAGGAATAAAGGTTCCGCTTTTCTCATTTTCAATTATTTTCTGTCTTTTTTTCTTAAATGAATCATTTTTATAAGACCGATTTGTCCCTCTATCAAGCAAACAAAGGTTTCTTAAACTATTATCTTCATCACCCAGCACATAACTGACTATTTTTTGGAAATCTTCATCAGAAAGTGGTTCTGTATTATTGTTTTTTATACTTTTAATTTGCTCATTCAACTCTTTAACTTTATGCTGTTCACCCTTAACAAAATTTTGCAATAACCACTCTTTTTGATTTTCTGGTTTTACCTTCACTTCTGTCGCAATGGCGTGAATATGCTCTATATCCCATTTATCTGTTTTATAGCGGTTAAAGGGAAATCTACTCTTAGCTCTTTCGTTATTGAGCATTGTTTGGATGTTGTGCAGAAGCAGTATGTTTTTTATTTTGACGTTGTCATATTCTAACTCCTCTAAATTTTCGCATTGTACTTTTTCTGTAATTTTAGAATTAAGGTGAGTTTTAAAACCAGCTTTTGTACACTTCTTTACTTCTGTTAGCAAATCCGTTATTTTTTCACCTGAAGTAATTAAAAATCCAACTTTATGATACAATTCTCGGTCTTCAAACCACTCTTCTATGATTTGAAATGTGTTTTTTATTTCTTTCCAGTTTTTATCTATTTCATCGGTTGTGTTTGAATTGAATTTTTCCGAAAAGAAGCGAAATGTAGAATATTCATCTACACCAAATTTTTTATCAAATGTTTTTTTTGTTTCCGCACACCCTTCTTTGGCAATCCAGTAAATAATATTGAAAATATATTCTATACGTGTTGGCAATTCATTTTCCGAATTGTTTATAAAATACCAGAGTTCTTCATTTTGCAATGCATATTCTATTCTATCCCATTCAGTAGCAATTTCCAGTTGTCGAAGCCTTATTTCTTCTGACTGGGAGTTTGGAAAATTGGAACTGTTTAAAAAAAGGGCTTTGATTAATTCAGCATTTGTCAAGGGTATTTTTCCCATATTGATACGAGTGAAAATTTCTATCGCATCTTTATCTGATGCAACTTCATACCAAATTACTTTTGTGCTTTCTAAAAATGGAGTAATAAACCTTTCTTCACAATCAGCTTTTTCTTGAAACCAATCTTTTATTTTTTGGTAGGCTTGAAAAATATGGAAGTAATCAATATTTGCCTTTGACTCTCTCTCAGTTTTATCATCAATTTCTTGAAGAAACTCTTTACTATTTATTAGCTCTGTATTTCTTGTTTCAAATTCAATTTCAAAACACTTCCTTTCACTTTCAATAAATCGTGCCAGATGTTTTAGAATCAAGAATATTGTCGTTAATCGTTGTTGACCATCCAAAACTTCATAATGTGAATCTGTTTTTTTTACAACAATGGGTTGCAGACAATACCATTCATTCTCTTTCTTTCCTGATTTTGTAATAAAATCCCAGACATCCTCCAATAAATCTTCTACCTGTTTTTCCGACCAACGATACCCTCGTTGATATGACGGAATAAAGAATTTATAATCTAATAGTTCACCTATTGTTTTTTCAGTTAAATCACTCATAATCTTATTATTATTTTTGGCTCTATGTTGAATGCTGTGGGTAAATACTCAAAATTTATTAACATTAAGCCTTTTAAAAATCAGTCTTGAATTTTCTTTGCGAATCACAAACATAGTCAATGTTTGCTCTTTTCTTTACTTCAAGACACCCGAGTGAAACGAACTGATGAGCTCAAAAAAACAAAGAACCTGATATCGAACTCACGTTAGTTAAAATTCTCAATGGCCGGTCTGTCGTGGC
The DNA here is from genome assembly GCA_049609625.1 of Flavobacteriales bacterium. Classification (GTDB taxonomy): domain Bacteria; phylum Bacteroidota; class Bacteroidia; order Flavobacteriales; family CAJXXR01; genus JBMYYR01. The sequence goes on along the minus strand of JBMYYR010000002.1, from coordinate 63,778 downwards.
TATTCTCAAGACTTTCAGGTAGTCTTTGTCGGTCATGAAGGATTAAATCGTCATCATCAATAAAACAGCTGCAAGGTATAAACCAGGTAAAAAAGCAACAGGATTAGACCAGAAAGTCGATTAAGTTTTTTTAGTCGGTGGAGGAGAATCAGAATAACAAGAAGAGCTGCTGCGGAACACATCCAAAGCCAATCCGAAAAAATATTAGTATCCTGAATATCAATCGGTTGTATCATTGCCGTAATACCAATTACAGAAGCAATATTGAAAACATTAGAGCCTATTAAATTTCCAACAGAAATGTCTTCTTGTCCTTTGTAGGCGGCAACCAATGAGGCTGTCAGTTCTGGAATAGATGTACCGAAGGCCACAAAGGTTAATGAAATCACTCGATCGGAAATGTGCATAGCTTCGGCCATCAAAATGACTTGATTGATCAATAACTCGGAGCCATATTTTAGTCCAACAATACCCAAAAGCAAGAATACTATACTTTTGGTCCACGAAAGCTCATCGCTACTTAGTTCGGTTTCTGTTTCAGGATTTTCGTTAAGCTGGGTTTGTTTTCTTTTGCGCTCCGAGCGAATCATGGTGCTGATGTAGAGCAACAGACCGAGAAACAAAACAAGACCTTCCCAAAACACAAGGCTAGAATCGGTGTAAAGAAAATAGCCAAAAAGCAGACTAAAGCTCGCCATAACAATCCAATCTATGGTGTAGACTCTTTTTTGAACCACAATGGGATAAATAAGTGCTGTTGGCCCTAGCACTAAAGTAATATTGGCAATGTTTGAGCCGATGACGTTGCCTAAGGCGATGTTTGAATTTCCTTTGAGGGCAGACATCAAAGACACAAAAAGTTCGGGAGCTGAGGTGGCAAACGACACGACCGTTAGGCCCACAATCATCATCGAAATCTTGAATTTTAGGGCTACCGAGACGGCGCCTTTAACTAAAAAATCGCCTGAAAAGACTAAAATAGCTAAGGCTAATATGATATAAAGAATGGGCATCATGATTTTCTAGGAATGCTTTGGGTCGCTTTGTTGATGTCTTCGTTGACTTGGTTTTTGATGGACTCAATCTCCTTTTTAGTTTTCGTAACTTGCTTGTGTATCGTTAGAGCTTCGTCCTCAAATCCTGATGCACCTTGTTTGATTTCGCCAACAATATTTGATTGGGCGTCTTTTACTTTTCTCATAAATTGTCCGAAATTTCGGGCGAGTTCGGGTAGTTTTTTTGGGCCAAATAAGAAAATAACAGCTACGCCGATAATGAGAAATTCGGAGGTTCCAAAAAAGTTAAGAAAAAGAACGGGAGAAGTTAGCATAAACTAATCTGGGTATAAATCTTTGGTTTCTTTGCGGTGTTTGCGCCAGTAGAACATAAAAAGGGTAAACAAAATATAGGGAAACAGCATAATGTAGAGTATACCGCTGTTTAGCCCCGAGGCTTCTTCTCCGCCACCTTGCACATTGCTTTCGGCGACAGCTTTACACATCGAGCAACCCTGAGCCATTAGGTGTTCCGAAGCGAAGAGCAAGAGAACGAAAATTATATATAAAGTCTTGTTTTTCAATTAATTATAATAAGGAGCTAAAAATAAATAGACCACTACACCCGTTAGCGTTACGTATAACCAAATCGGGAATACAAATCTAACCATTTTTTTGTGTTCTTCAAGGCGATTGAAGTAAGCTTTTGCGTAGGCAAGCAAAATAAAAGGCAATGAGACTCCAGCCAATATGATGTGTGTAATGAGTGTGAAATAATACATCCCTTTGTAATCTCCCAGATATTTTGTGTTGCCTTCTAAGGAATGATGGATAACGTAGGACAGCAGAAAAAGCAGGGACAAACTCATGGTTATGGTCATCAATTTTCGATGAAGCGCTATGTTTTTGGTTTTGATGGCTCGGAGGGCCAAAAGCAGTAACACAAAGCAAGTTCCGTTGATGCAGGCATGCAATAGTGGTAGTTGTTTCACAAAAGCTAATTGATGATCGACTGCCGGGAGTTTGTGCAACACGCTAACTAACAGCGCAACAACTGCCGAAACAATCCAAATTAGGCGTTTAGTTTTTTGGTAAGTCAGCATCAGATTTTTCTTTTAAAAGCAGTTTAATATCGCTGTAAAGCGCGCGAATATCCTCTAAATTGGTCCCGTCGTAGGCTCCACGTTGGTTTCCATTTTTGTCGAAACCTGTTCTGAGAAAGCCATTTTTGTCAACCAAAACAAAGTATTCGGTATGCAAAAATCCGCCATGACCAAGCTCTTCCGATTCGCCAACGGCAGCCAAATAACCTTCTAAACCAAGTTTGTAGATTTCCTCTTTGTCGCCCGTTACAAAATCCCACTGTTGGAGGTTCGCACCATAGCTTTCGGCGTAGGCTTTAAGGATTTTTGGTGTATCGTGGGTCGGGTTTACAGAATGTGATATAAAGCGTATGCCCTCAAGACCTTGCAACATCCGCTGAAGCTCTATCATATTGGTTGTCATATCCTTACAGATGCTCGGGCAGGTCGTGAAAATAAAGTTTGCTACATAAACCTGATTGTCAAATTTGACATTGCTTACCAAAACACTGTCTTGATTTAGTAAAGCAAATGCGGGGACTTTTCGGTGTATCGTTTCAAGTTTTTTTGTTCCGTCTGGCTGTTCTACAAGCTCTAATTCGCCATCAATAAACGCTAAGGTTTTAGATTTGTTTTCGCAAGACATCAAGATTGACACCAGCATCAAAACTAAAATTACAAGACCACCTTTTTTCATTATTCCTTAGATTTTAAGGCTTTATGCTCTTCTGCCAAAAGTACTTTTAGGTCTTCTAAAAGTAATTTAATTTCATATTCTCGACCAATATCATAACAAAACAAATCTTTTTCTTTGTTGTGTTTATCAATCCCTGCTCTAAAGCCAAATTGTTTGTCGACAATAGTTACCAAACGTTGGTGGTTTAGATTTCTTTGGACAATTGGGGAAATAAATGCCTGATTTTTAATCAGATCAAAACTTGAAGTATCTATCGAAATATGCGTCCAGGATGTAAAAGATTGGTGACTGAGTTCGGCTTTTGCTTGATGATACATGGCTTTTGCCTGAGGACTTCGCCAAATGGTAAGCAGCTCAATATCTTCAAAAGGAAGGAGGCGTTCGGCTAATTGGGTTTCGGTTTTGTAGAACAGAGCCAAATCTAGTCCGGAAAGGCTGTCCATCTCTACAAATTGAAGTGCATAGATTTTAGAGTCTAACTGGCTTAGGGCTTGCGTTTTGTTTGTTTCCAAATTGGTATAAAGCACGTCTGGCAAAGCCAGTTGGTGGTTTAAACTGTCATGAAACAGTTTATTGGTTCTGTCGAGCTGAAAACCATTATTTGTTGAGACAACTTGCGGTAGGTAAAGCATATTGTGCTTTCCGGCTGTCATCATAACATAAAACATCGAGGGCAATATGACTATAATAAGTAATACTATCCTCGATTTATTTTTGCTAGATTGGTTTGCCATAGTGGAGTTCTTATGACTTAGTTTAGGCTCATTTTATGATGAAATTCTCATAAAAAAAGCGTTTTTATTGTAGGGTCGAAAACACGTATTCGGCTTCCGCTAACAGGATATAAAGTAAATAAGGGACCAAGATAACGATAGGCAAAATCAAAGACCAGATCAAACTTTTGCGCTCGTGGCCAAGGTGCATGAACTCTTTTACGATGTAATAGGCCTTAAACAAGGTCATAATGATGAACGTCCATTTTAGAAGAGTCCAATTTATAATACCTGGGTTTTCAGAGTTGTAAATACCCAAACCAACCTCAACAGCCGTTACGACTAAAAGGATAAAGAATACAACCCAGATTTTTTTTGTAGAACCAGCATGTGCTTCCATAAGATATAGTTTTGTAGTGTTTTGTTTTGCAATAAATTAGATAAGGTAGAAAAAGGTAAAAACGAATACCCAAACTAAATCGACAAAGTGCCAATAGAGTCCAACTTTTTCAACCATTTCGTAATGACCTCTTTTTTGGTAGGTGTCTCTCAATACATTTACAAAAATAATGATGTTAATCAATACACCTGTAAAGACGTGGAAACCGTGGAAACCTGTAATAAAGAAGAAAAAGTCTGCAAATAGCGGATGTCCGTATTCGTTCACATGAAGGTTAGCTCCAAAGACTTGTTCGGCAGTGGCTTTGAGTTGGGCAATTTTCGTCGGGTCAGAAACAATGACATCTTCTCCGATTTTTAGAATGTCCGTTGCCAACACATTTCCATTCATCACACCGCTCTCCGTAAAAAAGAGTAGTTCACGTTTGATTTCTGTTCCGGCTTGAATCAAATGCGCAATAGAACCATCGGCTAAAAGCAAAGCTCCGCCTTCTGTTCCGTGAATAAAATGCGACCATTCCCAAGCTTGTGATCCGAGGAAAATCAGACCTCCAACAATAGTTAATGCCATCCAAAGGACAACTTTCTTTTTGTCCATGTTTTTCCCGTGATGCACTGCCAAAACCATTGTTACGGAAGACATAATTAGGATAAATGTCATTAAAGCAACAAATAATAAGGGATGGTTTCCGTCCATACCAGGAAAATGCGTAAATACATCTTCGGCAACAGGCCAGATGTCTTGATATTTGAATCGTGCAAATCCGTAGGCACCTAAAAAACCTGAAAAGGTTAAGGCATCCGTCAGGATAAAGAACCACATCATTAATTTCCCATAGCTAGCTTCCATTGGTCGGCTGCCGCCACTCCAAAAATTTGTTTGCACTGAGGCTTGAGTTGACATAAGTTAATGTATTGATTTTTAGTTTATTGCAAGATTTTGCTTTCGCAAACCCTTGTTTTAAAAGCCAAAGATAAATATTCCTTTCAAACTATCAATTTATTGATGTTGTTTGTGGCTCGATGTTTTGTTATTTAGAATTATTTTAAACAGCATTGACAGTGTTCAGGAAAATATAGAGGTAAAGCCATATTAGACCTAAAAAGTGCCAAAACATAGCCGCTAACTCAAAGCCTAAATAATGTTCTTTGGTGTATTTGTTTTGAAACGCTCTGATGGTTACAACCAAAAGTGAAATGAGTGCTGTAAACATGTGTGCGAGATGCAAAATAACCAAAGCATAAATATAGGAAGAGGCGGCGGTTGATTTTTCGCCTGCAGCGTAGTGCTTGAGTTCAAAAAGCTGATCGAAACCAACAAATTGAAAAATAGTAAAAGCTACACCCAAAGCCAAAGCCAGTCCTGTCAGTTTCGGGAGTTGAGTAAAATTAGCTTGTTTGAGTTGTTTGGAAGCTATAAAAAGTAAAATCGAGCTCAAAACAATAGCTACGGTCGACCATAGGAATGCTGGCGGCAAGTCGATTTCTCTCCAGGTAGACGCCGTACTGTGTTTGCTAACAATGTAGGCACTTGTGAGTCCGGCAAACATCATAAACATACTCAACATGGCAATGAAAAGTAATGGTTTTCTGGTTTTTTTCTTTATAATAAGTTGTTCGTCCATAACATTAAATGTATTTATCTATAAGGAATATAATCTGAACTAAAGGCAGGTATTTTAGGCAGGTAAACATGAGTTTTTTTGCCGCTTCCATAGAGCAAGCCTTCATCAAACCATACGCGTCTCTAAAGACCCAAAGCCCTAACAAAAAGATGAGTCCGCCGCCTAAATAAGAAAGTTTAAGATCACTTTGGACATCCAAAAACGGAAAAAGCAAAGGCGAAATTGAGACGGGAATCAGCCAAAGCGAATAGGACATCACCTGATAAGCCGAGCTTTTGTCTCGCAGTCCGGAAGGCAATAATCTGATGCCTGCTTTTTTGTATTCGTCGTCTTGAAGCCACGCAATGGCCCAAAAATGAGGGAATTGCCACAAAAATTGAATAGCAAACAAAATACCTGGTTCAATACCAAAATGGTTTGTTGCTGCCAGCCAACCTATCATCGCCGGAATAGCACCAGGAAAAGCACCAACCAGAACCGCTATGGGACTTTTGGTTTTTAATGGTGTGTAGATTGCGGCGTAGAGAATCAGCGAAATAGCGCCATAGATAGCACATTTCATATTGATTTGTGTGAGACAAAAAATACCAATCACACCGGCTACTGTAGAGAAAATGATTCCTTCGGTTGGCGAAATTCGACCTTCGGGCAAAGGGCGAGTTTCGGTACGTTTCATAAGCTTATCGGTGTCTTTTTCGTAAACTTGGTTGAATCCATTGGAAGACGCAATGACCAAAAATCCACCGATGGCCAACATCACAAAGTGAAACCAATCAAACGCTTCGCCATAGGTGGTGTCTGTACCTAAAACATAGCCTACAAGCGCCGAAAAAAGAACGGTTGTACTCAGCCGAATTTTGGCTAATTCAGAATAGATTTTTAAACGACTCACGACCAATAGTTTTTTTTTGATGGGGCAGATTGTTCGGTAAATTGTTCGGCAAATTTAAGTCAAATATTGCTTTAATTTGATTTTGATGTCCTTCTTTTTGGCTCTGTAATACATTTCATTATAACTACCTAACAAAGAGAGCTTTAAGTTAATCTCAGTAGCTAATCCTATTCCAAATTTAAGCAAACGAACAGAAGAGTCTGAAAACAAGCTAAGTACAGCCCATTTATTAGCTAAGTATGCCAAAGCCGAGCTAAATACGAACTAGATTCGGTCTGATAAATACATTCTGCTTTTAAACCTACTTGTTTGGCGAATGTTTTAAGCTCATCGAAACTTAAATACAGCCAATAAAACGGCTTGCCAAGACAATTTTCATACTGCATCTGATAAAGAATTTCTCCAGAAAAAGCCTTCGCATCTTTCTCATTATCAAACAAATAATCCATAGCGCAAGATTCTACTAAAACCTCTCCAGTTTCTGACAATAAGCCTTTGATGGTTTCGAGAAATTGTGGCAATTCTGCTCGCGTTCCCGCCAAACCTAAACCATTCATCAACAATAAAATGGTGTCAAATTTTTCTTTGGGTTTGAACTCGAAGATGGAAACACATTCGGCTGGCAAGCCTTTTTCTTTAAGGCTTTTAATGGCGAGTTCGGAAATATCAATTCCCAAAGCTTTTTTTTGATGTTGAATCAGATAAGATAAATGCGGCCCAGCGCCACAACCGACATCCAGAATATGGCCTTTTGCCCTTTTTAGAGCCATTTGTTCCAATTCGGGGCAATCTTCAAACGACCTGAAAAGATAAGGCACATCAATACAATCATCAAAAAACTCGGGCGAATGCACCAAGATTGGCGCACAGGTTTTGCCTAAAGAAAAATCGTATATTGCCTTGCCCATCGGATCGTTAGCAGAGTGAGCTTGGGTTTCTAAACTTGACATCAATGATATGAATTTGGACAAATTTCTAAAAAACGCAGAAGAATTAAAGAAAGAAAACAAAAAATTCCTTTCTCAACTCAAAAAAAAGAAAGCAAAAGACCTCGACAAACAGTTTCACAAAGCGCATCAAGAGGTTTTTAAACAAACCGATTGCCTCGATTGTGCCAATTGCTGCAAAACCACCAGTCCGATTTTTAAAACTCGTGATATCAAACGTTTAGCAAAGCATTTCCGACAAAGTGAAGCTGAATTTATTGCTAGCTATTTACGCCAAGACGACGATCACGATTTTGTTCTAAAATCAAGTCCTTGCGTTTTTCTTGAAGACGACAACAGCTGCCGCATTTATGAACACCGACCTGATGCTTGCGCTGAATTTCCCCACACCGACCGCCGAAAAATGCATCAAATCCTTGATTTAACCTATCAAAATACCTTAGTTTGTCCTGCTGTTTTGGATATTGTTGAGCGTTTGAAGGTGAGGTAAATTTAGTAGGTTTTATTTAGAGTTTTCCGAATCCTAATTTCAACGTCAGTTCTGATAGATTTTTAATATGTTGATAGTATTGATATAATGTATTGAAATACAGTAGATTAAGATGTTTTTAACATTGTTTTTTTCTTAGCTTTGAGGTTTCGACTCTTTGAAACAATGCCTACAAATATTCAGTTTTGTTTCTAATACTTTTTCGTTGCTTTTTTCGTTTTCTAAGCAAACCAAACATAGTGCCTGCTCCCACACCAATGTTTACTCGGTCTTTGTTGATCAAAAGTATAGGCGAAATAGAAAGTCCAAAATATCTTGTAAAAGCAAACTCAAATTTTGGATTAATGAGCAGACTTAACACGTGATGCTTTTCAAATTCCCAATCGTAATTATCACTAAAAAAACCAGACGATCCTTTTACATAATTGTCGGGCTCAGAAATAAGAGTATAAGCCAAACCGACAAATTGATTTAACCTTATCGTGCCTTTGGGATTTAAGAGTTTTATTTTTCCTACACACAATTGATAATTCACCAATTGATCAATTGGACCAGTAAATGGCAGTAGTTCTAAACCTGGATTATAATCCTTGGGTGTCGTTTTAGAATCGCGTACAAATCCAGACAAGCCTAGCCTCAACGAATACGTTTCTTTATACATATAATTCAAATTTAGGTCGATTCCAAAATACATTCCAAAACTTAAATCAGAAGAAACATAAATAGCATGTTCTTTACCAAATTGAGCATTTGCAATAGCTGAGTTTATCAAAAAAATGAATAGAATAACGAATGACTTCATTGACTTAAATGTTTTATTTTGAAACAAATATATAAATTTAACTCTCGAAACTTGCATTTTATATACGTTTTGAGAGTTAAATTTATCGATTTGGCTTTTGAAATCTATCAAGCAAAAGTGATGTTGAAGAAGAGTTAAGTTTAAGCAATTTTTAACATTATGTTGAGTTATAAGAGTATGTTCAGGTCTTAAAGATCATGTTTATCTTGAAAATCAATACGATTATGAAACATTACCTCTTTCTTTTTTCTACTCTAATAAGTTGTCTATCAGTATTTTCCAACACCAACAATCAACATCAGGCGAGCGACACTACGCTGTTTGTCTCCATTTGCGAAGGCCATAGTGTTCAGGTCGGTGCGGCGTCCTATTCCATAGCAGGATTCTATTCCGATACTTTAGTCAGCCAAAGCAACGAAGATTCTATTGTCAATTTGAATCTTTCGGTGCTTCCGAGTATTAGTTGTCATCAGCAAAACATCAGTACTGAACGTTGTTCTTACGTCATAAATCACCAGACTTTTTATGCCGACACTACATTCGTAGATACTTTAACTTCTTTTATCGGTTGCGATAGTGTGGTAGAATATATATTGAGTTTTGAAACAACTGATGAGGAAGATTTTCCTTTTGAACATCGGAAAATTATTTTGGGCACACACATCCAAAATCCAAACATACTTTTACCCGTAGATTTTGATGCTGATGGCGACATCGACCTGTTTTCGACCTCAACATCAAATCAATTGGTTTACCTAGAAAATACAGGCGACGAACATTACAAACATTCAGAAATTGAAACACATTTTACCAACATAACGCAGATGGAATCGGTGGATTATGATGCTGATGGCGATTTGGACGTCTTGGTTGTTTATAGTAATGATTTCTGTAACAGCAACTTAGGACTCATCAGAAACAACGCTTGTCATTTTTCTGATTTGATGTTAGAATCTTGTATCAAAAGTTTCGATGTTGGCGATTTAGACACTAATGAGCTTGAAGATATTGTTTTTGTGGATTCAGATGCGCAAATTCAATGTATTTACAACGGCTTAAACATTGAACATTTAGGAGAAACCAACCTCTATACTAAATTCACAAAACTTGTTGATTATGATGGAGATGGACTTCAGGATTTGCTTTTGTTTGATGCACATAATATGTTTTATTATAAAAATCAAAACAACAACAGTTTTGATTTCATTATCAAAAAAAGATACAAAATAGATGGTTTTTCTGGTCAAGTAAAACAATTAGAAGCCACAGACATAAATAACGATGGACAAATAGATGTTGTCTATTCCGTTATCAACCCTTTTTATCTTAATTCGAGTGCGGTTATGGGTTTATTTGTTTCTTTTTTAAACGATTCTGGCGCATACACTAGCCGTAGTCTTTATACCCAGATTGAAGATAAAAGCATGTTAATAGGTGTTGAATTAAAATTTTGTGTTGGATCTATAAATCAAAGTCAAAATAGAGATATAGCTCTTAAAGTATTGGATAACAAAAGCATACTTTCATTAAACTATTATCCGGATAAAATTGAATTAAAAACAGTTCATCAAGCTATAAATAAAGCGGGTTATGATACTGAACGTTCCAAAGCAAAAGATGAAGATTATGAGGCCTTACACACTTGCTGTAAATATGAAAGATAAGTGAATGTTTTTCCTTAACTAAACTTCATATCACGAACTTCGAGTTGTAAAGTTTTTGTGTCTTTCCAAACATTTTCTTTGATGACGTAGACGATGGCAAAGTGATCGGCTAAAGCCAATTTTTCAAACAAATTTCCCTGTCGAAAAGCAATACCTCTTTTGGTTTGACGTCGATCTTGTTTATCTGCCAAAACTAAAGAAAGATGTTCAGAATTTTGACCTACAGTCTTTGTCCACTGCGTATTACGAATTTCTTTTGCACCAAAAATAGGATGTAAATTTTGTGGCCCATGAGGTTCTAAAGCTTGTAATTGCTGAAATAAATCTTGATTAATATCGCGAAGTTCCAAAGCCGATTCAATCTTAATGCTTTCTATCAAATCCTCAGCTTTCAATTTCGATTCTGCATACAGCTCAAAAGCAGATTTAAAGGCTTCAAAATCTTCTTTTTTAAGGGTCATTCCTGCCGCAAAATAGTGTCCTCCAAACTGGATAAGATGTTCAGAACAAGCCTCTAAGGCCTCATACATATTAAAATTTGGAATAGAACGCGCCGAACCCGTCAAAAGACCATCTTTTTCAGTCAAAACAATGGTTGGACGATACACTTGCTCAATCAATCTGGAAGCCACAATACCGACAACACCTTTGTGCCATGTATGATGACAAAGTACTGTTGTCCAATCATTTGCATCAGACTCCAACATCTTCAAAGCATCTTTGGTAATGTCCTGATCTAAATCTTTTCGGTTCTCATTAAACTGATCTATTTCTTCCGCAAAAGCCTCAGCCTTAAAGACATCCTCCTCCAAAAGGAGTTCAACCGCTTTGTTGGCGTGATCAATCCGACCTGCGGCATTAATTCGAGGCGCAATTTTAAACACCACATCAGAAATATCGAAATCCCTCGACGTATTGCTCATCGATTTGGGAATAAATGGCGCTAAACCTAGACGTGGCTTGCGATTCAGGAGTTGTAAACCAAAATGAGCCAAGACCCGATTTTCACCCACCATCGGGACAATATCCGCCCCAATAGAAATAGCAAGTAAGTCTAAATAGCAACTAATCGACTCAAAATCAATCGATTTCCTATCGGCAATAGCTTGCACGAGTTTGAAACCAACACCACAACCAGAAAGCTCTTTAAATGGATAGGCATCTTCTTTTTGTTTTGGATTTAGAATCGCCGTTGCATTGGGTTTTTCTTTCCCAGGCTGATGATGATCGCAGATAATAAAATCTATGCCAAAATCACGTGCTTTTTGGACTTGATTGATGGCTTTTATTCCACAATCTAAACTTATAATTAATTGACAATCAGTCGATTTTGCTTTTTCAATTCCTAATTCAGAAACACCATAGCCTTCGGCATAACGATCGGGAATATAATAGCAAATTTGATCAGAAAATTGACTTAGAAAATGAAACATCATCGTAACCGAGGTCGTTCCATCAACGTCATAATCACCATAAACCATAATCTTATGGTTTTGTTCCAAATGTGACAAAACGCAATCTACCGCTTTGGGCATTTGGTACATCAACCACGGATCATGGATTTGATCTAAACTTGGATTTAAAAACGCTTTAGCTTCATCTACACTTTCTAAATTCCGATTGATAAGCAATTGAGCCACAATGGGATGCAAATTCAAATCGGATTCAAATTGAGTTTTGAGATCAGAATTTTGTTTTTGGTGAAGAAGCCATTTTTTCATCTAATGCTTTAAGTTTAATTGAGTCTGATAAGCTATTGAATGCTTATGAATGAGCTCAAACAAATCTTTAACTAAAGATGAATTCAAATATTGATGAGATTTGTTTAGTTGATTATCAAGCATTTCTTGATATCTTTCAATCTGAAAAACTTGAACATTATGTTCTTTTTTGAGTGCACCAATCTGATCGATTAATTGAAAACGTTGTTCCAGAAAATCAATCAGCTGGTCGTCAATTGTATTGATATGTTGACGAAGATTTTCCATTTCTTGAGTAGGCGCAACAGCTTCAAATTGCTTTTGTTTAACAAGCAAATTGTCCAAAATGCGTTTGAGCTCTTCTGGTTTTATTTGTTGTTGCGCATCGCTCAAAGCCAATTCAGGTTGAGGATGCGTTTCAATCATCAAGCCATCAAAACTCAAATCGTAAGCGGTTTGCGACAAAGCTGGAATAAGTTCTGGTGTTCCGGCAATATGACTTGGATCACAAATCATAGGTAAATCAGGAAATAAACGTTTGATTTCCAGAGCTAAACGCCATTTTGGATCATTTCTATAAGGTGCGGAATTCATCGTGAAAAATCCTCGAAAGATTGTTGCTAAATGCTGAACACCAGCTTTTTGGAAACGTTCGATAGCACCAATCCAAAGTCCATTTTCGGCATGAATGGGGTTTTTAATAAAAATCGGAATGTCTACACCTTTCAAGCTTTCGGCAAGTTCCTGAACCAAAAACGGATTTACGGTGGTTCTAGCTCCAATCCAAAGGGCGTCAAAACCAGCGTTCAAACAAGCCTCAACATGCTTAGTACTAGCTACTTCAGTACAAATTGGGAGTTCCAATTCACTCTGAACCTCTTTCATCCAATCGATAGCGGCCAAACCAATACCTTCAAAACTATTGGGGCGTGTTCGAGGTTTCCAAATGCCCGCTCGAAATGCAGTAACATTCTGTTTTTTAAGCACTTGAGCGGTCTCAAAAACTTGATTTCTATTTTCCGCGCTGCATGGCCCCGCAATAATGATTTTCGATTTTTCTTTCAGAGCTCGAACGATTGGCTTCGACATGATGTTTAGCATTACTGCTTTATGACCTTAGGTACGCGGATATAATAATCGTCTTTTTGAGGTGCATTCTTAAGAGCTTCCTCTCTCGTTATAGATTGATTTTCAACATCTTCTCTTAAATAATTTGTTTCATCATTGACGTAGATTTTTGGCTCTACACCCGACAAATCAATTTCTTCTAATTTGCTCACGAAGCCTAACATGTTCTCAAAATCTTGAAGCATCGTTTGCTTTTCGTCTTCCGAAAATTCAAGTTTGGATAGGTGTGCTAGATGCTCAATGGTTTTTAAATCTATTTTCATTTGAAGGTAATAATTTTGTTTGGTGAAACACAGTAATCTAGTCGCACATCCGATGATTTAATATTCTGAATATCAAAGGATTCATCAAATATTGACAAGCCAATTTTGATGACATCCTTAGAGCATTTAGCCAAAAATCGATCATAAAATCCTTTGCCATAACCAACACGATGACCATCAGGACTGAAGGCTAGAAGTGGTACAAAAACAACTTCAACATCTTGTTCGTTGACAATGATACCTCGAACGGGTTCAAAAATACCAAATTTGTTCTTATATAGTTCAGTACCAGTATCAAAACGGATGTTTTCCATCGAAAAATCGTGAAAATTTGTTTTTGGCACAACGACTTCTTTTACTAAATCATCTCTTAGATAATGAATTAAAGGCCAAGTATTTACCTCCTTATTTCTTTCGATAGGGACAAAAGTATGAAAGCAATTTTTAGTCCAAATATCAAGCGTTTTGAGTTGTGCTAAAATCTGCTCTGAGCGCAAGTTCACTTCTGTCTGACTTAGCAAACGTCGGGCTTTGAGTTGGCTTTTTCTAAGTTCTTCTTTTGTCATAAACCGTTGAAAACTAAATTAATGCCCAAATTCTGCCAAATAACGTTCGGCATCCAAAGCGGCCATACAACCAGAACCTGCTGCCGTAATAGCTTGTCGATAAATTTTATCTTGAATATCTCCAGCTGCAAAAACACCCGGTAAATTCGTTTTACTCGTTCCCGGAGTGGTAATCAAATAACCAGCATCATCCATATCTAACTGACCTTTGAAGATGCCTGAGTTCGGTTTGTGGCCAATGGCAACAAAAAATCCAGTGGCTGGAATGTCATATTCTTCTCCAGAGTTTGTGTTTTTTACACGAACTGCTTCAACAGATTTTTCACCTAAAATCTCAACAGTAGAATGATTGAATTTAACCTCTAAATTACTGATACTCATCACTCTGTTTTGCATAGCTTTAGACGCACGCATTTCATCTCGACGAACCAAAAGCGTTACACTTTTACAAATTTTGGCTAAGTATGACGCTTCTTCCGCAGCGGTATCTCCACCGCCAACCACGACAACATCTTGTCCTTTATAAAAGAAACCATCACAAACAGCGCAGGCAGAAACTCCAAAACCGTTTAAGCGTTCTTCTGATTCTAAGCCAAGCCATTTGGCCGTTGCTCCAGTTGAAATAATGACTGTTTTTGCCTCTAATTCAATGCTTTCGTCAACCGTAATTTTATGATTTTTCCCAGCTTCTGTGGCAAATTCAACTTTGGTTACCATTCCAAAACGAACGTCGGTGTCAAAACGCTCGGCTTGAGCTTTCAAATCTTCCATCATCGCCGTTCCGTCCGTTCCTTGTGGGTAGCCAGGGAAGTTGTCAACTTCGGTCGTGATTGTTAGCTGTCCGCCTGGTTGCAAACCTTGATACATTACAGGTTTAAGCTCTGCTCTTGCTGCATAAATTGCTGCCGTATAACCTGCTGGTCCTGAACCAATAATGAGGCATTCTAATGTTTCCATATCTATATTTTTTCTTAAAGTATTCGATTCCAAAACTACTGAAAATTTTGATGATTTCCGATGTTCAAAAGCTTATAATTTTAGTTCTTTATAAGCTTTATTTTATAGAGTTTATCCCAGAGCTTTCCTGTTACAAAAATCTCATTTTCAACGCCTTGATAAGCAATTCCATTGAGAACATCTTCTTGCTCGGTATTAAAATCTGTGGCTGTGTTCAATGTTTTTAAATCAATAATGCCTTCTACTCGTCCTGAATTTGGTTCAATAATCAGAATTTGTTTCAAACCATAAACATTGGCATAAATCTTTCCGTCAATCCACTCCAACTCATTGATTAATTGATAGATATATTGATCAGAAACAATCTCAAACGAAGAGATTTCAGTAAACGTTTCGGCATTCAATTTATAAATTCGACTTGTACCATCGCTTTTATATAAAAATTGACCATCATTACACAAACCCCAACCCTCTCTACTTTGTCCGTAAGTAAAGGTATTTTTAGTCTCAAAAGACTCTAAATCATAAAGATAAGCTGTTCTAGCTTGCCAAGACAATTGATAAATTTGATTATTTAAAATTGAAATGCCTTCTCCAAAAACATGTTGTGGAAGATCAACAGATTTGAGTGTTTTTCCAGTTTCTAAATCCACCTGCATAAGCTTAGATTCGCCATGACGCCCTGTGCCTTCATATAGTTTATCTCCCTCAAATTCAAGCCCTTGTGTGAATGATTTTGGATTATGAGGATAGGTTTTTAAGATCTGATAAGTATACATTTCTGGAGCTTGGGCAGAAAGCAAAAGAAATTTTGTGTGTTTTTTGTAGGTTTTACCAGAAGAAGTAACAAAAACTTCAAGTTTATGAGCACCTAAAGCCAAATTTGAACTAGAAAATGAAAGTATTTGTTCTGCTTTTTCGAATGCCATTTCTTTTTTGTCGACCAATAGTTTTAGGTCTTCAACTTCTGCACCAAACAAATTTAGCATGACCCTGACGTCCGTTGTTTCTTTTACTTCTGTTTGCTGCATCTTCAAACTCCAACGCAAGGATTTCTTACGCTTTGAGTTCTCTTTTTCGCAACTCATTAAAGTACTGAAAATCAATAAAATAAATATTAGCTGATGGATTTTGAACTTCATGTTGTTTGGATAAATTGACTTGGTTATTCTATTTGATTTACACCTTAATTTAGTATTCAATTTTAGACTAAATATTACTTTCCAATCAGAATAATATTAGAAACTATAGACTAATTGTAGTATTTTCGATCGCCAAAACCGTGTTTGGAAACTCAGTTTTAGCTTCATCTAATAAAGGATTCAAATCTCGGTATCTTGATGAGAAATGACCTATAACTAACTGTTTTACAGCTGCTAATTTAGCAATTTCTCCAGCTTGTTTGGCCGTGGAATGTCCTGTTGTTTTAGCTCTATCAGCTAATTGATCTAAAAAAGTAGCTTCGTGATACAATAGATCAACGCCTTTTATGTCCTCTAAAATAGATTCAGTATATTTTGTATCAGAACAATAGGCATAAGAACGTGAGGCTTCTGGGTCTAAAGTCAACTGTTTGTTAGTCAACAAATGCCCATCTTCGGTTGTAAAATCAGCTCCTTTTTTGATACTCGCTCGAACGTAATTCGGAATATCATAATCGCGTAACATTTTGGGATTCAATTTTCTAAGTAATGGTTTTTCTTTGAAAACAAATCCCGTTGTTGGTACACGATGCTTTAATGGTATACTGAAAATCTCAATGCGATGATCTTCAAAAATGAGCTCAGAAGTCTTGTTTTGAGTCGGATGAAAACGAAGCTCGAAAGACCAATAGACTTTTGATATTTTACTTTGTAAAGCCAATAATTCTTGCAATTCTGCTGGCGCATACAAATCTAAAGGCTTTTCTCGGCCATTTAAACTCATGGAAGATAGAAGCCCAAAAAGTCCTAAATAATGGTCGCCATGCAAGTGGGAAATAAAAATTTTAGTAATATTAAAATGATTAAATCCATTGATTTTCAATTGCTTCTGAGTTCCTTCTCCACAATCGATGAGAAAATGTGTGTTTCTGAAATTTAAAAGTTGAGCCGTGGGATTTCTGTATTTTGTCGGACTCGCCGAACTACTTCCCAAAATGGTCAATTCAAACTCCATACTTGCAATGTTCTCTTATTTTTTCAAATCTAAATCCAAGGCTTCGTCCAAATCATAAGCATACTCAAAATCGCCAAAAGCAAAAGTAATTTGACCTTTGTAAGCAACTCTTGCTTTTTTGTTGAGCGCTGAATTGATTAGCGAGCCTAGCAATTGCTTTGCATTTGAGCCATATAATTCTTTATGTGGAACTTTGGTTGTGATGGTTGTCGTAAAATCGGATTCGCCTGTAAAGTCGAACTGTTTTGAGTTTACTTTAGCCACTTTTATTTCATCAACAAACACATCTAAATCTATTTTGGAAATCGTTCCACCAATCGGATTTGAGTTGAAAAAATGCAAATCTGTAGCAATTCTAACGTCGGATTTATTAATTGATAATATGCGGATATTATCAGCGTTTTTGAACTCCGGATCTTTGATGGCGTCAGTACAAGCGGCACACAATATTAGAACTAGTCCTAAAATAATTTTTCTCATAAGTAATTGTTTTTATACTGGTTACAATTCATATTTCAAAAGAAATACGATGATTTCTCGATATAAAATGATTGATTTTACAATAAATCTACATCAACTTCAATCAGGTTTTTGAATGCCTGAATACGTGCGTTGAGATCAGATTTACTAAGGTTTTCTAATTGTTTAGTTCCAAATTTTTCTACCGTCAATGAAGCTAAAGCCGAGCCATAAACAATCGCTTTTTTCATATTGGCGAAAGAAATATCTTTGGTTTTGGCAATATGTGCGATAAATCCACCCGCAAACGTATCTCCAGCTCCGGTTGGGTCAAAAACTTCTTCGAGCAACATGGCTGGACAGAAAAACATATTCAAATTCTGATCAAATAGCAAAGCGCCATGCTCTCCTTTTTTGATAATCAGATATTTAGGACCCATTTTTAAAATGGCTTTTGCTGCTTTCACCAAACTCCATTCGCCAGATAATTGTCGAGCTTCTTCGTCGTTTATGGTCAAAACATCTACTTTACTGATGGTCGATTTCAAATCATCCATAGCAATGTCCATCCAAAAATTCATCGTGTCCATCACAATCAATTTTGGTCTCGATTCCAATCGATCAATTACCAAACTTTGAACTTGTGGAGACAAGTTTCCGAGCATCAAATACTCAGGATTTTTATACTGTTCTGGGATGATCGGATCAAAATGCTCCAACACATTCAATTCTGTAATCAAGGTGTCGCGTTGGTTCATGTTTTGATGATAACGTCCGCTCCAAAAGAAGGTTTTTTCTCCTTTTTTGATTTGTAAACCTTCCAAATCACAGCTGTGTGCTTTCAAAAGATCTAAATGTTCGGCAGGAAAATCTTCTCCAACAACTGAAACTACGCCTGTATCTTTTACAAAATTTGAGGCCGCTAAAGCGATATACGTTCCCGCTCCACCCAAAATTTTATCTGTTTTTCCTAATGGACTTTCGATGGCATCAAAGGCTACCGAACCTACGACTAATAAATTCATAGAATTGAAATTTTTTTTGCAAATATAAGCTTCAAAATTGGATTTTCGTTTAGTTTTTGGTCTTGAAAATGAGCTTTTTCTGATTTTTTTTAAGACTCTGGTTTGAGTTCAAAAATAGAACGCTCGCCTTCCAACTGTTCCAAAAGTTGCTCAATCCGCTCTTTATGCGTGTCTGTAATGAAAACTTGCCCAAAATAATCGCTGTTTACCAAGTCTACAATCGACTGAACACGCTGACTATCAAGCTTATCAAACACATCATCGAGCAAAATGATGGGTTTGCTGTCTTTTTTGGATTTCAAATAGTCGTATTGAGCGAGTTTTAGAGCAATCAACATACTTTTTTGCTGACCCTGAGAGCCAAAACGTTTTATGGAGTTTCCTTCTATAAGAAACTGAATATCATCACGATGTATTCCGACACTGGTGTGTTGAATCAGTCGATCTTTAGCTTGATTTTGGTTTAAGAGCTCGAAAAAAGAGTGATCAGAAAGTTGACTTTGATAATGAATATCAACCTCTTCTTTTTGTTTTGAAATTTTGCTGTAATGCGCCTGAATCAGAGGTCTAAGAAGCTCCACAAAAGCCTTTCGTTTTTGATGAATCGAAGAACCTAAAGCATCTAATTGCCTGTCGTAAACTTCAAGTTGAGTGGCATCAAAACAAGCATTTTTTGCAAAATATTTGAGCAAAGCATTACGCTGTTGCAAAGTTCGATTGTAAGTCATCAAATCTTCCAAATACACTTTATCAACCTGAGATATAATACTGTCTGTCAATCGTCTACGAGATTCTGCACCTTCCACAATCAAATCCCGATCGTAAGGCGAAATCATTACCAAAGACAAAAATCCGATGTAATCTGCTATTTTTTTATACTCGGATTCATTCTTTTTGAAACGCTTTTTTTTCCCTTTCTGAACAATGCAGCTAAGCTGATGTTGATCCTGATTATCAGACAACATAGCTTCAATAATAAAAAAATCTTTCTCGAATTGAATATTATGTTTATCCAAACTGTGCGCAAAACCTTTGCTAAACGCTAAATAATGAATAGCTTCCAGAATATTGGTTTTCCCGATGCCATTTTCGCCAACAAAACAATTAATTTTTGATGAAAAATCAAAAACTTTCTGTTCGTAGTTTTTGAAATTCTGAAGTTGTATTTTATTGATAATCATTTAATTCAACTTAATTTCAAAGATTGGATATGATGAAAACTGTTGTTCAGATTTTGGAATAACTAAATCAAAATTTCGCCATTTGGTTTTGATGTTTAGATGAATATTTTGGATTTCATTAAAACTAAAATCTGGTTTTGCTGGCTTATTTTGAATACCTACAATCGTATCGCCAACTGCCAGACCATAATAATCTGCTCGGCCGCCTTCCCAAACTTTGAGAAGTTCTAATCCAGACTTATTTTCTTTTATCTGAACGCCCAAATAGCCCGAAAAGAAATTAGTATTTTCTTTTTCTTCAAAGCTGTAATTTAGACTATTACAAGCTTTTTTTAGTCCAATGTCGTAAGGCTGCGTGCCATAAACATAAGCCTCTAAAATGTGTCTAGCCTCTTCGCCGCCAAACTGAATGAGTAGATTTTTAAGTTCTTGTTCCTCAAAACCTTCTTTCATAATCATCTCATTATGAATCAAATACCTCATCACTTCATGTAAACCATCCTCATGCCCATTGATTTTACAAGCCGCATGAAGCATCAGCATACAAAGTGCGCCATCTTGATAAATCGATACTTTTCTGTTTGGAATTCCTAATTTATAGCCATCTAACCACGTATCGAAACTCGAATCGGCAACTGACAAATGCTCATGACCTTGATTTGAAAAATGAATCTTCAGCCATTTGTTTAAAATAGTTTCCCACTGAACATCCGAAATAACACCTGATTCCCAAAGCATTACATCGCCCATAAAGGTCGTTAAACCTTCGTACCAATAGCCCAAACGTGAATAGTTTTCGGATTGGTAATCGTAAGGCTTCATATCTTTGGTTCTCAAGGCTTTCACATTCCAAGTATGATACAATTCATGAGAAGACACATGCAAAAATTCTTGATACAAATCGGTTGTAAACACATCCGATTCTGGACCTAAAGCAATCACTGTACTGGATTGATGCTCAACACCATGATAGGTTTTAAATGGCGTTAGTAGAAAAATAAAGTCGTAAAAATCACTGGGAAATTCACCTAATTTAGAAAGTTGCTGAGCCGTAAAACGTTTAAAATCCGAAAGCACTTTTTCTTCATCAAAAGCTTTGGTCAAACCAAAAAAGCAAAGCCTGAATTTAGTTTCAGATTGAGCGACTTTATAGTCCAACACCTGAAACGATTGAGAAGCAAAAAAAGGAGAATCGAGTAAATGATCGACAGAAGAAAATTGAACTGTTTTTTCAGAAATTCTGAGGCTTTCGTGCAAGCTTAATTCAAATGAATCAGGATAATCCAAACTCAAAGTCAAAGGTTCATTTCGCCAAGGCAAATGATACATACAGCAGTGAATCGGATTGACGTAAAACAAGGCTTCATCAACAAAACAAGACCCTGCATCTAAGACATTTGAATAATACAAATAACTTATTTTCAGTTGTTTACCTTTGGTTTCAAAACAACGCCATTGAGATTTAGATTGCTTTTCAAATTTTACTTCTTCCCCATCTTGATCAACAATATGAACATCTCTGATGTTTTGTGCAAAATTTCCTAATTCATATCGCCCAGGTCGCCAATTTGGCAAATACAAATCAAATTCATTATCCTGAATTTCAGGTGTTTGAATTTCGATATTCAAAAAATGTCGATGCGGAAACTCACTAAAAATATGGTAGTGTAACATAGAAACTGACGAAGTTTTAGCCCTCGTTTTCTTGCTGTTTTGCGGTTGGTAAATTTCGTTTTTTCCAATAGGTTTTTCTGGCGCGTTCGGCTTCGCGTTCTGCCGCTTTTTTCAAACGTTCACGCTCTTTCATTTCTTCAAAACTGTCGTCTTTGGCATTGGCTTTTGCCTCGTCCAAATATTTCTTTTTCAACTCTTTAAGTGCAAAATAAATATTCTGAAGATACTCCACTTCACGTGCTTTAAAAATCGTAAATGCCAAATCAACTTTGGCTTCTTCTGCCTTGCTCAGCTTTTTTCCTTCAGCTTTTTCGTACACTGAAATGATTTTCTTGAAGTTACTTTTTCCTGCCGTTTGCACGTATTTTACATACTTATTTGTGTTGTTTTTTAGCGAAATATCCGATTCGTATTTAGGAATCGTTTTCAATTTCGCCATGAGCTGCAAGGTTTTGTCAATACATTCATCAGATCTGGCCTGCATTTTCTCCACATCTTTATCTAAAACCGACTTAAAAAACGCATCCGATTTATGCCAAGCTTCACGCTGAATAGCCTGTAACTGATGACGATAAGCAGAAATTTCTAACAATTCTTCAATCTGGTATTTTAATGTCAACTCTGGCTCGAGCTGCTCTTTGAGTTCGCCTTCGGCAACAGCCAATAAATCAAACAAATCCATACTCGACGCACTTATATGTCCAAAAACGTTTTCGTAAGCATTAAGATATTGATTATAAGTCAAAAAACTTTGCTCTTGCGCTTTGAAACGCTCAATAAAATCGGGAAATTGATTTGAATAATCATGATATAAATGCTGAAAAGCATCACGAAAAGTAGATTGCAAAGCATCTAACCTATCATTCTCAACCTCAATGGTTTGCGCTCGATAAATTGAATATTCTAAGTCAGAAAGTATCTTTCTTCTTTTATTCGACATTTTCTCGGCAATGCCTTCATAAGCACGCTCCGGATATAAATCCAACATCAATAAGGCCTTAAAATTTTTGAGGTAAGCCATCGATTGTTCTTTATAGAAACTGTGAAAAATCTCAGGATCTTCAAAGTTTTTATTGAGCATCGGGCGGCCATATTTAATTTCATGCTCTTCTTTTGGTCGATAATGATACGGACTTTGCTCTTTGTTTTCTTGTTTACTGTAAGGCACAATGCTTTCTTGCTGTAAGTTTACAGTTTTCGAAAAAGCTTTTTTGAGTTCATTTTGTGCCGAAAGTGGCATCATCATCAAACTAAAACCAACTAAAATTAAACGCGTTTTCATAAGGGTTCTATCAGGTTTGGATTACTCCAACGTTAAACTTTTCTATTTCTTTGTGATTTGCCATATCAATACCAATCGATATCCATTTTCTGGTATCTAAAGGATCAATAATCGCATCATACCATAAGCGAGAAGCGGCGTAAGTTGCCTTAGTTTGAGCTTCGTAGCGTTTGGTTATTTTTGACAAAAGGGCTTGCTCATCTTTTTCGGTGATCTGCTCCCCTTTCGATTTTAAGGATGCTTTTTCGATTTGAAGCAAAACCTGAGCCGCTTGCGCACCACCCATTACGGCTAGTTTGGCATTCGGCCAAGCCAACATAAATCTTGGATCATAAGCTTTTCCGCACATGGCGTAATTCCCTGCGCCATAAGAGTTTCCGACAACAACCGTAAATTTAGGAACGGTAGAATTTGCCATGGCATTAACCATTTTTGCACCATCTTTGATGATGCCTCCATGCTCAGATCGAGAACCAACCATAAAGCCCGTAACGTCTTGTAGGAAAACTAAAGGAATTTTCTTTTGATTGCAATTCATTATAAAACGAGCAGCTTTATCAGCTGAATCTGAATAAATTACACCTCCAAACTGCATTTCGCCTTTTTTGGTTTTTACCACCGAACGTTGATTGGCAACAATACCGACTGCCCAACCGTCAATGCGCGCATAAGCACAAAAAATGGTTTTACCATACTCGGCTTTATATTCGTCAAATTCGCCTTTGTCAACCAAAAGTTTTACTAAAGCTTTAGATTCGTAAGGTTTTTGACGCGAAACCGGGATTTGTTTATATAAATCTTCAGAACATTTCAATGGTTCTGAGGATGCTTTTCTGTTGAATCCAGCTTTTGGTTCAGAAGCTATTTTGTCGACTAAATTTTTAATTTTATCGAGTGCTTCTTTGTCATTCGCTGCTTTATAATCAGTTACACCCGAGATTTCGCAATGTGTTGTTGCGCCTCCAAGTGTTTCGTTGTCAACACTTTCTCCAATTGCTGCTTTTACCAAATACGATCCAGCCAAAAAGATACTTGCGGTTTTGTCAACAATTATCGATTCGTCGCTCATGATGGGTAAATAAGCTCCTCCAGCCACACAAGAACCCATTATAGCAGAAATTTGTGGAATACCCATCGCACTCATTTGGGCATTGTTTCTGAAAATTCGACCAAAATGATCTTTATCAGCAAAAATTTCATCCTGCATTGGCAAATACACTCCTGCACTATCGACTAAATAGATAATTGGCAAGTGGTTTTCTTTGGCAATTTCTTGTGCTCTCAGATTCTTTTTTCCTGTTATCGGGAACCATGCTCCAGCCTTCACCGTCGCATCATTGGCAACCACCACACAGCGCAAGCCTGACACTTTGGCTACAACCACAACAACACCTCCAGCAGGGCATCCGCCATGTTCTTCATACATGCCATAGCCAGCAAATGCGCCAATTTCTACGCAATCTTCGGTGTCATCAATAAGATAATCTACACGCTCGCGTGCAGTCATTTTGCCTTTTGCATGCTGCTTTTCGAGCTTCTTTTCTCCTCCGCCTTTATGGATGTTCGATAGCTTGCGCTTATAATCCGATAAGGCTAATTTGATTTCGTCTTCGTTCTTGTTTTCTTCAATATTCATTTTATTCTAGGCTTCTGATGTTTAAAATTTGGCTAAGATACGAAAATCAATCTACTTTATTGGATATTCTCCAGAACTGTGATAGTTTTTCAATTCAGACTTAATCCATTGATAAGCAGATTCTTGAAGATCTTTTGTTGCCTCCTCTCCTTTTCCTTTAGTCAAGATGGGTTCCGAAAAGCGTACACGCAAAATACCAGGTCTAATTTTAGGCAAAGTATAGCACGGATTGATGATTCCAGCGTTCATAATAGCTACACAAACGATTGAACTTTGGGTGCGTGTGGCGGCCAAAAAAGCACCTTTTTTGAAGGTATTTAAGAGCTTCGTATTTTTTAAAATTTTTCCTTCAGGAAACAAAATCAACGACTTACCTTCTTTAAGATTAATGCTAATTTGTTCTAAACTTTCAGCTCGACCTCTCGCACTTGAACGATCGACGCCTATGTGTCCTAGTCGTTTGGTAAAATAGCCAACAATGGGCCAATGGAAGACTTCAATTTTGCTCAAAAATCTTGAGTTGTTTGGCGCAAGAATTAAGCAAATCAGAATATCTAAATATGACCTGTGATTGGCAACAAAAACTAAAGGACTTTGTGTTTTAATAGCCTTAAAATTGCCTGAAAAAATAGGAATAATCCCTATTAAAAGTAAAGCCAAAAGGGCTCCAGTTCTAAACAATAATATGGCTATATTTTGAGCAATTCGATGTTTAAAAATCAAAATTAGAGCCATTGGAGGCAAAAAAACAAGGCCAACAACAGCAAACACCAACAAGGCCCAATATTTCCAAATGCGGTATAATAGGTTCTCCATCAGCGTTTGAGTTTCACTCGTTGAAAAGGACTAAGTTTTGATTCTTCGATAATCTGGTCTTTAATAGCATTTTGAATAATCATCTCAATCAGTTTGTCATCCATCCACTTTTCTGGGTGGTATTCAGTTTTCAAGTCTGCATCATATAGCTTAGCTAAGCGTTGCCACCAAAAAGCTGAGAAACTGCCACGGTAAAACTTAATTAATTCATACGATGTTACCTGTAAATTTCTGTGAATCAGCTTTATAAGTATCCGACCTTCACTTCGTTTTAATTTTTTGAGCTCTTCGCCAAACGTTTCATCAATCCATTTTTGTTGTTTTTTAGCATACTTTTTCTTCTTTCTTTTTTTGTCGATAGTAGCATATTTGGCATTGATTTCGAGAAACAATTTTGATGCCTCAAAAGCGTAAGGGTAGACTTTCAAAACTTTTTTTCTCAGGATATAATATCGACGTTGACTGGCAGAATCAAGCGGGGCATAGTCCGACAAAACAACTTCGCCCAAAACATCCATCAAAATAGTATCCTCTCCATTAATTACCATGTCTAAAACATGAAATTTACTAAGAGTATCTACCTGAGCTTTAGCTGATTGATTAATTATCAGAAGCACAAAAAGGCTATAAAAAAAGAAGTGTTTTATCGTCGGTTTGCTTTCCATTTTGATCTGTGAACTGAAGATGGCTCTGGTTGTGAATTGATTTGTTTAGTGGATCCAATAAATTGCTCCACAGCGACCAAAGCTGCTATTTCAAATTCATCTTCGTGTTGTTTATCGAGGTCTTTTGGGTCGAAATGTTTTGTTACAAAATGCGTATCAAAATCGCCAGAAACAAAAGCCGGATGACTCATCACTAAACTAGCAAAATCTAGAGTGGTTTGCACGCCAACAATTTCATATTGCTGGATCGCTTCTTTCATTTTTTGGATAGCACCCAAGCGCGTTTCGCTATGGCAAACCAGTTTAGAAATCATCGGATCATAATAAATCGGGATGGTCATGCCTTCCTCAAAACCATCATCTACCCGAACACCAGGCGAAAACGGTCGTTTGTATTTTTCCAAAGTCCCAATATCGGCCGCAAAATTGTTTCTAGCATCCTCGGCATAAACTCTAACTTCTAAGGCATGTCCATTAATTTTCAGGTCTTTTTGCTTAATATTCAGCTGTTCGCCTCGGGCAACTTTGATTTGTTCTTTTACTAAATCTAAACCTGTAATCATTTCAGTAACAGGATGTTCCACCTGAAGCCTTGTGTTCATTTCCAAGAAATAAAACGTATCAGGGCCATCTAAAAGAAACTCGACTGTCCCAACACCTACGTAATCACAAGCTCGGGCAACATCTATTGCACAAGCGCCCATCCGAGCTCGCATCTCAGGACTCAACACTGAAGAAGGTGCTTCTTCAATCACCTTTTGGTAGCGTCGTTGGATAGAGCATTCACGCTCAAAAAGGTGTACATAATTTCCGTGCTGATCAGCCAAAACTTGAATTTCGATATGTCTTGGAGAAGCAATATATTTTTCGATAAATACCGACGCATCACCAAAAGCAGATTGAGCTTCGCCCATTGCTAAACCTAATTGCTCTTTGATTTCGGAGGCTTCATTGACCACACGCATTCCTTTTCCACCACCACCTGCAGCTGCTTTTATCAAAATCGGAAATCCAATTTCAATAGCTGTTTCTTCTGCCAAAGTCAAATCTGCGATGGCCTCTTCGGTTCCCGGAACCATCGGAATATCATAGGATTTAACGGCTTTTTTGGCAGCTAATTTATTTCCCATCATCCGCATGGAATCCGATTTAGGGCCAATAAATGTAATGTTATTACGCTCAACTAAATCTGCAAATTCAGCATTTTCTGATAAAAATCCATAACCTGGATGGATGGCATCAACATTTAAAAGCTTACAAACTTCAATAATTTTATCACCCAAAAGATAAGATTCTGATGACGCTGCTGGGCCAATACAAATCGATTCGTCTGCAAATTTCACGTGTAAAGCTTCTCGATCGGCTTCGGAATAGACAGCAACGGTTTTGATTCCCATTTCTTTTGCCGATTTCATAATCCGCAATGCAATTTCGCCTCTGTTGGCTACAAGAATTTTTTTCATCGTTTAGTTTTAGTTAAAAGCGTAGTCGTGTAAATAGCTAAAGTAAGAACCCAAACTTCCTGATTTGCAAATCGTTGCTCTCTCAATAATGTTTTCAGAATCTTCGCCTATCAATACTGGAATAATTTCTTTTAAGAGCACCGAGCCAAAATGATCGGAAGCATCTTTTGGCAGTTCACAAGGTAAATTATCAACGGCCATCACAGTGATGACCTCTTCTTTATCAAACTGATCTTCTTTTTCGGTCTGTGGATTATAACCATAAATCGGGTCTGCAATTGTTGACGGTTTTATGGTTGATGCTACTGGCCCATTGATGTCGCAACTGATATCTGCTACCACTCTGATGCGAAAATTTGGATCTTTTGCTTGTTTTCTGGTAAAGAAATAAGGCGCATCATTACCATAATAGTGTCCTGCAATAAACATATCCGAGCTATGTGCAAAACGCAAAAAATTGGATTCAAAACGTGTTGGATGACGTCTAAATTCGCCGTCAGAAAACGCGCTGCCATCCTTGGCTTTTGCATAATCTTTGGTGTCGATATGGCAATACACTGCTTTGCTGCCAGTGTAGTTTATATACTCCTCAGGATCAAGCTTTTGCATATCGAGCTGTTCGATGATTTCTAAAGCACCCAAGGCAACTCTTCCTCTACCAGTGATCACTAATTTGAACGCTTCTGGTAGCTCAACGCTCTTTAATTCTCTGTCCAATTCGGCTTTGTTCTCGCAAGTGTATGCTGGTTTCAAGTCAAATGACTTATGACGTTTTCCCAAACTCAGAAAGCCATTATAAGCACCTACAATACCCGCAAAACGCCCAAAACCAATGAGGCGACTGCCCGATGGTCGGGTCAAGACCTCATAGTCAACTAGCTGAATGTTTTGTTTTATTAAAGCCTTGATTAACTTTTGGTTATAATCTTGTTCTTTAATGGTATGAGAAAAGAAGAAAAAAGTTTTGTTTGGGATAAGGTAATTAATGGGTACTTCTTTGACGCCAAAAATAATATCGCAATCGGAGAGATTGTTTTGTAAACTAATACCTAAATCGGCATAATCATCATCAGAATAGCAACGAATATTGCTCGGCTGAACGGCAATTTCTAACTGTGGATAGTTTGCCAACAACTGCTCGCATTGTTTGGGATTTAGCGCAACGCGTTTATCTGGAGGTGTTTTACCTTCTCTAATGAGTCCTATTTTCATTTTGTTAAATTCTTTTGGTCAAAAATACAATAATTCCATGTGATTTGAATCAACATAATGGGTTTAACGTGGTTTGGTTGTTGAAAACCACAAAAGCATTTTTGTTAAACAGTTCACATCAAATTCTTCCTTCGTTTAATTCTGTTCACTATTCTTAAAAAACAATTTATCAGCATAAAACGTCCCAAATGGAATTAGAGAAGCTAGCAGAGACCAAAATATAGCTTTTTTTGACCAGTTTTCTTGCAGTCCAACCATCAGAACCAAAAACACGTAGGCTACAAAAAGTAGTCCGTGCGCCATCCCGACAGGTTTATTGAGTTCGGGCATCAAGAATAAATATTTTAGTGGCATAGTAAGCCACAAAATAACTAGAAACGAAAGGCCTTCTGCAAAGCCAATCCATTTGAGAATTTTAAGCATTTTTGTATTGATTTAGAGCGTGTTGAAGTTTGATTATAAGTGCTTCTGTTTTGTAAAATTTATCGGAATTATAGTAAATAATTTCGCCATTGTGTTTTACAATTTTGATGTAAAGATCGGTATGGTGTGCAAAGAGTTTAACCCGCTTGGAGTCGGAAAAGCGCGTAAAATAGCCTTTTTGATTTTTCTCCCACGTTAGACCAGCCGATTCAGAAATTCGAGGCAGCGTCGTTAAGCTCAAGATGGTATCGATGTCAGAAAAAGAGACTGTTTCGCCAATAAATCCTTCAATCGTCAAGCTGTCTTTTTCGATACTAAGCTCTTGGTAAGCTTGAATCCAGTAGGCAACATAACTTACTGGAACAATCAAAATCAGAAGGGCTAGGACGTGAAGATTTTTTTTCAAAATATTGATTTTCTTGTTGTTGTGGTTTCTTTAAGCAAATTGAGCACTTACTTTTTCAGCTTTTCGAGTTTCTGAATAATCATAGAATCCTTCGCCTGCTTTGATTCCTTTTTTGCCTGCCATAACCATATTGACTAACAGCGGACAGGGTGCATATTTCGGGTTTCCGAAACCGTCATAAAGTACATTCAGGATCGACAAACAGACGTCTAAACCAATAAAATCGGCAAGTTGGAGTGGCCCCATTGGGTGTGCCATTCCGAGTTTCATTACGGTGTCAATTTCCTTGACGCCTGCCACGCCTTCAAACAGCGTATAGATAGCTTCGTTGATCATCGGCATCAAAATTCGATTAGCCACAAATCCAGGATAATCATTGACTTCAACAGGGATTTTATTTAAGGCTTTTGATAGTTCCATCACCTTTTGATAGGTGGTTTCGGAGGTCGAATAGCCTTTGATGACTTCCACCAATTTCATGATCGGCACTGGGTTCATAAAGTGCATTCCAATCACTTGTTCTGGGCGTTGGGTAGAGGCCGCAATTTCGGTAATAGAAATAGAGGAGGTATTGGAAGCTAAGATACAAGATTTGGGTGCGGAAGCATCGATGGTTTTGAATATATTTAGTTTCAAATCAAGACGTTCGGTAGCGGCTTCAACAACCAGATCGGCGTTTTTTACAC
The DNA here is from genome assembly GCA_049609625.1 of Flavobacteriales bacterium. Lineage (GTDB taxonomy): Bacteria > Bacteroidota > Bacteroidia > Flavobacteriales > CAJXXR01 > JBMYYR01. Next base: position 33,773 of record JBMYYR010000002.1, on the reverse strand, counting down.
CCGCAGCAATGTCGGTATTGGTGCTGATGTTGGCTAAGGTGTTTTGTTTTTGCTCTTCGCTTAATTTACCTTTTGCCAGCATTCGGTCTAGGTTTTTTTCGATGGTAGCTAAGGCTTTTTTGAGTGCAACTTCTGATATATCAATAAGTTGAACCTTAAAATCAAATTGAGCAAAGGTATGTGCTATTCCATTTCCCATGGTTCCGGCACCAATTACGCTAATGTGTTTCATCTGTTGTGTTGTTTTTAGGTTTACTTCCCACGGCCTTGAAGAACAATAAATACGGTATAAAACAGTACTTTAAAGTCGCTCATAATCGTTAGGTTTTCTATGTAAATTAAATCGTATTTAAGTCGTTCTAACATTTCATCGATGTTTTCGGCATAGCCAAATTTCACCATACCCCAAGAGGTAATACCTGGCCTAACCCGATGAACTTGTTTGTAGTAAGGTGCTTTTTCAATCAATTGATCTATAAAGAATTGACGTTCAGGTCGTGGACCAACGATACTCATTTCGCCAATTAAAACATTATAAAATTGTGGAAACTCATCTATGCGATGCTGCCGCATAAATTTACCCCATGGTGTGATACGCGGGTCTTCGTCAGAACTAAGCTGTGGACCAAGTTTTTCGGCGTCCACAAGCATGGATCTAAATTTGATAATTTGAAAAGGTTTTCCGTGCAAACCAATACGTTCTTGTTTGTAGAACACTGGGCCTTTGGACGAAAGCTTGACCAAAAGACTGACGAATGCATAAAAAGGCGAAAGTAGTATCAGAATGCTTGAGCTGATGAGAATGTCTAACAGTCGTTTGAGTACCGATTGCCAAACTGGCATAGCTTTGAACTGGATGTGGAGCAGCGGAATGTCAAACAGAGAGGTTAGCTTTACGGAGCCCGTCAGGATGTCGTATAGAGTGGGCAGAACCTTAACTTCAACTTTTTCATTTTCAAGACGTTCTATGATATTTTGAGTGTATTGATGCTCTTCTTTTTCGGTCGCAATAATAACTTCCTGAATCTGATGCTGTTTGATAATCTGGTCTAAATCGGAAAGATTCCCAAGGCAAGGCAGGTAGTTTGAAATTCGATCAGATGTATGTTCATCAACGTTCTGCTGAGGATGTAAATAACCTATAAATAGGTTGCCTGATGAGCGGTGGAGCTGTTCCATGTTCAAAAAAAGATCAACCGCAGCGTTCTGTGCGCCAATCAGCAAGGTTGGGTAGCCAATTTCTTTTCGATGAATTTTCCGATTGGTTCGCGACAGTAAAACAAAGCGAAAGGTGTAAACAAGCAGTGTTTGGAGTGTAAAATAAACTAAAATCGAATCGATATACTGGGTGTAGTTCTGTACGCGATCGTCTAAAATAAACACAAAAAAGATAAGTAAAACGCCGATACTGTGCTGAAAAATGGTTTTGCCAAGTTCCAAAAGTCTTGATCTTCGATATATTTTTCGGTAATGACCTAAAAGAATGTAGATAACAACCCAGAGTGCTGCCATTGCAAAAATGCCATAGCTAAAATTAGCATCCGAAAAGAGGCGATCCTTAGAAATAGACTCAAACTCGATACTTGTTTTTCGATAGACATAGAAAAGTGCCCAAGCAACGAGCGAGGCCAGAAAATCTAGGATTATATATTTGCTAATCTGAAGCTTTTTATTCATTTTCATGAATCAGCTTTAGGTTGTCTAAATAGATCCAGGCTTCGTCCATATCTTCGGGCAAGGAAGCTACCATAAAAACTTTGTATTGTGTTGACCCAAAGACAGGTGAGGTGGTTTCGTAGGCTCGTTCGGGTTTGATGTAGATGTAGTTTTTGTTCCACTCTTCTTTTGGGTTCAGATGTATTTCGTTTACTTGTGTTGCCGAAATGTCGTTGAACCAAAGTCCAACATTGAGCATAACCTCTGTTTTGTAATCCAACTCGAAATAATTGTACTTTCCGCTCGAAAGCTGAGGAATATCAATCCATTCTGAAGATAAAATGGTAACGTAGTCTTGTTCTTTGGTAAGGTGAACATAGCCCGAATAATTGCCTTCAAACACCTCGGCATCCTCGTCGGTTTTGAGTAATGAAGCCGAAATCTGAACGTTTGAGGTGTCAACGTCTTTCCGAGACTCGAACTGAACGCCTGCACTTTCAAATCCTTCGATGCTTTTGAAGTTTGTGGTTTCTTTGTATTGTGTTTTGGCGTTTACATGCGTAATAGAGTCTCGTGTCAGGCGAATCACATCCAGCTCAACGCCTTGTGTATCTGTAGCTTGACAAATCTGATAAGGCGAATAGGCCGAGCGCGTGGCGTTGATACCATTAAGTTTTATTCCGGCTCGGAGCTTTAGTTCAAATTCTCCTTCTTCAAGAATCGGGATGGTGCAAGGAAGCTCGTAGGCACCATAAAAATTTTCGCCTAAAGACACCCAGACGTCTGTAATTTTTTCTGACGCCGACCCTTCTGAGGCTTTGGTTTCGAGGCTGATGTCGTGCACCGCAAGGTAGGCCGGAACTTCTACTTCTGGGTTTTGGCAAGAGTTCATCAAAAATCCAAAAATAAAAAAAGATAAAATACTGGTATACTTCATGTTAAGTTGGTATTTTGACATCAGGTTGAATTGATTTTTTTGAGTGCGTTTTAAACAGTCAAAATTAATGAAATTATCAGTGATATACTCAAGTTTTGAAGAACAATCTAATATTTTTTAAGATGGAATAATTCCTCGTTTCTCAAGTTGTTTTATTTTGAAAACACTAGCTTCGCTATACGTTTGTTACCAGCCAAAAATGCGGTAGTTTCATTCAAAAAATCGATTGTGTAGAATGCCTCATCAGATAGCTTTACCCAATGCTCTCCCCCATCTTCAGAATAAAAAACACCTGGCATTCCGACAGAAAGTAAACGTTTTGCCTTAGAGTTTGGAACGTATTTTACGCAAGATTGGTAAGGCGGAAGACTCTGATCAGCAAGTATTTCCCAGGTCTTTCCTCCATCGATGGTTTTGGCTTTATTTTTCAGCGCAGAAGTTTGATTCTCCCAATCTCCACCGATAATAAATCCAGTCTTAGCATCGTAAAAATCGACACTAAACATGCCAGTCATTTCACTGCCGTCAATAAACGAACACGCCTGAAGCTCCCATGTTTTTCCTCGGTCTGGACTAAATAAAACATCGGCTTCAAAACCTCCGGTAACAAACCAAACGCTATCGCCTTGAATGGCAATATTGGTGTTGCTGGCGGCAAATGCGCCTTGACCATTTTTACTTTTTGGCAATGTTGAACACGTCAACTTTTGCCAAGTTTTTCCTGAGTCATAGGTTTTTAGAACCGAAAAGCAAGAGTCTAATGGATCACCGAAGGCAATGCCTTCATCGTCATCAAAAAAAGCCATGGCATCATAAAAAACACCTGGCTCGTCTTCAAAATACGACAGCAGCCAATTTAAGCCTTCGTCTTCTGTTCGGAAGAAAAACGCAGGGTTGTCAACACCCATGATATTGACTCCAGAACCACTCTTGGCAATGCCTCTAAAGTGTATGTCCTGGCCGTGAAAATTGATGCTATCCACATCCCAAGTTTTACCACCATCAAAGGAGCAACCGAATGTATTATTGGCTCCTGCAAACCAAAGGTGATTATCTTCTGTTACCAAAAGAGCACGAATGCTTGTTTGCGGTTTTAGCACCGTTTTGATTTTAGCTTTAAAAAGTTGAGCTTGACTTAAAAATGTGGAAAATACAAAAGCCACAATAAAAATTATGGCTTTTAATATTTTGAAATTCAATGATTTAATCATGAAGTCAAAGAGTTTTAACTGGTTTATTCAATCTCTAAGTCGCAACCTACATTTGGTGTTGACGGCAGACTTACCGGATAGTTTTTTAGACCTTGTTCTAGAGCGTGAATGAGAGGCTGTTTCGTAACTGCCGCACTGCTTTCTGGGTTAGCATCGATAGAGCCCTCATATATTAATTCAAAATTTTCATCGAACAGAAAAACATCTGGAGTGGTTTCGGCGCCAAACGCATTTGCTAAGTCGCCATCGGTATCAACCACATAAGGCATAACGTAGTTGTTGGCAGTAGCCAAGGTTTGCATAGCCGAAAGAGATTCGGTAGTCGACCTGTGGAGCGCATTAGAATTTACCAACACAACGCCGTAATCTAGATGCGACGCCGCTCGGTTGTAAAATTCATATCGGTTATTCCAACCTTCCATATCGTTGTTGCCAACGACGTAACTGCATACATTGGAAGTAAAAATAACCAAAAGTCCATTGGTTTTCGCTACAGATGTTAAGCTGTGCTGAGCGTTGTCTACGCCCGTCATCTCAAGAGTTTGGAGAGGTGCGGTTGCACCAATGGCTAATCGAGAATTTGCTGATTGTGGTGTGTTCTGAAAACCAAGAAAAGTGGAAAAGAGGGCGAAGCCGACAAAAAAGAGTTTCATAAGAGGTGAAAGTTTAAGATGTATAAAAAGTTTTTTCAAATGTATTATTTTATTTTCAAACCATGAACCTTTGTCTTATAAGTTTTTTTCAGTTATTCCGATTTGTACTGTTACAAAAAGATTATTTTTGCTCTTTAATACAGGAAAACAAAGAGTTAATATTGGCGCTATGGTAGTTTGGAAATGCTTAAGGTTTAATGACTTGTCGACAATTCAGTTGTACGAAATATTAAAATTTCGCAGCAATATATTTGTCGTCGAGCAGCACTGCCCCTACCCCGAACTTGATGATAAGGATCAAAATGCGTTTCATTTTTGTGGATTTTCGGAAATGGGCTCTCTTTTGGCTTATGCTCGGCTATTGCCCCCAAAGTGTTCGTATCCAGAAGCTTCTATTGGCAGAGTGGCTGTTTTGAATGAAGCTCGCGGGCAACATTTAGGCAAAACACTGATGATTTTTGCGCGAGAAAGCTGCCTAACATTGTTTGATTCAGATATCGTCATTAGTGCTCAATTATATCTACTTGAATTTTATCAAAATATTGGTTTTCAGAAGATTAGTGATATTTATTTAGAAGATGGAATTGAACACGTACGCATGAAATACTATAAAAAATGAATACAAACATCAAGCTAAACAGATGGATAAAAGCCGCCCGACTCAGAACCCTACCCTTGGCCTTCTCGAGTATTTTTTTAGGATCGGCTATAGCTTATTTTTATGGAAAATTTGAACTCAATATTTTGATTTTAACTTTGCTAACAACGCTTTGTCTGCAGATTCTTTCCAATTTCTCGAATGATTATGGCGATAGTATTCATGGCGCCGACCACAGCAAGCGAAAAGGCCCTAGCCGGGCAGTTCAGAGTGGGGAAATTAGTTTGGAAAGCATGAAAAAAGTTATGATTTTATTTGCGGCTTTGGCCTTTTTTTTCGGCCTTTCGCTTTTGGTAATTAGTTTTAATATTTGGTCGATTTCTTTTTTTGTATTTCTTTTCCTGTTGTTGGTTTCTATTTTTGCCGCCATAACCTACACCTCAGGAAACAATCCTTATGGTTATAAAGCTCTTGGCGACCTATCCGTTTTTATTTTTTTTGGAATTTTTGGTGTAACTCTAAATTGCTATTTACATCTTTCCGTATGGTCTTGGATGTCTCTTTTGCCCGCCGCCGCTGTAGGTCTAATGAGTGTTGCTGTACTCAACCTGAACAATATGCGTGATATGGAAAGTGATGCTTTGGCTGGCAAAAACACAATAGCCATAGCCTTAGGTTTCAAAGCTTCAAAATGGTATCAGTACAGCTTGACTCTACTGCCTTTTCTGTTTGTTTTTATTTTTTTATATACTGAATATCAATACTTTAACCTATTCAACTTTTTATTCCTATTGGCTTTGCCGACAGCCCTAATTCATGTCATTCAAGTTGCAAAAGTAAAAGATATTCAAGCCTATGACCCCATGCTAAAACGTATGGCGCTCAATACGCTATTTTTCTGTATTAGTCTAAGTTTGAGTCTTATCTGGGCTTAGTAAGTTAGCTCTAGCCTGCTTTCGAAACCACAACCTAAAATCATAGATTTCTAATCAAAACTAAGACTTAATTTTTATTGAGTTCTCAACGTTCTTAACACTCTCCCTATAATCATTCAATGTTTTGATAATCAGGATAGTGCGAAAAAATTTAATTTTCCAAATAACTGATTTTCAATGAATTAAATTGTTACTTCTGGATGTTTTTTTGATGTACTCGACCAGCTTTTGTTGTTTATAAACCTAAATACATCCATTTTATTCCTTATTTTTGGGAATTACATTTGTGTAAAAACACACATTTCAAAACCAAAACATAAAAAAATAATAACTTACTATGGCGTCATTTAAAATTCGAGGAGGCAAAAAACTACAAGGTGAAATTCAACCACAGGGAGCAAAAAATGAAGCGCTTCAGGTGATTTGTGCAGTACTTTTGACAGATCAAGAAGTTGTGATTTCGAATGTTCCTGATATTGTAGATGTCAACCGATTAATTGATATTTTACAAGATTTAGGCGTCAAAGTCTCCAAACGAGGTAAAGGTGTATTTGCTTTTTGTGCCGACAAGTTAAACCTCGATTATATGCTTTCGGAAGAATTTCGAGTGAAAGGCGCTTCTATTCGTGGCTCTATTATGATTGTTGGACCGCTTTTGGCAAGATTCGGAAAAGCAGGGATTCCAAAACCAGGTGGAGACAAAATTGGTCGTCGACGTTTAGATACCCATTTCATTGGACTAAAAAACTTGGGTGCCGATTTTAAATACAACAAAGCTCAACGCTATTACACCATCGAAGCTAAAGAACTACAAGGTTGCTATATGCTTTTGGATGAAGCTTCGGTTACCGGAACGGCGAATATTGTGATGGCAGCGGCTTTGGCAAAAGGCAAAACAACCATTTATAATGCTGCCTGCGAGCCCTATTTACAGCAACTTTGTAAGATGATAAACGCCATGGGTGGAAACATTTCTGGTATTGGTTCAAATCTTCTTATTATTGAAGGTGTCGAAAAACTGGAAGGCTGTGATCATCGTATTTTACCAGATATGATTGAAATTGGTTCGTGGATCGGACTTGCGGCAATGACAAAATCTGAAATCACGATTAAAAATGTAGCTTATGACGAACTTGGGCAAATCCCTTCGGTATTCAGAAAATTAGGTATAAAACTCGAGCGAAAAGGCGATGATATTTACATCCCATCTCAAAAAGAATATGTTTTAGAAAACTATATCGACGGTTCATTTCTAACTATTTCTGATGCGCCATGGCCAGGCTTTACACCCGATTTATTGAGTATTGTTTTGGTGGTTGCCACCCAAGCCAAAGGTTCTGTATTGATTCATCAAAAAATGTTTGAATCTCGATTGTTTTTTACCGATAAACTGATTGATATGGGAGCAAAAATCATTCTTTGCGATCCGCATCGCGCAACAGTCATCGGGCTGAATCATCAATCGAAACTAAAAGCAACAACCATGGTTTCTCCCGATATTAGAGCAGGGATTTCCTTGTTAATTGCCGCCCTTTCTGCCGACGGACAAAGTACCATTCACAACATCGAACAAATAGATAGAGGTTATGAACGTATCGTGGAACGCCTCCAGAACATAGGCGCAGATATTGTTCGGATAGATTAAAAAACGTATGCTAAAAAAAATCGCTAGTCTTTTTTTTCTCCTTTTCTTTGCGAAAAGCATTAAAGCTCAAACCTTTGAATTTAATTTGGGCGCAGACACCACGCTTTGCGATGGCGATTATTTGTATATTTCTTATTTAGGTTTAGATGTCGATTATTACCTCTGGGAAGACAGCACCGAAACGGGCGCTCATCTGATAACCGAAACAGGCTTGTATTGGTTAGAAATGTCTTACCAAGAACAAATTTTCAGAGACAGTATTTTTGTTGATTTTATTACACCAACGCCTTTCAACTATCCTGATACTCAGATTTGTGGACAAGATTTTATTGTGCTTCATGTAGATCTGGATGAACTCGATGCCGATTCTGCCATTTGGAATAATAACCTCAATCAAGACAGCCTTTTGATTGACGAAGAAGGCGTTTACGTGGTTGAAATTTTCACTCAATTTTGTTCAATAATTGATAGTATCGATGTTGGTTTTTACGCCAGCGGTATTGGCTATTTTCCCGACACATTCTATTTATGCGAAGACGAAAGTATTAACCTAAATGTTTTTCCTGCCGATTCGGTACTTTGGAGTACAGGAAGTACAGATTTTCAATTCAATAGCTCAACCGAAGGTTCGTTTTGGGTTGATATTTACCATGATTGCACCTACAGCCGAGACTCTTTTGATATTGTACCTCTTGAAGATCAGCTTCAAATTTCTGACACTCTTATTCTTTGTCAAGACGCTTTTTATAATCTTGGTCAAACCAATCCCCTGTTTGATATTTATTGGTCTACTGGCGACGATGGCGATTCGGTTTTGATAGACGAATCGGGAACCTATTGGGCTTGTTTAGAGTATGAAGATTGTTCGTATTGTGATACTTTTGAAGTGTTTTTGTATACCAAACCAGACTTTAATCTTCAAGAATCGTATACTATTTGCCCCGGAGAAAGTATAGAACTCACCTTCCCTGAAGAGTATGTTGTGTATTGGAATGGCATTCATGAAGTTACCAGCGTTATAATAGATCAAGAAGGGTATTTTATAGTTGAAGTACCCGATTCATTCTGTTATTTTGTCTACGGAATCAATGTATACGAAGGTATTTGCGATCACGAATTACTCGGCTTTCCCAACGTATTCACTCCAAACGGAAATGAATTTCACGAGTATCTCCATCCAATAAATCCAAGTCAATTTGCCGAATACCGCATTAGAGTCTACGCCCGTTGGGGCATTCTACTCTACGATGGTAATCAAGAAGAAAAAGGCTGGGACGGAAAATATGAAGGTAAAGACTGTAATCCCGGTGAATATTATGTCATTTGGGATTATAAATTTGAAGATTCTAAATGGTATTCATTTACTGCAAATGTTACGTTGTTTAGGTAGAATAAATATTAAAATTAGGATTAACAAAAAATAAGTCATTCTAGCTCATAATATTCTATTTAATTATCTATTATTGGAGTGAATTTTCGACAAGCCATGGAAAAACAAATTGAAAACATTCGGATAGCTTTTAATAGCATCAAAGGCAATAAATGGCGAAGTCTGCTCACCATGCTGATCATTGCCTTTGGCATCACGGCGTTGATGAGCATCCTGACGGCTACCGATGCGCTCAAACGCTCTATAAATTCCAATTTTTCGAGTGTTGGAGCTAAATCTTATACCTTAAGTTACCGCTCTCGTGGGCCAAATTTTGGAGGAAGTCGTCGAAAAAAATTCCCTGTCATTAGCTTCAAAGAAGCGGAGAAGTTTGCGAATCGTACAAAAGCGTTGGCAAAAACAACACTGTATTTTTACGCTTCGAGCGGACAAACAGCCAAATTCAATGAAGTGGAAAGCTCCCCAAACGTAACCGTAATGGGCATTGACGCTAACTATTTTGATGTTGAAGGCATGCCTATCGAATTTGGTCGAGGATTTTCTGTTGAAGAAACCAAAACGGCACTTCCACTCATTATTTTAGGACAAAACATTGCCAAAAAACTCTTTACTCAAGCCGAAAAAGCAGTTAATAAACGGGTCAAAATTGGCTCAAATTCTTATACGGTTGTCGGCGTGGTAGAACAACGATCAGAAGGCATGGGCTTTTCGGTGAACAACAATGCCTACCTTCCTACTTTGATTGCTAAAACAAACTTTCGGTTTTCTGAATCTAGTTTGAGAATAAAATCAAAACCACACTCACATATTGCTATAAATCAAGCTATTGAAGAATCTACATTGCATTTTCGAAACATTAGAAAACGTCGCCCTATGGAAGAAAATAACTTTGTGCTCGAAAACAGTAATGCCATGCTCAAAACACTTAACGATCTGTTGAATAGTGTTGGTTCTGGCACGAGTTCTATCGGTATTTTGACTCTAATTGGAGCTATGGTTGCTTTGATGAACATCATGTTGGTTTCAGTTACCGAACGAACCAGAGAAATTGGCATCAGAAAATCTTTGGGCGCAAGTTCTAGTTTGGTTATGAATCAATTTTTGATGGAAGCCATCGTAATCTCTGTTTTAGGTGGAATTTTCGGAATTTTATTAGGCATTGCCATCGGAAACATCGTGGCTCTCGTACTCAATAGTCCATTTTTTGTCCCATGGCTTTATGTCTTTTTGGCTTTCGTCTTATGCCTCTTGGTTGGTGTTGTTTCAGGATTTTATCCCGCCAAAAAAGCAGCTAGCTTACAACCTGTCGAAGCTTTGAGGTTTGAGTGAAATGCAGATATTCAATTCTTTATGATTATTTTTAATACATTTTTATTAAAAAGAGACATATACTCTTCTTTAAACTTTATTTTTGCAGGAATTTATGGATATTTTATAACCAACGGAGATAAAAAAATAATCCATCAAGAATTAGACTATAAACTATGTTTTTTAATTCCATAGATTTTGCCATCTTTCTGCCTCTAGTGTTTATACTCTATTGGTTTGTTACGCAAAAGAATCTAAAACTGCAAAACGTACTTATTGTAGCCGCCAGTTATTTGTTTTATGGTTGGTGGGATTGGCGATTTCTTTCACTTATTATCTTCAGTACACTGGTCGATTATACCATAGGAAGACTATTACAACACGAAGCTAACCAGAGAAAAAGAAAGCTATTTCTTTGGATAAGTATAGTTGTAAATCTTGGATTTTTAGGCTTTTTTAAATACTATAATTTCTTTTTAGATAATTTTGTTAGTGCATTTTCATTTTTTGGATCAGAACTAGAAGTTAACTCATTAAACATAGTGCTTCCGGTTGGAATAAGTTTCTACACCTTTCAAACACTAAGTTATACGATTGATGTTTACAAAAAGAAACTTGAGCCAACCAAAGATTTCATTGCTTTTACGGCTTTCGTTAGCTTTTTCCCTCAGTTAGTTGCTGGGCCTATTGAGCGCGCAAGTCACTTACTACCACAATTTTACAAAAAACGAGTATTCGATTACCACAAAGCCGTCGATGGTATGCGCCAGATACTTTGGGGTCTTTTCAAGAAAGTTGTGATTGCTGATAATTGTGCCGAATTTGCGAATTATATTTTTAATAATTCTGCCGACTTAAATGGCAGCACCTTGTTTTTAGGTGCTTTGTTCTTTACCTTTCAAATTTATGGCGATTTCTCAGGCTATTCCGATATTGCCATTGGTGTTTCCAGATTATTTGGTTTCGATTTGATGCAGAATTTCAATTTCCCATATTTCTCTCGTGACATTGCTGAATTTTGGAGACGATGGCACATTTCTTTATCTACTTGGTTTAGAGACTATTTATACATTCCTTTGGGAGGAAGTCGTGGCGGTTTAGGCATGAAAATTCGTAATACATTTATCATTTTTATTGTCAGTGGTTTTTGGCATGGAGCCAACTGGACTTTTATTGTTTGGGGTGCTTTGAATGCACTTTATTTTCTTCCGCTTTTACTCACAAAAAACAATCGAAACAATTTAGATATTGTCGCCAAAGGCAAGTTATTCCCCTCATTCAAAGAAACTTACCAAATCTTGCTCACCTTTAGTTTAACGGTCTTAGCTTGGGTCTTTTTCCGAGCCGAAAACATGACGCACGCTTTAGCCTATTTATCAGAAATTTTCTCCTCTTCTTTCTTTGAATTTCCAGAGTTTTTGGAACCAAAAATGGTATTGTTGACATTTGCTTTGCTAACTGTTTTCTTAGCTATAGAATGGTTTGGACGAACAGAGCAATTCGCTTTAGCTAAAATTGGATCAACATGGAACAGACCTCTTCGGTTTGGAATGTATTACAGCTTACTTTTTCTCATTTTTTGGTTTGGAGGGAAAGAACAACAGTTCATTTATTTTCAATTTTAATGATGAAACAGTTTTTAAAAAAAATTAGCCTTTATATTTTGATTCCAAGTTTTTTTGGACTCATGTTGTTCTATCTTTCGGGAGCATACATTACGTTTGATTTAATTGATAATCAAATAGATAAAAGCGTAAAACATATTATCATTGGTGACTCGCACATTAATCAAGCTTTTGATGAACGCTTTCTTCCTGAAAGTAAAAACATAGCTACAACATCTGAATCTATATACTTTTCTTATTACAAACTCAAAGCAGTTTTAGATAAACATTCTTCTATCGAAAACGTATTTTTAGGTTTGAGTTATCATAATATTTCTAATTATTACGATCGATTTATAAGTGGAAGATTTTCGGCTTCTACAGCCCCAAAATATTTTTATTTATTACCTGCAGATGAAAAAATGAAACATCTTTATTGGAATTCATCTAAAACCGTTCCTTTCCTAAAAGGTATCGCAAAACAAGGCATGTATAAATCTTTAGCAAAAAGAACTGATTCTTTTTTAGGGGGATTTTCAAATGAATTTGAACGTTCTACTGTTTCTGAATCATTGATGGATAGGAGGCTGGTTTTTCAGTTTTATACCGAAAAAAAATTAAATCCATTTTCTGAACTAAACATCGACTATTTAAGCAAAATTGTAGAGTTATGTGATGAAAAAAATGTTGAATTATATGCCGTCAACACCCCTCTGCATACCTATTACCACAATAGAATACCACAAGTTTACGTCGAAAAGCTAAATGAACTCATTGAAAAACATCAGCTAAATTATATTGATTTTTCAACTCTAAACCTGAGCGATTCTTGTTTTACGCCAGATGGCGATCACGTTTCAGTTTTAGGCGCTAAGAGAACTTCTACTGAGCTAAAAAACAAATATTTAAAGTCAAAAATAGATTAATCATCAACACACCCTGAAGCTTCACAACAGCATCTTAATCACTAATAAAAAAACCATAATAATTCATTGACTATCAATAGTTTAGTTTCTGATTCAGATCGTCATTAAGATGGTTATCACGAATCAATCCCAGTGTAAATAGCGCATAAAAAAATGCACTTAGAAAAATGGAAGATGAAACTAAGTGGCAACCTGATGTGATTGGTCATTTTTTTTAATTCTTGATTGAAAGGTGTACATGATTCATCGTAACAAAATCCTGTAGTCAAGGACTGAGTTTTAGTCAAGTTTGTCTTCACATTTAGCTCTTTTTTGGGCACTTAGACTTTGTTGTTGGGTTGCAAGTTTATTGGTCTTTATGAAATTCTATAGGCTCTTTTTGAGCGTATAATTTTAAGCTTATTAGCTCGCCTTTTGTGTCATCGAATTTAACAGTAAATTCAGGGTTAAAAGATTCTTTAAAGTCTGCCATACCTTTTAAATGAAAGTTGTTGAAGCTTAAATGCTCTAGTTTGAATGTATGTGTTGGAAATTTTGCGAATAGCTTTCCTTCTGTTTCAATAATCTGTATTTTTCCAAAACCATCCGCTTCATAAGTACCTTCAAATCTATGCAAGGGAAAGGTTGGCATCATATTCTTATTAAAAGGCTTGTCTTTTTCTGGTTTATAGATGTCTGAAACAAGTACTGGGTAATTTTCTTCGGCGGCAAGAAGAAGTAACTTTCTTGATATCATATCAGATACAATATAGGGAATTATAGAGTTACTTTGATTACATAATACTACAATACCAATATTCTCAAATGGAAACAGTTCTGTTACACTACTAAAGCCGTTTGTATTACCTCCGTGGCGCAATCTATAATGACCATTCCAAGACCTTATTCTCCAACCAAACCCTTCGCTAAATAAAAATGAATCTTTTGTGTACTCCTCATCATATTTAATATTTTGAGGTCTAGAAGCTTCATAAATATAGTGTTTTGGAAGTACTTGAGTTCCATCAAACGTTCCTTTATTTAGCCAAACGTTCATCCAATTAGATAAATCTTTAACCGAACTTTTAATAACACCAGCTGGACCAAAAGCGTAATAGTTTTGATAAGGAACGTTCTCACTTTTTCCTTTATACATTCCATAGCCCAGAGCGTAATTGTTTGATTGTTTCATCTTTTTAATACTTGTGCATGAACTACTCATTTTCAAGGGTTTAAAGATTTTATTTTCAATATTCGTCTCCCAACTCTCGCCTGTTACTTGTTCGATAATGGTTCCTGCAAGTGTATAGCCCATATTGCTGTAGTTCCAGCTATTTTTAATGTCAGCTTCGGGCTTCAAATAGCGTAAGCGTTGCACCGTTTTTAATTTAGAGCTATCTGGAAACAATTCTAAGGAAACACCTTGAGTTCCAATACCGCTTCGATGACTTAATAAATCTTCAATCGTAATAAGATTATTCATCTTGTCATTGTAAAATTGAAGGTATGGAACATACAGCGCGGGTTTATCTTTAAGCGATAGTTGGTTTTTAGATTCTAAAATTCCTAATAAAGAACCTGTAAATGCTTTGGTCATTGAAGCAATATGGAAAAGAGTGTGTTCTGTTACAGGTAGTTTCTGTTTCAGGTCGCGATAACCAAAGCCTTTGGCGTATAGAGTTTTACCATTTTTCACTACCGCTACAGATAAACCAACGGTGTTATATTCTTCCATTATTTGAATGATTTCACCATCAATTCCTTTCAATTCTTCTAGTGTTTCTTGACCAAAACATAGCTGAACAGATATCATTAAAGTGAGTATATAACTATTTTTTCTCATTAGTTTTTTTTAATTTTTTGCTGTTAAAAAATTAGGCTCCATATCGAATATTACAGGAAACAGATTGAGTCAAATCACTTGATTTTTCAGAGTCAAAAAAAAAAGCATTTTCATGGTCAATGAAAATGCTTTTTTTTTTAAATGATAGATCAATATGTGTATTATCCTCTTAATTTGAAAACTACTGGAATGGTATAAGAAATTGCAGTTGGTTTTCCTCGTTGCTTTGCTGGCGTAACGCTTGGCAAGGCTTTCACAAGACGAATAGCTTCTTTTTTGAGGTCTTTGTTCTCGCCTCGGATAACTTTTACGTTTCTTACTTTTCCGTCTTTTCCATACTCAAAGCTTACATAAATTTTACCTTGAATACCAAGTTCTTTTGCCATGTGTGGGTATTTGAACTTAGACTGAATGGCTTTCATTACTCCGTTTCCAAAACAGGCATCGCGCTCGGCTTTAGAGACTTTTTCGCAACCCGGAAAAACGGGTTTGTCTTCAACAACAGCAAAACTCAGAACTTCATCAGATTCAATTTCTTCAACCTCTTCAATTTCTATTTCTTCGTCTTCTTCAACCTCAACATCTTCTACTTCAAAGTCATCTTCTATTTCTACGTCATCCTCTACAACGACAACTACCGGTGGTGGCGGCGGTGGTGGTGGCGGTGGCGGTGTTCGTTTTTCTTCTATTGTCGCCACGTCTTCTTCTTCATCCATATCAATAACTACTTTTCCTAAATCTGCTGTCAATTGCTCGTCATAAGATTTGTAGTTTATCAAAAAGATAGAAGCTCCAATAGCAACAACTAGACCAATAAGAACGAAGGTCATTCGTTTTTTCTCGAGATCCATTTTTGGATGTTTTTTCTCAATCATTGTTTAGGTTTTATTGTTTTCGGGTACTAAAGTATGTAAAAAAATACGTTTATGAACGTAAAAGTTAATTTTACTTTCTAATTTTTAAAAATTTTCTTGTTCAGCTGATGCAACAAAACAAAGGTAAAGACACCTATGATGTTGGCAATCAAATCTAAAACACTTCCGAATCTTCCTGGTATGTATTGTCCTTGCAACACTTCCATCAAAGCTCCAAAAGCGATACTTAGGCTGATGCTGAGCCAAAGGCTTTGGTGTTGTGATGTTCTTTTTTCTAAAAACCAAAACAAACTTGCCGAAAAAGCTAAGTACATCAGTATATGTAGCGTTTTGTCAGACAGGGTTTGAAGGACAGGAGGCACGCTAGTTTGCGGCATCAAACTCCCAAGTGTTACGATGCTAAAAACAACATAAAACAGATTGGGCTTAAGCTCCAACCATAGCTTTGTAAGCTTCTGCATCCATTAAGTCATCTAATTCTGAAGGGTCAGAGAGTTTTATTTTGATAATCCAAGCGGCTTCATAAGGCGAGTTGTTTACTTCTTCTGGTGAAGATTCGAGCTCTTCGTTAAACTCAATAATTTCTCCAGATACGGGCATAAACAAATCTGAAACTGTTTTGACAGCTTCTACAGAGCCAAAAACTTCGTCTTTATCAAGCGTTTCGCCTTCGGTTTCTACTTCTACATAGACAATGTCGCCTAATTCGTTTTGTGCAAAATCGGTAATACCAACAGTGGCAATATCGCCGTCTACAGCAAGCCATTCGTGGTCTTTGCTATACTTTAGTGTGGATGGTGTGTTCATAGGATGTTAATTTTGAGCCCAAAAATAGGCTTTAGAATTTTATTTTCAAACAATACCTTCAATTTATTGATTGAAGGTGTATTTTATTTTGAATCCAACGAGGGTTTCTCGTGTCGGAAAGCTTGATAAAATAAAGGCTTCCGAGCTGTTGCGGTCAACATAAAAGGTACAGCCTAAATTTTCATTGATGGTGTATTTCAATTCTACATTAAAGCCCATCACTTGGTTTCCGCTATTAACTTGCTGGCCTTCATCATAAATATTTCTAACCAAAGATTTACGATAATTATAATTCACATCAAAGCTTGCTTCTAAGGTTCTTGGTATTTTACTTTTGCTAAGTGGGCCTTTAAAAATCTTAACATCATTCATCCGATAGGACATACCGATAACGTACGAGCGTAAATTTTCTTGCAGCAACTGGCTATTATCAATGTTTAGACTCAGATTTCTGCTTTTCTTAAATTCTGTTTTCAAGCTCATGTTGTTTTTCAAGGTGATGTCCACTTTGATTAATGGATTGAATTGCTCGCTGATGTTGACTTGATTGATTTGATATTTCGGAATAAAGTTGCCACTAAAATCAATATTGTCATCTAGTCCATATTGAAAGGCTTTGGCTTCGTCATACAGTAAGTTTCGACTAAAGCCACCAACCGTATAAACCGACGTATAGCCCGAAGTAAAACTGATACGTTTTACGCTTTTCTTTAAAAACTTGAGATTTCGAAGGCCGTCGTAACTTAGTTTCCAGTTGGGCATCGGAATTTTAGGAAACTTCGTTAGGCTTTGGGTCGATGCATTTTTGCCGGTGTAGGCCGCCAAAAAGGATGGAATGAGAACTTCTTGCGAGCTTTCTCCAAACCCAATAGGGTAACCATTAGCGTCGTATTGAACTGGAGTATTCATTTCTTGCTCGGCAAGTCGTTGGGCTATTGCTTTTCTGTTGTCCAAAAACGTCTGCCAAATCTGGTCTTGATCTTTGAAGGCCGTATTTATACTGAGCATCGACATGCTAAACGTACCTTGTTCGGCTTGGTTTTGTCGCACTGGCTTACCTCCGTTTTCGGTCGGTCTAAAATACATGGTTGTATTGAGAGATTCCATACGGTTGGCATCCAGATTAATTTTGAAGCGCTTAATGGGTTCTACGATGGCTTTTAGGTTGATGTGTTCTTGATACGTATTTGAGAATTGAGTATTTAATCCGACCGTGTCAACAATCCAACCATTTTCATTCGCATAATCTAAGATATTGGTGCCCGAAGCTCCAAATCGTTCTTGCTGTCCAAACAAAAAGCCTAAGCCTGGAGCAGTCAGATTCTGCCCATCAAACCAGCCTGTTTCTGGACGAAAACCTGGTAAGGCAATACCTTCTGATCTCCGGTAGGTAAGGTCTACTTTTTTTACCGCTGTCAACAATCGAACTCCCGCATCTATGGCTTTGGGAAGCTTCTTACGAGATTTTTTTAGACGTTCGCTTAGCTTCTTTTCTTTGTCTTTAAATTTATCTGCGGTTGCTTTTGCTTTTGCTTCTTCTTTATTGATGGCGTCCTGAATGTTGTCAGGCAACGTGTCTTCAGGTTTTGATGTTTCTACTTGTGTTGAGTCGGCAACTGCAGCAGATTTTTCGAGTATCGACTGTCCTTTTGCCGTCAATTTTTCTATTTTCTTTACTGATTTATCTGCTTTTTTCTTTGCTTTCTTCTTAAGTTTCTTTTTGAGTTTTGAAGCACTCTTTCCTCTCCCACCGTAGGCTTTCTTTATGTAAGGAATCGTTTTGTAGAGCTTAGAAAAATCTAAGGTCGTATTCAGTTGAGCTTCTCTTGTGTTTTGTATCGTGTTTCCAAAGCTTTGCATAATGGTATTGGCACCAATCCAGTCGTAGTTGGCGTTATATTTGGCATTGGCACTTATCCATTTGAGTGGCGCAATGTATTGAAACGGAACTCGATACGTTGCGTTAAATGTCTGATGATAGGTTCGAGCTGTTCCTCCGGTCCAGATTTGCTCCCAAAGGTCTCCATTTTTTGTTCTGCGCCTTTGGTCTTCGTTCGCAAACACCCCATTTCGGTTCGATTGGAAGTTCAATTTAATCGATTTAGTTAAGTCGAACTTCATACCAAATTGACTGTCTAAATTTAGACTTTGACTAAAAATTGGACTAAACAAACCGCCAGGTGTTTCTTCTCCTAAATAAATAATAGGACGAATTAGATTTTCCTTAAATCGACGATCTACAAAATAGGAAAAGTTGATGTTTTTAGGAATAGGGTTGAGATTTAGCCTACGGATAGGCTCTAGAAGCTTCGATTTCGATTTTTTTCCAAGTTTTTTGAATGGTTCAAGTGCTTTGGAGCCAGACGAAAAAGCATAGCTAACCTGAGCTTGTTCTTGGAGCTCTCGGTTGTATTCTATTTCTGGACTAGATTCGTCTAGTTCGGTTCTCGAATACGATACGTTTAGGTTAGACGGACTATAAAATCTCTTTTTGCCTTTACTTTTTGGGCTTATTCCGACGTTGGTAATATTAAAACTCTTGTATTTTGATTCGGTAACCGAACTTTTCTTAATCCGTTCTTTTTCGGCCGAAGTACTCGCGTTTTTTATGGCGTCTTTGTAGCGTACATCTTGGTCTAATGGATTATATTTTGGTGTCGATTTGATGTTCGTAATACCATAATATAGTGGTAAATTTACGCCCCAGTTTTCTGGAAACAACTTGCCTGCTTTCACGGTTGTGTTGGCACTAAAATCTTGCAGTGTTTCCTGTCGTCTTTGGCTAATGCTTTCGGACAAATTTCCGAAACCAGCCTCCAAATAAGAACCACTAATATTGACGTCTGCCAAATCTGCCAAATTGGCCTTAAACTGTCCTCGAAATGCCATACTCGACGCTTCATCAAAACCAACCAATCGCAATTCGTTTACCCATACCTCGGCACATTTATTACCCGACGTACTGATGTTCCGAATCCCAATCATCATCGAACGCGTGTCGGCAATATTCGGATTTCCTCTTACATAAAGATTTTTTCCATTAACCACTTTGCTATAACGGTCGCTGTAGCTTACTGGTGTCGGCGTTCCGCTACTCGAAACAATGGCTTTATTTCGTTCAATTTTGAGTTTAATTAAATCTTGAAGATCAACTTCCAACTCGTTGTTGGCTGGCCAAATGGCTCGGGCTGTAGTTTCTCCGCCAGCTGTTATTTCCAAAGGAATTTCATATTCATAAAAATTCTCAGAAAAATCCGTTCCTAAGCGTACAAATAAACTGATTTCGCCATCGGCTATGGTTTCACTGGTACTGGTATCTAGCTCTTCGGCATGAACAAACATTTTGATTTTGTTGTAATTGTTCAAATTCATACCTATGTTTTTGTAGGCTATTTTGCTGGCACCTTCTTTTAGGTTGCAGACTTTCAGCGACAGGGATTGTTCGTTTTGTAAGGTTGTACTTTGGCTACCTTGAATTTGCTCGCGTTGGATGCCTGGAGGCAGCACGTAGGGTATTGGCGTTTTTAGCCCATTTTCTTCGATATTAACTGACGTAACTTCAAAACTAGCATCCGGATCTTCAATCAAACTAGGGTCTGCCACCAAATCATATTGTCGCCAGTTTCCTCTCACCATGCTAAGAGTCGCAAATCTTAAATTGACTTTTTGTTCAAAACCATGAAGAAACATTCTCATAAATCGGATGGATTTAAAATCGGCAATGCCACCAAATTTATCTTTATAATCGCGAATAGGAATGCGAAACAAGAGCCAACGGGTATCTTGGTTTGGGCCTTTGTTTTCTAACACTTGCGTAATGTATTTGTTGTTGATGTCTAGAGCTTCTGGTTTTAAGTCAATATGATACTGAAAATAAGATTGATTTTCGTTCAGCGTATTGTCGGCGTCAATGTCTTCGGCGTTCGGGATGGTGGATCCATTACCTACAAACGAATTATAGGTATTGTTTTCTGAACGGTTGTATTTAGAATATCGAGTGATGATGTCGGCCGCTTGGTCGTCGTAGTCTTGGTTATAAAAATGCTGATAATTATCTAAAGCCGGATCTTCAAATCTGGAGGTATAAGCTCCCGAAGCCTGTCCAAACGCAACATCCACTCGTTTTAGAAAATTGGCTTGAATGTCACCTGAGTTTGGAACAAACTCCCGCTCCTGATCGTCATTAAGTCCATCAAAACCAACATCTTGAATGTTTCCAGCAGCATTATCAAAGCTTCGAGCTAGAATCTGAGAATTTGAAACCAAACCCCAAGAAGTGGTATCAACGGTAGATGGATTGTCGGGCGTAGGCAAGCCGTTTTCAAACGAGCGTCGAGAATCTTGAAGTACATCTTCGCTCATACTTCCAATATTCAGATAGAGATCTCCTCCAGTTGCTTTACTGTTGGTTAGATAGGGATCCATCATCCAAAATTCAATATATTCAATATTAGACGCCTCCCAGTCCGAGCTATTAATCCGTTGCATGATACCTCCCCAGCGTGTTGAGGGTTGTTTTAGTCTTCCGTCATCAAACAATCCTGCTGAGTGATCAGAGGCTTGTACATCAAAGTTATAAGGCCCAGGTTGCGAAGGATCAAAGCTCAAATTTAATGGGCGAATACGATCAATCTGATTGCTTTGTAAGTCTTTGTTTTCAAATATTTCGGTTAGCCTGATGTCCCTTTGGTAAGGATCTTCTAGCACCGCATCATTGTCTTCGATATTGTCTGGTGCATTTCGACCATAAAATTCATCTCGAATCACATACCAAGCCAAATGCGCACGGTTGAAGCCCGTCTGAATATCGCTAAACATCGTAGCTTCAGGAAACAGCTCTGTTTCGCTTGTTCCGAGAGGAATACTGGCCAATTTCCAGTTTGTGGGGTATAGGATAGAAATTTTGGTCTGCCCATTCTCAAAATCATCAATATAAGCGGTTCCGCCTTCATCAATGTCAATAATATTGGGATGTCCGGGTAGAAATTGAGCAAATTCGGCTGTTGCAAATACATTCGATTTGGCTTCGCTTTTCAGAAAAGGTATTTTGTTTACCAAACTAGTCAGAAATGGGGCTTCTTTTTGGTACGTTCCGTCAATACCCCACACCGAATTGTTTATCGGTTCTTCGCCATAGTTTATTTTGTTGGTAATGGGAGATTGTTTCATATTCAAGAAACTACCGCCAAACATTAAATGTTCGTTTACCGTATGGTCTACCCTCAAGCCCATAAATCGTTTTGATTGTAAAAAGCCACTTTGGCTTTCTACACTTACGTCAATGGGTGTTCCGGAGTTCAATTTTCCTTCGTTGATAATCGTTACGCGTCCAAGCGAATAATCGACAATAAAATCAATTCCTTCAGAGAGTTGCTCTGATCCTTGCCGAAGTTTTACCGACCCAGGTTGTAGATTGTAAGCGTTCAAAGAAATTTCAGATCCATATTCAGATTTGTAACTTCCTTTTAGTAAATATCTGTTTTTTTCGGGTTGTTGCTCGGCGTCCGATTTGGTTCGGGCATACAGCTCCGGATACATGTACGATTCGGCAACTTCGACAGGCAATGCTGGATTTTTTTCTAAAATTTTAGTTTTGATAAACTCTCCAAAGGGCTCAACGGCAGGCAAATATACTTTTCCTTTTTGCGCATCGATGGTTAGAATTGGATTAGAAATAAAATCGAAATAGCCATCTTTTGACAAATCCCCGTTGGCGTTGAGATTGTCCAAATTCATAAGCTCAATCAGTTGCATAGAATCCAAACGTTCCTCTGGAATATAGCGCAGTTTTGATCCTGATTCGGGCTGTTTGTATAGAATGTTTAAAACAAAATCCTTTTTGTTGACTTGGTAGGCATTCAAGCTATAGACGTTTTTCATCATAAGCTTCCAGTTTGGATGCTCCACATCGATAACAGAAGGTTTTAAAAGTTTCAAAATCAATGTATTTGGAGAAATTAACTGATCTGCAAATTCACCAACCTGAAACACTTCTCCACGATAGGTATACTGAAAAGCAACCGCCAAAACTTCATTACTTCTAAGTTTTTGATTCAATGAAATAAACCCTAATTTGGGATTGTAGCTGTATTCGTTTAGACTTAATTTTCTGGCTTTTTCTACCTTTTCGTAGTCGTCAATAATTTTGATGCCTTTGTTGCCCGTTGCCGAATTTAATTGATGAAACGTTCTGAAATCGCCATCAAAATCTTCTAAAGCCTTCGGATTGAGGTCGTTGTTGGCATTGTTTGGTGTAGCAATGGCGTCTGCAGAACCTGTTACCTGCTCTCCAGCAGCAATGTCGTTGATGTTGTCACCAAGATGTGTTAGAGCCAGAATATCTCGAGCATCTTCAATTTTTGCTCGGGTGTTGGTTACCCAAACCTCCATTTTGGTAATGTCAATTTCAGAAGCCACGTAAGGCATTTGTTTTAAGGCCTCATCGTAATGATTATAAAAATAAGGCGCCACAAAATAGTGTCGATTATCGTCGTATTTATCAGCGTAAATTTCAAATTCGTTTTTCTGCCCACCATTTTCAATCTGAAATGATTGACTTTCGGATTTTTGCTCCGAAAATACTCCCGTAACTCGTGTGGGGCCAAACTGCCATGTAGTTTTTACTCCAAAAAGGTCTTGAGAGCCTGTAATTAGTGAACTTGGTAGTGGCAGATTGACGTTTCCTAGTTGAACCAGTTTGATAATTTCGTCTTCTTCGCCCTCATATTTCAAATCGATAACGTTTCGACGATTAAATAGTGCTTTGGTAAAATAATCGGTATTGATGTTTAGTTTGTCGCCAATTTTTCCGTCGGCATTTACCTGAATATCATTATCCATTTTGAAAGACGTGTTGGTTCGTCTTGATTTTGGGATAGATAAATTACCTCTATAAGAGTTCTTGACCTGAAAATCAAGCTCTAAAGAACCTCTCAAACTTAAATCAATTAAATCTGGGCCAAAGATTTTTCCAATTTTTTCCTTGTCAATCTTCAAATCTGGAATTAAGCCCTCGGTTAGCTGGTTTGTTATTCCATTAAGCTTAGAGTCTTTCTTGAAGCTATCCGACGAAGATCCTCGAGCCAGTTTTCGCCAGTAATTTTCGAGCATTTGCTGCTGACGATACGCGTTGTATTCATCAAAATTGAAAATAGAGCCACTCCCAATATTAAAATTGCCAATAGAGTTATGTTCTTGATAAGTGCCCGAATTTGGGTCATATTCTGTTCCAGATTCTACATTGCTCGGCGCTTCATAGATATGCACAGAAGAGCTGTCTTGAGCAAAACTTGGTAGGCCAAGCAAGAACAACACAACTAAAAATGAGGCTAAAACAGGTCGTTTAGTGAAAATCATACAGGTGTAAACGGCAGTTTAAGAAACTTATTATAATCTGCCTAGTGCTTTTTTAATTAAATCTTCGACCGAGCTAATGGCTTCTGTTTTCAAGAGTTTATCGATAGCTTTGGACGCCAAATTTAAATTAAATCCAAGGGTTTCGAGTGCCGAAAGTGCTTCTTGTTTGTACTGATGTGGATGAACAATGTTCTCTGACGAACCAACAAGCTCTTTATCAACATCTTGTATGATATTAAATTTTGCCGCTTTGTCTTTCAAATCCACCAAAATACGTTGTGCTGTTTTGGTTCCGATGCCTTTTACACTCTGAAATGTCTTTACATCGTCATACAAAATAGCGGCTACCACATCTTGTGGCGACAGGGAAGACAGAATGACACGAGCTGTGTTGACGCCAACTCCAGAAACGGTTATCAACATATTGAAACATTGTTTTTCGGTAATGTTGTGGAATCCGTATAATATATGAGCGTCGTCTCGAATAATTTGCTGGGTATATAGCTTAACCTTGTCGCCCAAGGTCAATTGCTCGGCACTGCGCACCGAAATTTCAATACCATAACCAATGCCGTTTGTGTTTATCAGCACAAAGGTCGGACTTAGTTCTTCGATTTTTCCTTCAATAAAATAGATCATTTTCGTTCTCGTTTTGAGTGTGCATCAGCTACAGCTATGCTGGTCATATTAACAACATCGTTCACACTGCAGCCTAAAGACAGTATATGAACCGATTTTTTTAAGCCAAGTAAAACTGGACCAATAGCTTCAATTTCTCCAACCGATTGTAAGGTTTTATAAGCTATATTTCCTGCTTCGAGATTCGGAAAAATAAAGGTATTTACACGTTTTCCATTCAGAACCGAAAAAGGGAAATTTTCAGCTAAAGCTTTTTTATTCCAGGCGAAATTTGGTTGGATTTCTCCGTCGACAATTAAATCTGGACGTTGCTCATGCAATAAACTCACTGCTTGTTTTACTTTTAATGAATTTGGACTTTTACTCGATCCAAAATTAGAGTAAGACAGCATCGCCACATGCGGCTTGATGCCCATACGCTTGATAGAATCGGCAACTAAGGTGGTGATTTCGGCTAATGCTTCGGCACTTGGATTGGTGTTTACGGTGGTGTCTGCCAAAAATAGAGGCCCTTTTTTGGTGTTCATCACATATAGACCTGCAATCCGACTCACGTCTTCGGCTAAGCCAATGGTTTGAAGAGCTGGACGAATGGTTTCGGGGTAAGAGCGGCTATGGCCCGAAATCATGGCGTCGGCTTCGTTGAGCTCTACCATCATGGCTCCAAAATAATTTCGTTCGCGCATCAAGCGTTGGGCGTTGCTCAAGGTCATGCCATCGCGGTTTCGTTTTTCAAACAGATGTTCGGCATAGCGATTTTTTCGGCTGAGTTCCTCCTGACTTTTAGGGTCTATAATCACGGCGTTCTGAAATTCAAAACCATGCTGTTCTATCAAGTTTTCTATCGCTTCTGTTCTTCCCAGCAAGATAGGTTCCGTAAAGCCCTCATCTTCGGTAATATAAGCCGCTTTTAGAACCGTATAAGTGTCGGCTTCAGTAAATACCACACGTTTTGGATGCCTTCTGGCAATGTTGCTGATGTTGTCCATCAGTTTATTTCCTCGACCTAAACGACGATTAAGTTGAGCAATATAATCGTCCCAGTTTTTTATCGGATGTGTAGCTACTCCAGAGTCCATAGCAGCTTTGGCTACGGCAGGAGCAACGGTTTCCAACAGTCTCGGATCATTGGGTTTGGGTATAATGTAGTCTTTTCCAAAACTCAAATGACGTTCGCCATAAGCAATCAAAACTTCCTCGGGAACAATGGCTTTTGCCAAACTGGCGATGGCCTTAACGGCAGCCAACTTCATGGCTTCGTTAATTTTTTTGGCTCTCACGTCCAAAGCTCCTCTGAAAATAAAAGGAAAACCTAGAACGTTGTTGACCTGGTTTGGATGATCCGATCTTCCGGTTGCCATAATGACATCGTTTCGTGTCCTTAGAGCCAAATCGTAGTCAATTTCTGGAGTCGGATTTGCCATTGCAAACACAATCGGCTGATCCGCCATATTCATTAAATCACTATCTTTCAGTACATTACCTTTTGATAAACCAATAAATACATCGGCGCCAGCCAAAGCTTCGCTCAGTGTTTCTATGGCGGTGTCTTGAGCAAAAGCTTGTTTTTGTTTGTTAAGGTCGGTTCGGCTTGTACGAATAACGCCTTTGCTGTCGCACATCAAAATATGTTCTTTTTTGACACCTAAACTCACATACAGTTTTGTACAAGAAATAGCGGCAGCACCTGCGCCATTGACCACAATTTTGATGTCTTCTAAGGCTTTTCCGCACAAATCGCAGGCATTAATTAGTGCCGCTGCCGAAATAATGGCCGTGCCGTGCTGATCGTCGTGCATCACAGGAATGTCAAGCTCTTCAACCAATCGAGATTCAATCTCGAAACATTCTGGAGCCTTAATATCTTCCAAGTTGATACCGCCAAAGGTAGGCGCAATGGCTTTTACGGTCTTCACAAAATCGTCGATGTTGGTTTGGTCTACTTCAATGTCAAACACATCAATATCGGCATATATTTTAAACAACAAGCCTTTACCTTCCATGACAGGTTTGGAGGCTTGTGCGCCAATATCTCCCAGACCCAAAACGGCCGTCCCGTTGCTAATAACAGCAACTAAATTTCCTTTGGTGGTGTAGCGATAGGCGTCTTCTGGTTTTTTTTCGATGGCCAAACAAGGTTCAGCAACGCCTGGCGAATAGGCAAGCGAAAGGTCGCGCTGACTACTGTGGCCTTTAGTTGGGACAACTTCAATTTTGCCCGGACGTCCTTGTTCATGAAACCTAAGGGCTTCTTTTTTCTTTAGTTTTCCCATAATATTTTTTTGTCAAATTAGTTAGTGAGCTGACGAAAAACGGCTTCCAAACCTCGGTCTTCTAGTTCGAGATGTGTGAGGTAGTTTTTGGTGTCGGCACAAAACTGAAATAAATTCTGGTTCACATCTGACTGATCTACTTGGAGCAGCCATTGATTGTTTTTGATACGCTCGGCATGTTCTACGCCAGAAATGTTTTGGATATCCTGAAGGTCAACCTTGTGCTGAAAGCCAACTTTGAGTCGTTTTTCGTTGTTTTGGATGCGTTTGAGGTCTTCGGTTGGCGCATCGGCCACCAGTTCGCCCTGGTTAATAATCATCACACGGTCGCAAATGGCATCTACTTCTTGCATGATATGTGTAGATAGTAAGACGGTTCGTTCTTTGCCCACATTTCGAATAAGTGCGCGAATATCAACTAGTTGATTAGGATCTAAGCCTGTGGTTGGCTCATCCAAAATTAACACTTTTGGTTGATGAATAAGTGCCTGAGCAAGCCCCACACGCTGGCGATAACCTTTGCTGAGCGCCTGAATTTTCTTTCGGTATTCTTTCTGTAAGCCTGTCATTTCGATCACTTCCTCGATGCTCGACTTGGGCAAATGGTAGAGTTTGGCAATAAATTGTAGGTATTCCTTGACATACATATCAAGGTACAAGGGATTGTGCTCGGGCAAATAGCCTAGGTTTTTTTTGATCTCGAAACTGTCGGTTTCGGTGTTCAAACCACAAACCTTAACCTCGCCAGAGCTTTGTGGTAAATACGTACTTATGATTTTCATCAAGGTCGACTTCCCGGCACCATTTGGGCCCAACAGACCTACTATTTCGCTCGACCCTATTTTGAAATCCAAAGCCTTAAGAGCTTTTTGATTGCCGTAATTTTTATGTAATGAAGAAACTTCTATCGACATGTTTTTCTGTTTGAACCCGTAAAATTAAGATATTCAATGTTGACAGAAAAGACTTGAGCGAATTAATTGTTGAAAGTTGGGCTTTGATGACCTATAAGCTTACTGTTTTTGACTCAATTTTAGAAATCCAAGTTGAGTCTTTTTAGTTCTTAGACAGTACCATTTTACCTTTAATAGAAACGTCAATAACTTCAGCTATGTTGGCAAAAACAACTTTTGGTATTTTGATTTTATGATCTACTAATTTTACCTTGAAGCTTGAGTTAAGTTCTATTTCTCCCTCGTCGTTTTTTGTCAATCTGACTGTAATATCTCGTTTTTTCGCTACACCATGAATCGTTAATGTTCCAGAAAATGTATAAGTATCATTAGAATCTAGGTTGATTTGGCTCGTCGTTTTGCCTTCAAAACTAGCTGTTGGATATTCTTCCGATTCCATATAATTTTCATTGAAATGCTCTTCCATTAAATCTTTTTCAAAATCGAATGAAATGATAGGCACTTCAAAATAAAATTCTTGTTGATCCAAACTAATAAGTCCGCTCGCTTTGTCCGAAACCGCCTCAATGTCTTCGATAAGCGTGTAAGAATAAAATTTAGTTTCACTTTCAGAAAACTCAACAATCTGAGCATCAGAAAATTGAAAGCAAATAAGCGTACTTAATCCGAGTATAAAGGCTTTCATAATTTTAGAGTTTAAACGTTCTGGTAAAGTTGAATCCAAAATAGATGCCAGACTCACTAATATCGCCACGAGTTCGATCAATATATGAGGCATCTGTCATGGCTCTTGAGTTTGTGAAATGCAGCTGAAATACGTGTCCGCCAGTTTCTATATCAAAACCAATGGCAATCGCGTTTCTATTTTTACTGAGACCTAAGCCTTCTAAATCATCGGGGTTCATCCGATAATAATATTCAGCATTTAGACTGACTCGGTTAGATAATTTATACCTAAACCCTGTACCAAGCGCATAGCGTGTGTTTTCTTGCTCGGGAACTTCCACTAAATTAAAATGTACAATGGTTGGTGTAAGTTGAACAGATAGTTTCTTTGAGAATTTTCTTGCAATCATCAACTGATGCGCATAAGCTAAACGTCCCGAAAAAGGAAAGTCATCTTCGGCTTGCTTTACAGATTGCAATTCCATCATAGAATTCCAAGCCAAAGTTACAGGAGTGTTTCCTTCTCCAACCTCTTGTTTCAGAACTCTATATTTGATGTTGGCGTCATAGGTTTTGTTGTATGAACTTCTTCCAAAGCCAATCATAAGGTCATCCGTCAGTCCGTAATCGAAAGCAAAACGAGCCTGAGCATTGTCTAAACCAAAAAGGTCATAGAATCCGCCATCAATCTGGTCAAAGCGATGAGACATTCTGAAATCTAACAGTCCTTTTGCTAAAGTTCGGGTAGATTGAGCGGTTACAATTCGTGTGCTTTTAAACGTGGATTGCACCGTTTGTGTTTCTTGTTCTTTGTCGGCGTTTAAACGCTCTTTTAGGCTTTGTCCGAACGCCATTGAGGACAAAAAGAAAAATAGACTAGTTGTCTTTAGTACCTTCATTGATCCAAGTTTTAATGGTTTCGATATGACAATCAGATAGAGGTGTGCCGTTGTCTGCTGGCGGCATCGGGTAATAGCTTTGTTGTTTGATGGCGCTAAGCAATCGGCCTTCGCTGGCTAGAGTTTCGACCGTCGAAAAGTCTTTTAGGTCAATATCACCAGAAGGATCAGAGCCGCTATGACAGCCCAAGCATTTGGATTCAAAAATGGGGATAATGTCGTTGGTAAATGAAATGTTTTCGGGTTCGCAATCTTCAAATTCATCAGTTTTATTGTCGTTTGTACAGGCACTTAGAACAAGTATTAAGCTCGCAGCTAAAGAAATGAAACGTGGAGATAGTTTGGTGTTAATCTGCATAAAAAAAAGATTTAAAAGGTTGTAAATAAACTAAAAAAATAAAAAAAGCTTGTCAAACAAAGGGATTGTTATATTGAATGAGGCGACTTTAATGGATGACAAGGTACTAAAAAATTAAATACAAAATACTAAACAAAAAAAAAGCCGATATTGGTTTTATCCAATATCGGCTTTTGTGTTTATAAAAGCTTAGAGTGCTTATTTAGTTTCTTCGATAACTTCTACCGTTACTTCACTAATAACTTCTCTGTGTAAACGTACTTTTGCGTTGTATTTTCCTAAAGCTTTGATAGATCCACCCTGAATAGTGATGAATTTTTTATCAATAGAAATTGAGTTCTTGTCAAGAAATTTAGCGATATCGATTGTTGTAACCGAACCGAATAATTTGTTTGACCCTTTAGCTACTTTTGAAGCTAATTTGATTTCAAGTTCTGAAAGTTTA
Organism: Flavobacteriales bacterium; assembly: GCA_049609625.1. Taxonomy (GTDB): domain Bacteria; phylum Bacteroidota; class Bacteroidia; order Flavobacteriales; family CAJXXR01; genus JBMYYR01. Next base: position 3,856 of record JBMYYR010000002.1, on the reverse strand, counting down.
GCCGCAATTGCTTTGGCTTCTTCAACCACTTTTTGCTCTTTAAACGCACGTTGTTTAAGCATTTCTTCAAGTTGGCTTTTTGCCTGTGGCGTAGCCAATTTAGCAAAACCTTGAGGAATAAGATAGTTTCTTCCGTAGCCGTTTTTTACCTGAACAACATCATCTGCGAAGCCCAAATGAGCAACATCTTTTGTTAAAATTATTTCCATGACTGTTTCGGTTTATTTCATTAAATCAGTAACATAAGGAAGAATAGCAATTTGGCGCGCACGCTTTACTGCTCTTGCAACTTTACGCTGAAACTTCAACGATGTTCCTGTAATTCTTCTTGGAAGAATTTTTCCTTGCTCGTTCAAAAATTTAGATAAAAAATCTGAATCTTTATAATCAATATAGCGGATTCCTGATCGTTTGAATCTACAATATTTCTTTTTCTTTCCAGTGTCTATAGACAATGGCGTTAAATAACGAATATCTCCTTGTGCCATGTTGTTTACTTTTTCTTGTTAGACAATTTTTCTCTTCTTCTAACAGAGTAATCAACAGCATGCTTGTCTTGTTTCACAGTAAGGAAACGCATAACTTTTTCGTCACGCTTCATCTCTACTTCTAAAACCGCAATGGTTGTTGGATCTGCTTTAAACTCAACTAGGTGGTAAAACCCAGTGTTTTTTCTTTGGATTGGGTAAGCTAATTTTTTTAGCCCCCATTTTTCGAAGTTTACAATTTCGGATCCTTTTGCTTTTAAAAGATCTGTAAACTTACCTACTGCCTCCTTTGTCTGTTCTTCAGACAAAACGGGATTCAAAATGAAAACAGTTTCGTAATGGTTCATAGTGTTTACTATTGTTTGATAAAAATGAATAAAAAACCTCGTGTTTTTTACTTACGCTTGTAGCGATTTTTGAACTTGTCGATACGACCTGCCGTATCGATTAGTTTCGTTTTTCCAGTATAGAACGGATGCGAAGATGCCGTAATCTCTAACTTAATTAATGGATACTCTGTTCCATCAATGTCGATAGTTTCTTTGGTGTCTGCACAAGATTTGGTAATGAAAGTCTCGTTGTTAGACATGTCTTTCATACAAACTAATCTGTAGTTCTCTGGGTGAATTCCTTCTCTCATAATAGAAAATTATTTTTTCAAGTCTGCAAATTTAAGGTAAAATTCAATAAATTAAAACAAAAGCATTCTATTTTTTTTTTGAAAAATGATTTTGTTTTGAATAATAATGAATTTTTAAGCTTATTTTTTTCTAAAAAATAATCGGATTGGCACGCCTGAGAAATCAAAATTTGCCCGTAACTTATTCTCTAAGAATCGTTTATATGGTTCTTTGATGTATTGAGGAAGGTTACAGAAAAAAGCAAACGAAGGCACCGAAGTTGGTAATTGCGTGACGTATTTTATTCGAATATATTTTCCTTTGATGGCTGGTGGCGGATAACGCTGTATGATGGGCAGGAAGAAATCGTTAAGCTGACTCGTCGGAATTTTTGTGTTTTTACGCTCATAAGTCGCCAAAACTTCCTGAATAGCTTTGTGAATCCGTTGTTTGGTTAGTGCCGAAATAAACAAAATCGGAAAATCGGTAAAAGGCGCCAAACGCTTTCGAATCATGTTTTCATAATCTCGAATCGTATTGGTTTCTTTTTCAACTAAATCCCATTTATTTACCAAAACCACAACGCCTTTTTCATTACGTTCAGCGAGGTGAAAAATACTAATATCTTGCGCATCCAAAGTACGCGAAGCATCAAGCATCACTAAGCAAATATCCGAGTTTTCGATGGCTCGGATGGAACGCATAACCGAATAAAATTCAAGGTCTTCGGCTACTTTGCTTTTTCGACGTATTCCGGCCGTATCAACTAAAATAAAATTATGACCATACATATTATACTCCACATCAAGCGAATCTCTTGTTGTTCCTGCAATGTCGGTTACAATGTTTTTTTCTTTTCCGATAAGTGCATTCAAAAAAGAAGATTTTCCCACATTCGGACGTCCAATTAAGGTTACTCTTGGCAGTTCGGAATCTAAAACATCCAAATCTTTTGGTAAAAGTTTGGTGATCTCATCGAGCAATTCTCCTGTTCCACTTCCGTTGATGGAAGACAGCGGAAAAAACTCATCCATACCTAAAGAATAAAACTCATTGGCTTCAATCAAACGCTGCCCATTATCTACTTTATTAACAACCAAAAGCACAGGTTTGTCGATTTTTCGCAGCATACGAGAAACAGCCGTATCCAAATCAACCACGCCAGCCGTTACATCAACCACAAAAAGAATGAGTTGAGCTTCGTCTATCGCTAAATCGACTTGTTTTCTGATTTCGGATTCAAAAATATCTTCAGAACCCTGAACATAACCGCCCGTATCAATGAGCGAAAACACCATTCCGTTCCATTCCGATTTGCCATAATGGCGATCACGTGTTACACCACTAAACTCATCGACAATCGCTTGTCTGGTTTGGGTTAGTCTATTAAAAAGTGTTGATTTCCCGACGTTTGGTCGACCAACAATGGCTACAATATTTGACATATTTTTTTCTTTTTCAGGCTAGGTTTATTGATAGCCAAAACGTTTGAGTTGATTTTCGTTTTCTCGCCAATTTTTATTGACTTTCACAAAAGTTTCGAGAAATACTTTTTTGTTCAAGAATTTTTCGATGTCTATACGTGCTTGAGTTCCCAATCGTTTGATATCTCGACCTTTATGACCAATGATAATTCCTTTTTGAGAATCGCGAGCAACATACAAAATGGCTGCAATACGTACAATTTTCTCATCTTCTTTAAACGATTCGATCTCAACTTCTACGCTGTATGGAATTTCTTTATGATAATTCAAAAGCACTTTTTCTCGGATGATTTCCGAGATGAAAAACCGCTCAGGCTTGTCGGTAATGGCGTCTTTGTCAAAATAGGCTGGACCTTCTTCCAATAAGGCTTTTACACGATCTAAAACTTCTTGAGTATTGAAATTTTCGAGTGCCGAAAGTGGAAAAATTTCTGCTTTTGGCAATTGGGTTTTCCAATGCTGAACAGCTTCCTCAAGCTCGCCTTGTTCCGACACATCAATTTTGTTTATCAGAACCAAAACCGGTACATTGAGTTTTGCAATACGTTCAAAAAAAGCCTCATCTTTCAAGGTTTTTTCTTTGCACGTCGTCATAAACAACAACACATCGGCATCTTTTAAGGTCGATTGTGCAAACTGCATCATGTTTGCTTGCAAAGCATAAGACGGTTTAATGATTCCAGGTGTGTCAGAAAACACAATCTGATAGTCGTCGTCATTGTAAATACCAAAAATACGATGTCTTGTGGTTTGAGCTTTCGATGTAATAATCGAAAGTTTTTCGCCTAAAAGGGCATTCATAAAGGTAGATTTTCCCACATTTGGGTTTCCTACAATATTTACAAAGCCAGATTTATGAGCCATAAGTTCTTGATTTTTAAATCATTTGAATATCTAAATGCAATCTAGATAGATGTTGTATCAGGTAATCGAATGAATCGGCAAATATACTCTAATGGGTTGAACTAATGCGCTTCATTGGATGCTTTATTTTTAGTGAATTTCTTAATGGTTCACGTTTACATTAGAATTGATAGAAAAAAATACGTAACATTTTGTTTATAAACAATTTGCGTGTCAGTTTACTGATGATATTACTGCACAAGACGTATGTTGGGTTCGTTTAAGCTGTTCTGAAAACAGCTAGAGTTTAAAAGTTAAGTATTGTAAGTCAAATAAGGATAAAATTTGGGCGGCAAGAAGTGCCGCCAAACCTCCATAAAGCAAACTATTAATTTTCCATGGCTTGGCTGTAGATTCGAGA
>JBMYYR010000001.1:0-92216 GCA_049609625.1 Flavobacteriales bacterium | reverse complement strand
GTTTTTTTTATTGACGTTTGAAGTACACTTTAATTTCATCTCCATCATCATAATCAACTACGATAAAGTCATCAGAATCAAGCTTCTCTACATCTATAATTTCACCATCAACATTCAGTTTACTTCCTTCTGTAATCCATGACCAAGAGCCTGTATCTAGAATATAATCATCGTCTGGATCGCATTTGATATCTCCATTGTTAAATTCAAATGTATTGTCGGATTTGAAAATAAAAATATTGTCATTGTCGCAGACATTAGAATCATCCCAAACGCTAACACCATTATAAGTAGCATTTACTCTCATCCATTCTCCAACTATTCCTGTTGCAGAACTATCGTCGTTGTCGTCGACCTTACACGCTGTTAAAGAAGCAGCTACTACTCCTAAAACTATTAATTTATATAAATTTTTCATAAGACAAATATAGTGATTTTCAATTATTTTCGACCAAAATCAGCGGGAATTTCGCCCCAATACTCCGTATGCCATTTCAAAATTTTGGTTTTGAAGGTATTTGATTTTAACCAAAGTTCAGCACGTCGTACCAGTTCGAAACTTTTTTGATTTTTGGCGTTTTGTTTGAGTTTAGAATTACACCTTTTGTTCCGAACCCAAGCCATGGCGGTTTTAGAATCGGAATAGACCGTATTGTAATTCAAATCTCCTTTTTCAATCATCGCCAAAGCGTGAACCAAAGCCAAAAATTCGCCAATATTATTGGTGGAATGTTCCAAAGTTCCGAACTTAAAAATCTCCTTTGATCGATCTAAATCGACAGCTCGATATTCTACTTTTCCAGGATTTCCGGAACAGGCAGCATCTACGGTCAGGCTACCTTTCTCTGGCAAACCGACCTTATCCAGCCAATCGGCTTCGGTAGTTTTTTCGATCTTAGATTTTGTCTTAGTATCGCCATAAAAACTTTGCCAAGGTTGGTCAAAAGCGTGTTCGGCTTCGGTTTTGGTTGGGAATGATTTATATTTAGCGCCCTGAACGCCTTTAATTTGCGCTTCGCAAGCCGACCACGTACTATAAACACCAGGTGTTTTCCCTTGCCAGACGACGTAAAATTTAGGTTTTTTTGCCATAGCTAATCTTCATTTTTTTGGATGAATGCCTTGTAATAAGATACTAACAAATTTGAAACGGGAATAGCAATCAACATGCCGATGACGCCCAGTAAACTTCCCCAAATAGAAAGCGAAAGTAGAATAATTGCAGGATTTAGACTCGTTACATTTCCCATGATTTTTGGAACTAAAATAGCATCCTGAATAACTTGAACAATCGCAAAAACTAACAATACCATCGCTAAACAAAATATAAAAGAGTTGCCTGTATCAACGCTCTGCATCAAAGCTAAAAAAGCAGCTGGTAGCAAACCGAAAATCTGTAAATAAGGCACCATATTCAACAGCCCAACAAATAATCCAAAAAGTATGGCCATAGGCAAACCAATAATCGAAAAACCGATAGCAAACAACACGCCTACGATGAAAGCTACTAAAGCTTGAGCTTTGAAATAAGTATCCATACCATCTTGAAAATCAGACACTAACTTCATGGATTGAGTTCTGAATTTTTGTGGAATAAGTTTTGGCCAAGATTCAGAAAACGTACTATAGTCGATCATGATAAACACCAAATATAAGACCATTGTAAACACAGAAAATAAACCAAAAAGAACATCGAGTGAACCTCCCAAAATGGCAGAGCTTTGGTCTATAAGTTTCGACATGACAGCTTGATAATCAATGCCAGAAAGTAGGTTTTGGAATTGAGCCGAAGATTTAAAACTAATAATATAGTCTTCAATTACCGAAGGTAAGCCCTCAAGTGTTTGGATGGATTGACTTTGAGAAAATTTCGTAAAAACAGGCTGCAACTGAGCTATTTCATTGGAAATAAGCGGAATAAGAATAAGTAGTAACAGACTGATAATCGAAAAAACACTGATAAAACTCAATAAAATAGCCCAAGAGCGTTTTTTGACTTTAAGTCGGTTCTGAAAAAACAATACAATTGGATTCAGGTAATAAGCCAAAAGTATGGCTAAAAAAAACGGAATCAAAACCCCAGAAAGTCTGTTGACTAAAAGTAATAGAACGGTGAAAACCAAGATGGTAATGACCCATCGAATAAGTCGGTCGAATGTGATTTTAGTTTCGGTCATAATGCGAAAGATAACTCTGAAAGTGAGAACGTTTCTTTGAGTTGAACGCCTTTTGGTCCACGCTCAACACGGCAACATTCGTTGTAATAATCGTGTTCTAAAAACAGGACGTAGTTATTGTCGGCAGCTTCTTCGAGAATGGCCTTTTTTTCTGCCAAAGTGAGCAAAGGTTGTGTGTCGTAACCCATAACATAAGGTAGCGGAATGTGTCCAGTACTTGGCAAAACATCAGCCATAAAAAGAATGGTGTGTTTCCCGTAAGTCAATACAGGAATCATCTGATTATGAGTGTGTCCGTGAAAATATTTAACAGAAAAGCCAGTGCAAAACTCTTCATTAGCTTCATCAAAAAAACGAAGTTGTCCAGAATCTTTCATCGGTAGAATATTTTCTTTCAGAAAAGAGGCTCTTTCTCTGGCATTTGGCTCGGTTGCCCACTTCCAATGTTCGGAATTTGTCCAATATATTGCGTTTTTAAACAAAAGTTCCAAGTCGCCTTCTTTTGTTTTAATGACACCGCCACCACAATGGTCAAAATGTAAATGTGTCAGAAAAACATCGGTAATATCATCAGGAGAAACACCTATATTTTGAAGTGAACTCACTAAAGATTGATTGCCATGCAAATGATAATGTGAAAAAAACTTTTCGGATTGTTTGTTTCCTATTCCATTATCAATCAATATCTTGCGATCGTCAATTTCAACTAACAGACAACGCATTGCCCAAGAGCATAAGTTGTTTTCATCGGCGGGATTTGTTCTCGACCATAAGGCTTTTGGCACCACGCCAAACATCGCTCCACCATCGAGTTTGAAGTTGCCTGTATGTATTACGTTTAGCTTCATTTTTTTTGTTTTGACAGCAATATAGACATTATAAAGGTATAAAATCAAAAAAAAAGACTAACTTTGTTCCATGCCTTTTCCTAAAGGCTTTAGTATCATTTTTTTAACTTAATTTTTTTAGACCTTATGAAACGTCTAGTCTTTTTTCTCTTATTTTTTCCTTATTTTAGTTTTGCTCAATTTTCCTTTAGTTTTCCAGACGAAGTTTTGGTTTGCGAAGAAGGCGAAGAAACCAATATTGTTGGCTCTCCCAATATAAGCAACCTCAACGTCGATTTTAGTGTGGTTAGCGGATCGGGTTCACACACCAATTTAACTGATGATGTCTATTCGCCACTCATTAACATAGGCTTTCCTTTTGAGTTCTACGGCAACACCTACACGCAATGTGTGGCCAGCTCCAACGGTTATTTGTCTTTCAATGCTAGCAATGCCGGCGGCTATTCGCCTTGGTCTATCAATTCCGTGATTCCGACCAACGCCCCACACACCTATAATGCAATTTTGGGCCCTTATGCTGATGTAAACCCAGGCATTAGTGCCAATTCAGAAGTAGACTACGCAACCTACGGCGTTGCGCCAAACCGTGTTTTTATTGTTATTTGGGACGAAATTGCCATGTTTAGCTGTACCGACAACTGTTATTACAACTCTATCATGCTATTTGAAGGGTCAAACGAAATCATTAACACCGTCGGACAACTAGAAGAATGCCCAACATGGAATGGTGGCTATGCTATTCAAGGTATCGTCAACGACAATGGTACACAAAGCATCATAACCGACGATCCCATTACAAACGTTAGTCGAAATTTCCCCAATACGTGGACGTCTGATGGCGATGCCGTAAAATATACCCCAAATGGCTCGGGAGGTTACACTCACGAATTTATAGACTATATAACGATTGTAGAACCTGAATGGTATGATCCCGACGGAAATTTAGTTGCCCAAGGTTATAATGTTAATATTCCAGCTCCTCCAGTATCTACTTTACCTGCTGACTACACCGTGGTTCTGAAAGTATGTGATCAAGAATGGGAGGATGAAGTAACCTTTAAATATGGAGCTGCTGAAGAAGAATTTACAATACAAGGCGTAAAATGTGCCGGAGAAACCGATGGACGCGTGCAATATACAGCTTCTGGAGGCGAAAACGAAGCCTGGGATATCAAGCTGAAAAATGCCAGTGGCGTAGTGGTAGCTTCTTATACTGGAGACAATATGCCCGTACTTTTTGATAATTTGCCAAGCGGAATTTACACGGTGGAATCTGTTTCTGAAACCACTTGCGAATCGGCGACCGAAATTGCTGTACCCGTCGAATTCAAACCCGTAGCTTATCACGCTGATATTGTTGATGTACAATGTTTTGGAGCAAAAGATGGTGTGATAGATTTCTATCCTCATGGTGGTTTCGATAAAGATTGGTCTGTTGAGGTTAGAACTTCAGCAGGAGCATTAATCGGAAATTATAATCAATCGAACTCGCCAATCACGATTTCAAATCTTGATAAAGGTATTTATAGAATAACAGCCTCATCGCCATCAACTTGCGAGATTGTGCAGGACTACGAAATTGAAGAACCAGAAGAGCTTGTATTTGCAACAAAAGACTTAGTGCATAAAAATTGTGATGAGTTTACATCCTATATTAATTTTGTGCCCGAAGGCGGACAATATCCCTACTCCTATTATATTGATGGCGATAAGCGCATTGATTTAGAGGATAATAATATGGCTGTTGGAACTTACGAACTGAAAGTTATAGATGGAAATGGCTGTGAATTAATAGAAAACATTGAAATTTATGACATGTATTCTCCAATTGTTGATTTTGAAATGACAGCAAATGGTAATTATCTTCCTATTACCGAAATTAACTTAAAAGACGCTACGATTAGTTTTGCTGATTTAACTACAGTAAATCCACAAACAGAAATCGACTCGTGGTTCTGGGAGTTTGGCGATGTCAAGAAAAGTGGAAGCCAAAACCCAACACACACCTATACACAAACAGGAATTTATGAAGTGTATCTATTTGTAACTGATAAAAATGGCTGTACCTCATCGCATTCAAAAACGCTCAATGTGATTTCTCCCGTATTTATGGTTCCTAATATTTTTACACCAAACGGCGATGGATCGAATGAAGAACTTGGACCAAAACACAGTCGAATTTCTGAAGAAGACTATGTCTTTAGAGTCTATGACCGCTGGGGAAGATTGGTTTTTGAAACCGAAGACTTGAACACCTCATGGAATGGAGTTGACCGATCAGGAAATCAGTCCGAAACAGGATCTTATGTCTGGATGGCTAAATACAAAGATATTTATGGCTATGACCATTCGGCAGAAGGCCTTTCGCAATTAGTGAAATAAATTCTAAACACAACAAAAAAAAAGAGGCTTGACTTGAAATCAGGCCTCTTTTTTTTGTTTCATGATTTTCAGCGAGTTAAAAACTAAACACGTTAAAATCACTAAATTTTTACTGTCAATTGAGTGAGTTTTTGTATTTTCGAGGCTTAGCTCAATTAGCTTTTTCAATGAACATACTTTTGTATCTTTTAGCTTACCTCATTGGCTCTATTCCAACTGCCGTCTGGATCGGAAAACGATTTTTTGATACCGACGTCCGAGAATATGGATCGGGAAATGCGGGCGCAACGAATACCTTTAGAATATTAGGAAAAAAGGCAGGGATTCCTGTACTTATCATCGATATTCTAAAAGCATTTTCAGTCGTCAACCTATCTTATTTGATAGACGAAGGCGACAATATTCCATTTCGTTTAAGCCTCGGAATCATTGCTGTCATCGGACATATACTACCTATTTATGTAGGGTTTAGAGGAGGAAAAGGTATAGCGAGTTTGTTGGGCGTTATTATTGCCATTCATCCACTCGCCGCTGGTTTGGCTTTGCTTATTTTTCTGATTTCATTTAGTATTTTTCATTTTGTGTCTTTGAGTTCTATTCTGGCAGCTATTTCGTTGCCATTGTGGGTTATTTTTGTTGGAGAACCAGACAAAGTGATTCTCATTTTCTCCGTTGCCATTTCTATTTTGGTACTTATTTCTCATCAAAAAAATATTGAACGATTACTGCGAAAAGAAGAAAGTAAAATCTACCTCAGAAAAAGTAAACAAAAGAAAAAAGGCACATAAATTATGGAAAAGGACTATTTGGTATTAGTCAACCAAACCGACGAAGTTTTGGGTATGATGGAAAAATTAGAAGCTCATCAACTCGGCTTGCTTCATCGTGCTTTTTCGCTTATTATTATGAATTCTAAAGGCGAAATGCTCATCCAAAAACGAGCAAAAACCAAATACCACAGTCCAGATCTTTGGACGAATGCCTGCTGTTCGCATCCCAAACCAAAAGAAGAACTTAAAACAGCTGTTTGGCGGCGTTGTAAAGAAGAATTAGGTATCGAACTCGATACTGAACCTAAGTCTTTAGGGTATTTTTGTTATTATAAAAAATTTGACAATCAACTGATTGAGAATGAGTTAGATCATGTGTTTCTAGTTGAAACCGATCAGGTATTTCATCCAAACCCAAAAGAAGCCTCAGCACTTAAATACATCTCTATTCCTAAACTTATTGAAGATATTACTCTTTTTCCCGAACACTATACCTATTGGTTTAAAGCAATAATGAACAAACAAGAATTTGTAAAACACTTTTCGTAAATTAGCCTCAATCTCAACACCATAACATCGATCATCATACTATGAAAATACAACTTTTGAGTCTTGCTTTTGGACTACTAAGCAGCATCGGATTTGCACAAAACGACATTACTTTAGAAGATCTTTGGATCAACTACAGCTATCAACCCGATTATGTTCGAGGTTTTAACTCGATGAATGATGGTTTGCATTACACCATTTTGAACAACAAGGCCATAGAAAAAATGGATTATGCGACTCAAAAAAAGGTTGGGGAAATGGCGAGTTTCGAAGATTTGGGGATTCAATATAGTTCGTATCATTTTAATGCAAACGAAAGTCAAATTTTGTTGACAAGCGAGCGAAAATCTATTTATCGCCATTCTTATGAAGCCAATTTTTATGTCTATGATTTAGCCAATAAACAACTGGAAGAATTGGCAGAAGGCAAGCAAATGTTAGCCACTTTTTCTCCTAATAGTCAGCATATTGCTTATGTTTTCGAGAATAATCTTTACATCAAAGACCAAAACACGAAAACCATAGCTCAAATCACGACAGATGGTAAAAAGAATGAGATTATCAATGGAGCTCCAGATTGGGTTTATGAAGAAGAGTTTGGCTTTAATAAAGCTTTTGAATGGAATGCAGATGGTTCTAAATTAGCATATTACAAATTTGATGAATCGGAAGTTGAGGTTTTTGGAATGGATATGTTTCAACAACACTTATATCCGCAATCCTATCGATTTAAGTATCCAAAAGCGGGAGAAAAAAATGCGACGGTTGAACTTTGGATTTATGATTTAGAAACAAACCGTTCAACAAAAATTGAACAAAACATTGATACTGAGTTTTATATTCCGAGACTAAAATGGACTAAAAATCCAGCCGTTTTAAGTTTCCAAAGACTTAATCGTCATCAAAACCAACTTGACTTTATACTTTATGATTGTGAAACCAAGACCAGCAGAACTTTATTTGTAGAAACCGACGAAGCTTATGTTGACATTCACGATGATTTAACCTTTTTAGATAATGGAAAGCACTTGATTTGGTCTTCAGAAAAAAGTGGCTTCAAACACATTTATCTTGTTGATTTAAAGTCATCTAAAGAAAAACAAATAACCTCAGGAAGTTGGGAAGTTACCCAATTTTATGGTTATAATGAAGGTGATAAAAAGCTCTATTTTCAATCGAATGAACACTCGCCTTTACAGCGTTCAATTTACTCTATCGGACTCAATGGCAAAGGCAAAAAAGAATTGACCAAAGCAAAGGGCACGCATAGAGCGCAATTTAGTTCAAGTTTCGATTATTTTGTAGATACCTATTCAAGTGCCAACACGCCAAATGTGGTGAGCATCCGAACCAAAACTGGAAAAGAAATTAAGGTGTTGGCAAAATCGGATAGGCTAAATGCTAAGCTTGATAAATTGAACCTAAAACCAAAAGAATTCATCAGTTTTGAGACCGAAACAGGCACAAACCTCAACGGTTACCTCATTAAACCCAAAGATTTTGATGCTAATAAAACGTATCCTGTCTTTATGTATTTGTATGGCGGCCCAGGTTCTCAACAAGTCTTAGATTCTTGGGGTGGAAGTAATTATATTTGGTTTCAAATGCTTGCTAATCAAGGTTATATTGTGGCTTGTTTTGACAATAGAGGAACAGGTGGTAGAGGTCGAGATTTTAAAAAATCGACCTATTTGGAACTCGGAAAACTAGAAACCGAAGATCAAATTGCTGCCAATAGATATTTGGCGAGTTTAAACTATGTTGATGGTAAGCGCATCGGTATTTTTGGTTGGTCTTATGGCGGATTTATGTCTTCAAATTGTTTGTTTCAAGCTCCAGACTATTTCAAAATGGCGATTGCGGTAGCTCCAGTAACCAATTGGCGTTACTATGACAGCATCTACACCGAACGCTATATGCGCACACCAAAAGAAAACGCTGATGGTTATGATAAAAATTCACCAATAAGCCACGTTAGTAAACTGAAAGGCAATTACTTACTGATTCATGGAACGGCTGATGATAATGTGCATTTCCAAAACACAACCGAATTGATTTCGGCTTTGATTTCAGAAAATAAAACCTTCGATACTGAAATTTATCCAGATAAAAATCACTCCATTTACGGAGGAAACAAAGGCAATACGCGTTTACACCTTTACAACAAAATGACCGCATTTATTCACCAAAACCTATAATCTCAAACCATGTCAGATACACAAACACAACTCATTAAAAAAGAACTTTTCGGGCACCCAAAAGGACTTTTCATCCTGTTTTTTACCGAAATGTGGGAACGTTTTTCCTATTATGGAATGCGCGCTTTGTTGGTGCTTTATATTGCTTCTTCGGTCAGCGATGGCGGATTAGGTTGGACAAAAGGTAATGCCTTAGAATTGTACGGATGGTACACCATGCTGGTTTATGTGATGTCGATTCCTGGAGGTATTATTGCCGATAAAATGTTGGGGCAAAAGAAATCCGTGATGTATGGCGCACTTATTTTAGTCGCAGGACATGGTATTTTAGCTGTGGAAGCCCTTTGGGCGTTTTATACAGGTTTGGGACTCATTGTTTTAGGTGTTGGTATGTTGAAGCCAAATATCTCTACGATGGTTGGCGGACTTTATAAACAAGGCGATTTACGCCGAGACAAAGGCTTTACTATTTTCTATATCGGGATCAATATTGGAGCTTTTATTTCGAGTCTTTTAGTTGGTTATATTGGTGAAGAATATGGCTGGCATTATGGTTTTGGTTTAGCAGGAATAGGAATGCTTTTGGGATTATTAGTCTATGTGCGAGGTCAAAAACATTTAGAGCATGTTGGTAATTTTTTAGGAGATAAAGAAGTATCTAAAGAAGAGCAAGAAGCGATGAAACGACCTTTGAACTCTATAGAGAAAGATCGTGTAAAAGTACTTTTGATTTCTTTTCTTATCATTATTGTGTTTTGGGGTGCTTTTGAACAAGCTGGAGGTCTATTAAATCTGTATGCTTCAGAAAAAATTGATCGACTGATGTTTGGTTGGGAAATGCCTGCAACTTGGTTTCAATCCTTTAATGCTGGTTTTATTATCCTTTTCGGGATGTTGGTTGCTGGTTTTTGGGCAAATAGAAAGCTAAAAGGTAAAGAAACATCCACTTTACTCAAAATGGGTGTTGGTACAATCATTATGGGACTTGGATTTTTGTTGATGACTTTTGCTTCTAAAGAAGCCAGTGCTATCGAATTTGGAACAGCCTCATTTTGGTGGTTGGCTGCGGCGTATTTACTGCATACTATCGGCGAACTTTGTGCTTCGCCAACAGCCTTATCTTTTATTACTAAACTAGCGCCACTTAAATATGCTTCCATTATGATGGGAGCCTATTTTGCCGCCACTGGTTTGGGAAATAAATTAGCGGGGACCATTGGAGAAGCTTCACAATCGGAGCCTATCCGAACAGAATTTGTGGCTCAAGCCCATCAAGTTTCAGCTTTTAATGGAGCTGATAAGCTGATTGCAAAGGATCAAAATTTCTCGATTAAAGCTAAGCTTTATGTCGAAAATGGTAACTTAGTAGTTAAATCTTATGAACACGGTACAGATATAAAACCTCTATTCAGTCTCGAAAAAGCATCAGACCAAACAGACCTAATCAAGGTATTGAATGAAAGGCAAGTTACTGAAAATCAACCTTATCATGCTAGCTTAAAATTTGAAAAAGATTTTGAAGCCAAAAAAATAGCAGCCAACAAAGGAGATGGAAAAAACTACGAAGGCACATTTATTATCGAAGAAATCCAGAGCGAAAAAGAATACAATATCTTTATGTTCATTTTTGGATTAACCGCTGTATTTGGACTCTTGGTCATCGCCTTACTAAAACCTCTAAAACGCCTAACACACGGCGCAGAAGACAACGAAGGCTTAGCTTCTAACTAAAATTATTAAATCAGTTTATTGAAATGATTAATCAAAATGACCTTATTGAGCGCTTTTGTCGCTATGTTGAAATAGATACCCAATCGGATCCCAATTCGCCAACTTGCCCGTCTACCGAGAAGCAAAAAAACTTGTCGAGGCTGTTGGTTGACGAACTTTTGGCCTTGGGTTGTGCCGATGCTCACATAGATGAGCATGGCTATGTTTACGCTACTTTAGAGTCGAATTCAGAGAAAACGGACATCCCGAAAATTGCTTTTTGTTCGCATGTTGACACTTCTCCTGATGCGAGTGGAACGGATGTAAAACCATTAATTCACGCCAATTATTCTGGAAAAGATATTGTTTTACCAGATGATCATTCGGTAGTAATATCTCCCGATCTTCATCGAGAATTAGGAAAAAAAGCAGGAAAAACAGTCATCACAGCAAGTGGATTGACTTTGCTTGGCGCGGATGACAAAGCGGGAATTGCTGAAATTATGTCAGCTTTGGCTTATTTTCATCAACATCCAGAACAAAAACATGGCGAAATGAAAATTTTGTTTACGCCAGATGAAGAAATTGGTCGAGGAGCAGATTTGGTTGATATCAAAAAGCTTGATGCAGATTTTGGTTACACGATGGATGGGTCAACACTTGGACATTTAGAAGATGAAACTTTTTCTGCCGATGGTGCCGAAATTACTGTTCATGGTTTGGTCATTCACCCAGGTTTTGCACTCAATAGATTGGAAAATGCACTAAAAATTGCATCCGAAATTGTAGCTGCACTTCCAAAAGATAAGCTTTCGCCTGAAACAACTTCGGGTAGAGAAGCTTTTATTCACCCTGTTCATATTGAAGGTGGTTCGGAAACAGCAACAATAAAATTTATTCTGCGTTCGTTTGATAATCAAGAACTTAAAGAGCTTGGTGTGCAACTTGAAGCGATTGCAAGTAAGGTACTTTCTCAGTATAATTCGTCAAGTTTCGATATCAAAATCAAAGAACAATATCGAAATATGAAACAGATTGTAGACCAACGCCCAGAAATTGTTGACTATGCTGTGGAGGCCATCGAAAAGACAGGAACAAAAGCCGTAAAAGGAAGCATTAGAGGTGGAACAGACGGTTCTCGATTGTCGTTTATGGGCTTACCTTGTCCAAATATTTTTGCTGGCGGACATGCCTTCCACAGCCGAGAAGAATGGGTTTGCGCCGAAGATATGTGCAAAGCCAGCGAAACCATTGTGCATATTATGAGCTTGTTTGAGGAAAAGGCTTAGGTGTTCCGAAAACAAAATCATAGAATTAGGTCGAAGGAGAGCTTTTGACCTGACTCTATGATTTTGTTTTCAAAAATGCATTACGTTTTGATTTCAAAAAGTTTAGTTTTTCAAACACATTTGCCGTTCGTAAGTGTCTTCTAAATTGATGGCTATTTCGGTGAAAAACAAAGTCTAAAAAAAGATAAATATCTGCTTCGACAATACCCATATCGACAAATAAACTGTCTTCAATTTCTGTTCTCATTCGTTCGATATCCACTTGTTCTTGATGAACACTCTGAAGCCGTTCCAGATTTTGGTATGAGCCATTTAGGGAGCTGATCAATGTTCCGATACTCAATTTCGGTTTAAGATATGCCGCTCTACGGTCCAGGGCTGGCTTTCTGATATGCCGATTCGGGAAGGGCAAACTCATCTCAATGGGTTCTAAGTCTCGTTTTGAGGTATCGATCATCGAAAAGGTATGACCGACTAAAACAACGTGTTCGAGCTTAATATTTTTATCAACTAATTTAATGATATTCAGCTCATTAAAATGTTTTTCACTATCGATATTCACGCTATCTTTTTCATAAGCAAGCGCCGAGTACACCACTAAGTCGCCGTGCTTGGCTTTGATGTTGAAATACCCAGAACTGTCTGACACGGCGCCGATGCTTTGAGTCAAATTTAGAATATGGGCTTGCGAAATGGCTTGATGGTTTTGATCTAAAATCAAACCTTCAACTTGTTGTGCAAAGCTTTTGCCCACAAACATCCAGCACATTATAAAAAAAGTAGCTAAGCTGATGGATTGCCTAAGATTCATCATAAGCACAAATAAACGCATATTTTTTGCGTATCAGTAGTGTTTCAAGGTAATTTAACGCGTATTTAACCCAAATTATACCAGACGGAGGACGTGTTCTGACTGCATATTTTGACTCTACGTTGAAGAGTGTGTGAGTTACGCCAGCAATTTTTTCTCACGTATACAGGGATTCAATTTGGGCTTTATGTTCTAAATTTCAAAAATTGAAATCGCTAAGGGTTTGATAGAGAAATTTAAAGGCTATAAATAAAATAGGAACAGCAAAAATAAAACTATCAAGTCGGTCGAGAATACCACCATGACCAGGGATTAAATTGCTAGAATCCTTGATGTTCACGGTACGTTTGAAGGCCGATTGTATCAAATCTCCGACCGAGCCAAACAGAAACGTTAGCATGGCTAAAAGTCCTAAAATCAGATAGGATTTATCTGTCAGAAAAGCGATAAGCAAGCCTAAAATTATAGTCAGAATACCACCACCAATAAAGCCTTCCCAAGTTTTTTTTGGCGATACAGCTTCAAACAATTTATGTTTTCCAAACTGTCGACCAACAAGGTAAGCAAAGGTGTCTGATGCCCAAATAAAAATCAAGACCAAAAGCAACGAAAATCCGTCATAAACACCTGATAATTTGGCAAATGGAACAGCTAAAGCAAAAGGAAGAACAGTGTAGAAATAAGAGAAAAAAGAAATCAGAATGTGCTTACTGGCCTCAGTTTTATGTTTGACGAGCATCAAAATAATTTCTAAATACAAGAGTAAAGCTCCACTAAATAATAGAGCTTCCTCGGTTAATCTCAAACCATGTAGATGAGTTGTCGCAAAGTCTAAATTAAAATAAAAATATACATGTAGTCCGATTAAGAAACTAATGACGTAGCGCGGTGTATCAAGTGTTTTTTTGCTAATTGCTCTATATTCTCTTAGGGCTAAAAGTGATAAGGATAAAAATAGAATATGGGCACTTAGTTCGTGATACAAAATCCCAAAGCAAAGCAAAGCGATATACACAAGTCCGCTCAAAAATCGGGTCTGAAAATTAGTCATAACTATAATCTTCTACCAAAAAAACATAAAGCTGACGACCAGAGGTTTTGTTTGGTTTTATTGGGGTTATTTTGGATGGATAGGTATTTGGGTATTTAACAGCAATTTGACGCATAACTTCGCTCATATTTTTTGTGATTTGTTTTGGTGTAGCCACAATGATATGAATATTTGGAAGCTGAGACAAATTAAATTGATGGGTTTGGTTGGAAGAAATCATGATTCGACCATCAAAAGCAATCAAGCCATCGCAGGAGGAAATCATAGCGTCGGTGTTTGCTGGTTTTGAACAGAGGGTTGATTTGTTTTTCAAGTAATTAAACTGAGATTCTGTTGTAAATATATTTTGCCAGCGTAACTCGTCAATGAGTTTTTCTAAATGAACTTTAAGGGCTTGTTCTGAAAGAAAAAACATAAATTTTCCACCAGATTGGGTGTACATATAAGCGAATTGCTCATCAAGATTTTCAAAGGTTGGAATAGTCGATTCTTCTAGTTTAGAATTAGGCTGTACTTTATTTTGAACGTCAGGTCTTGATTCTGGTTTTACAGAATTATCTCGATTGTCATTAAATTTAAGCCATTTTAGAATACTCACTTTGTCGTTTTTTTTACACCCCTGCTTCTTGGTTCTGTTCTGTTTGAAGAACTTCTTTTTTAGTTTCTTTTGCCAATTTTGCCTCAGTAGCTTTCTTAGCTTCTTCTTCAATTTTTAGTGCTTCGAGTTGCTGGTGTGTCGACTCAAAGACTAAGGCTCGATCTTCCCATTTTCGCTTTCCAAGGACTTGCTCTAAGTCTTCTTTGAAGATAACTTCCTTTTCAATCAGCAATTTAGCAATTTCTTTTAAACCAGCAAGATGATTTGAAAGAAGGTCTAAAGTTTTTGCGTAAGACTCATCAATAATACGCTTCATTTCCTCATCAATAAGCTTAGACGTCTCATCGCTATAAGGCTTTGTAAAGCCCGAACTTTGACCAGAAGAATCGTAATAACTCACATGGCCAAGTTTTTCGCTCAAGCCATAAATACTCACCATAGCCTGCGCTTGCTTAGTTACTTTTTCGAGATCGCTCAAAGCGCCTGTCGAAATTTCATTAAACACCAATTGTTCTGCCGCTCGCCCACCTAAAGTCGCACACATTTCGTCCAATATTTGAGCCGTTGTGTTTATCTGTCTTTCTTCTGGCAAATACCACGCTGCGCCCAAAGATTTTCCTCGTGGCACAATAGTAACTTTGACCAAAGGATGAGCATATTGCAACAACCAGCTCGTTACGGCATGGCCTGCTTCGTGTATCGCAATCACTTCTTTTTCTCTAGGTGTGATGATTTTACTTTTCTTTTCTAATCCACCTACAATACGATCAACAGCATCTAAAAAATCTTGCTTTTTAACGTCTGTTTGTTCTTTTCTTGCGGCAAAAAGAGCGGCTTCATTACATAAATTGGCAATATCTGCACCCGAAAAGCCTGGTGTTTGTTTTGCCAAAAAGTCAACATCTAAGTCTTTGGCGGTTTTGATGTTTTTTAGATGAACTTCAAAAATTTGCTTTCGTTCATTAAGTTCAGGTAAATCAACATAAATTTGTCGGTCAAAACGGCCAGCTCTAGTCAATGCCTTATCCAATATTTCAGCTCGGTTGGTGGCTGCCATCACAATAACATGGTGGCTTGTTCCGAAGCCATCCATTTCTGTAAGTAATTGATTTAGAGTGTTTTCTCTCTCATCATTTCCACCTGTCATCTGATTTTTTCCTCTCGCACGACCAATGGCATCAATTTCATCTATGAAAATAATAGCCGGAGACTTCGCCTTAGCTTTCTTAAACAAATCACGAACTCTGGAGGCACCAACACCCACAAACATCTCAACAAAATCGGAACCTGAAAGAGAGAAAAACGGCACTTTGGCTTCTCCCGCAACAGCTTTCGCTAATAAGGTTTTACCAGTCCCCGGAGGGCCAACAAGCAGTGCTCCTTTCGGAATTTTACCACCTAATTTGGTATATTTTTCAGGATTTTTCAGGAAGTTTACAATTTCCTGCACTTCGTCCTTTGCGCCTTCCAATCCAGCAACATCTTTAAACGTTGTATTCGATTTTCGAGTTTCGTCAAACAGTTGATCTTTCGATTTTCCGATATTAAACATCTGCGCTCCAGGCCCTGCTCCGCCACTCATTCGGCGCATCACAAAAATCCAAATCACAACCAAAACAATCATCGGCAACCAGCCAATGAGCGAGTCTGTAAGCGTATCCACAGGTAGATATTCAGGATAAATACGTTTGTTTTCGGCAAGTTCTTCTTGGACTGCGAGCATACGATCTTCAAATACTTTTAAATCGCCGATGTTGTAAACAAAATCATAAGTTGGTAGGTCTGTGTTTTTAGAATCTGTTCCTTTGTAACTACCAGAATTTCTGGCCTCGGTGCTCAAATAAACATAAGCCGTTGATTTATTTTTAACCTGAATTTTCTCAATATCCTGGTTTTCAAGAGCTGTTTTTAAATCCAACCAAGCCCAATCGCCTTCATTTGGCATCGAATTTTTAAGTAAAAAATATCCAAATAAAAACACGGCAATAATGGCGTAAACCCAAGAGAAATTGAACCCTTTGGGCTTGTTGTTTTTTGAATTTGGTTGGTGTGGTGGTTTTTGATTTTTATTTTCCATCTATTAATTGGCTAATGCGCTGTGTTCTTCTAAGTGTGTTATTTTTGTATCGCCCCAAAGTTCTTCTAAATTGTAATAATAGCGTTTAGATTTGATAAAAACGTGAACAACAATATTGATGTAATCCATCAAAATCCATTCTTGCTCGGCTAAGCCTTCAACATGCCATGCTTTGTCGTTAAGATGCTGAAGCACAAACTCTTCTATCGAACTAGCAATTGCTCTAAGCTGCGTACTGGACTTGGCGTCGCATAAAACAAACACCTCTGCTGGTGCGTTTTCCATGCCTTCAAAATCTAAAATGGTAATGTTTTCGCCTTTCTTTTCGAGAATGGCTTGGAGGATGATGTCCTGATAAATTTTTTTATCTTGTTTTTGCATACGTTTGCATCAAATTTGCATAAAATAGGGTGTCAAAAAAATAACGTTAGCAAAAGTAATACATTTTTCAGTAGAACGTTTATCTTTTTTGTTTAAAATATGCAACACGATTCCTACAAATTTTCATAGATTTGTGGCATGAAATTGTTCATCTGTCTTTTGTTTGCTACGTTCCTAAGCTTGTCCCCCGAAGGATTTTGCTCAGACCTCTGTGCCGACACACAACATAGCCACCAAAACGAGGCTCATCATGATGAACATCAACATCATGAAGACAAAACAGATGATGACAATTGCTGTACGCAATGTTGTTCCTGTTTGTGTTGTTCTATTAATCAATTTCAGCTCGAACAAAGAGTGGTGCTAAGCCAAAATAACCTAAACTTAGTTATTCCATCAAATTTTCCTATTAAGCTCAATCTGTATACCTTTGAGGTTCACTCTAAGCTATACCATCCTCCTAAAACAGCTTAACACCTTGGCTAAAACAGCCATACAAATTCTTGTTTTCTCTACCGAATCCAAGCACTGAGCCAAACGCTCTATTCCGTTCTATTTTTTTTAAAAGTTACTGATTTTAAACACATTAAATCATGATTAATCGATTAATCACTTTTTCGATTCAACACAAAGCTGTGGTTATGTTTCTCAGCCTGATGTTGATCGCTGGAGGGCTTTGGTCTTTGCGCCAACTACCCATTGATGCCGTACCCGACATCACCAACAACCAAGTTCAAGTCATCACCGTTTCGCCATCGCTGGCACCTCAAGAAATGGAAAAATACGTTACGCAACCCTTAGAGTTTGCGCTCCGAAACATTCCCAACACAACTGATATTCGGTCAATTACCCGCTTTGGACTTTCGGTCATCACAATTGTTTTTGACGAGGACGTACCCAATTTGGAAGCCCGACAATTTGTCAACGAACAAATTTCTTCTGTCAAAGATCAAATTCCCGAACAATTCGGAACCGCCGAGCTGATGCCTATTACCACTGGACTTGGCGAAATTTACCAATATCAATTAAAAGTCGATCCTGCCTACAAATCGACCTATAGTTTAGAGGAGTTGCGGACCATTCAGGACTGGACAATAAAGCGTCAATTGTCTGGAATAGAAGGACTTATTGAAGTTTCGTCTTATGGAGGAAAGCTCAAAGAATATGAAGTGGCGCTCAATCTCGAAGCCCTAAAAACCTTCAACATAGATGCACTCGAGGTTTCTGATGCGCTCGAACGCAGCAACGAAAACATGGGCGCATCCTATCTTGAACGCCATGCCAAAGCCTACTATATAAGGAGTGAAGGCTTGGTAAACACGCTCGAAGACATCGAAAATATTGTTGTTAAGGTAGAGCGAGGCACACCTGTTTTGATCAAAGATGTGGCGGACGTTCGGATGGGTTCTGCCAACCGTTTGGGTGCCATGACGGCCAACGGAACAGGCGAAATTGTCGGCGGAATTGCCCTGATGTATAAAGGCGAAAATAGTGTTCGGGTTATTGATCGGATCAAAGAAAAAGTTGAACAAATCAACACCAATCTGCCCGACGGTATCCAAATTGAAGCTTTTCTGGACCGCTCGGACCTGATCGATCGAACCGCTTCTACCATCAAAACAAATTTGACCGAAGCCGCGCTTATTGTCATCTTTATTTTGGTTCTACTTTTGGGTAATTTCAGGGCAGGACTTATTGTTGCTTCCGTCATTCCGATGTCTTTGTTGTTTGCGTTTTGTTTGATGAATGCCTTTGGCGTTTCTGCCAATATTATGAGTTTGGGTGCGGTTGATTTCGGACTTGTTCTCGATGGCTCAATCATCGTTGTAGAAGCTACACTGCATCAGTTATATTCTAAGAAAAACAGAACTCTAAGCCAGTCCGAAATGGACTCAGAAGTACTCGAAGCCTCTTCTGGCATAAGAAAATCGGCAGCATTTGGCGAAATCATTATCCTGATTGTCTATTTGCCCATCCTTGTTTTGGTTGGCATTGAAGGTAAAATGTTTCAACCGATGGCGCTGACGGTTGGTTTTGCAATTTTGGGCGCATTAATTCTTTCGCTAACCTACGTTCCGATGATGTCGGCCTTATTTTTGAAAAAAGAAATTGTGGTCCGAAGAGGTCTTGCCGAGCGTTTGATGACCTATGCCCAACGCCTGTATTTGCCCGTATTGAACACCGTGTTTAAATTCAAAAAACTAGTTATTGCAGCGACCATCGCCCTGTTTTTAGGAAGTTTGGCCTTGTTTTCTACGCTCGGTGGCGAATTTATACCAACGCTCGAAGAAGGCGATTTGGCTCTGCAGCTGAGCTTAAATCCCGAAACGAGCCTCAATCAAACCATGAAAACCACCGCTCAGGTAGAACGTATCTTATTGGATGAATTTCCTGAAGTGAAACAGGTTATTAGCAAAATTGGTACGGCAGAAATCCCGACCGATCCGATGGGTATTGGCAATGTAGATGTTATGATTGTGATGAAAGAAAAGGACGACTGGGTGAGCGCCAAAACAAGAGAAGGCATGCAAAGTAAAATGAAACATGCGCTCGAAAAAGTCATTGGTGTAAACCTCGAAATGACTCAACCTATTCAACTAAGGTTCAATGAATTAATATCAGGTTCTAAATCCGATATTGCCATCAAATTGTTTGGCGAAAACCTCGATGTTTTAGTCGAAAAAGCTGTTGAAATTGGCAAACTGGTCGCCGACATCGAAGGCGTTGGCGACGTCAATGTAGATCAAGTTTCTGGGCTCTCTCAATTGGTATTTCATATCAACAGAAAGAAAATTGCCGAATACGGACTCTACACCAAAGATGTGAATCGCTTGATCAAAACGATTTATTCTGGACAGCATGTTTCGGTGGTCTACGAAGACGAGCGTCGTTTTGATATGGTGGTGCGTTTGGATGCTGAAGAAAAAAATCAAGTAAGTTTGGAAGAACTTTTTCTAAAAAACAACAACAATCAGCTCATTCCACTATCCGAATTAGTAGACATCGAAACCAAAAAAGGCGCCAATAGCATTTCGAGAGAACAAGCCAAACGGCGAGTCAACATCGGAATAAATGCCCGAAATAGAGACATCGAAAGTTTGATAAACGACATCGACAAGCGCATTAAAACTACTATCGATTTACCTTCGGGATATTATATTGACTACGGAGGTCAGTTTGAGAATTTGCAAACCGCCAAAAACCGATTGGCCATCGCCGTTCCGGCAGCTTTAGCCTTTATTCTACTGTTGCTCTACATTACTTTTGGAAATTTCAAACAGGCTTTGCTCATTTTTTCTGCTGTGCCTTTGGCGGCTATCGGCGGTATTTGGGCACTCCATTTTAGATCGATGCCCTTTAGTATTTCGGCCGGCATTGGTTTTATTGCCCTATTTGGTGTTGCTGTTTTGGATGGCATTGTTTTGATTAGTTCTTTTAACAAACTGAAAATCAAGTCTAAAGAACTCAAACTTTGGGATTTAATTACTTTGGGCTCTAAACTCCGCCTTCGCCCAGTTTTGCTGACTTCTTTGGTCGCTTCTTTTGGCTTTTTGCCGATGGCTTTGTCTACCCAAGCTGGTTCCGAAGTTCAGCGTCCGCTGGCCACTGTGGTCATTGGTGGTTTGGTGAGCGCAACCATGCTAACCTTACTTGTGTTGCCGATTTTATATTATTTTCTGGAAAAAAAGCAATGGAAAATTAAAGCTAAACCTTTGGCTGTGAGTTTGTTAATTTTGATTTCAGGTTCAAGTTTTGCTCAAAATCAAATTACTGAAAATCAGTTTATTAATCTGGTTTTGGAACACAATACGGTTTTAAATCAACAGCAAATTGAGCTTAAAAACACCGAAGATTTAAAATCGAAAACATGGAGTTTGGGCGATACCGAATTGGGCTGGCAATATGGCGAACTCAATAAACCTTTAGATCAAGATCAGTCGTTTTCTGTGGTTCAGAACATCAAAAATCCGTGGCAAAGCCGCTTGCAGAGAAAGCAACTCAGCGCAGAGGTCAACCATTTGACACATCAGCAAGCCATTTTAGAGGCCGAGCAAGTCAAAACAGCAAGCCTTCTTTTTAATGCCTTTTCGGCCGAACAGAACAAACTAAAGCTAAGCTTGGCATTGATTACTAAATTTGAGGAGCTCCTACAGTTTAGCCGAAAACAGTTGGAAGCTGGCGAAATCAGTAAATTTGAACTCAAATTAATCGAAAATCAGGCCCAGAAACTACAGATTGAACTTAGTTTTTTGAATCAAAAAATTGACGCCATTGTTCTGAAAATGAGCGAACTGTGTTTAGTTAAACTTCAGGCAAGTCAACTGAAATCAGCTTTTGAACTGAGAACGTTGGACCTCTCTAAAGCGCTCGAACTTTCGCCAGATTTTCGCTCGTGGGCAAAGCAAAAACAAGCGGCTGCCGAGCTGGGTTCTAGAGTCAACAACACACGTTTTCCGTCCATTGGCTTGTCCTATCAGCTTCAAGATATTGAAGAACAGAGTTCTAAGCTTTCTTCTTTTGGGTTTGTCTTAAGCTTTAATGGATTTTCGGACCAGTTTAGGACAAACAAACGCAAGGCTTTGGCGGCCTTGCACACGCAAGGCTTGGAAACCCGTCAGGTGTTGGAAAACAAGTCTCAGGCATTGGAACAACACATCCAGCGTGCAAAACAAGTTGGCACTCAGCTAAATGGACTACAACACATCAGCGAAAGCGACTACGAAGATCTAAAAACTCAGGTCCAACTAGGTGCAATTTCACTTAGCGAATACCTTATGATTCTCAATCAGTTTAGAAGCCAGAATCTTGAACAAATCGAATTTAAAAAACAATATAACGATCTGATTATCAGAATCAAATCCTTAATCTAAGTCTTATGAAACTCACGAATTTAATCTACGGCTGCATCAGCCTAAGTCTTGCTCTGTTTTCATGCCAAAACGAAGCCGAACATACACACAAACACGATACCGAAACAAGCTCTGCCCACGCCGCTTGCGACAGCGAAACGAAGGCTAACGGAGCAAAAAAAGCAGCTTGCGGCAGCGAAACAAAACACACCACTTGCAGCAGCGAAACGAAGGCCAACGGAGCAAAAAAAGCAGCTTGCGGCAGCGAAACAAAACACAGCGCTTGCGACAGCGAATCTGAACCAAACAAAAGCTCGGCTTGTGGTACTAAAGATGAGCATGGACATGCTCACGGACACGAAGAAGAGCATGATAATCCGAACTTTGAACTGAGCTCAGCTCAAGGAAAATTATTGGACATAAAAGCCGAACATATTGAAAAACAATCGGTTGGAAGAACCTTAAATTTTACAGGACACATCGCCACGCCACCCGAAAGTTTTGCAAGTGTGTATGCGCCTTTGGGCGGATTTGTGAGCTGGGGCGTCTTGTTGCCAGGCGATTACGTCAAAAAAGGAGCAATTTTGGCCGAAATTGAAGACCCTAACTATATTGAGCTTCAGGAGCAGTTTTTGAAAAGCTCTGCCGAACTTGAATTTTGGAACAAACAATGGCAAAGACAAGAGAAGCTAAAAGCACAAGATTTGCTCTCTCAAAAGCAAGTCGACGAACAATTGCTCGCCAAGCAACGAGCTGAAATTGAATACTCTAGCTTAAAAAATCAACTTTTGTTTTTGGGCATCAGTCCAAAACATATTAAACAAAAAGGGATTCAGAAACGTTTGAAAATCAAAGCACCAATTTCGGGCTACATTACCGAAACCAACATCCACCTCAATAAGTACGTTCGGGCCAATGAATTGATGTATTCTTTAGTCAATAAATCCCATTTACATGCTGAACTTCAGGTGTTTACTAAAGATTTGAGTGTTCTAAAAAAAGATCAGACGTTCTATTTTTCTATCCCAGGATCTGACGATGTCCTCAAAGGAACTATTGCCCTGATTGGTCAATTGGTTGATCTTGAAAGTAAAACAGTCGACGTTCATGGCGAAATTTTGAGCTCCACCAAAACCCTAAAACCGGGCATGTTTATCCGCGCCGAAGTTCCAGCAAACGAACATGAGGCTTACGCCCTTAGAAATACGTCTATATTTGAGCTCGAAAATCAGTTTTATGTCTTGATAGATAAGGGAAATTATCATTATGAAGCCATAGAAATTGAAAAAGGAAAAAGCAATCCCGTGATGACCGAAGTACGAAACCCTAACGAAAAACTTTTGGAATTTCCAGTCGTGGTTTCAAGTGTATTTGAACTTCAATCCGCTTGGCTAAAAACAAAAGGAGCTTTGGGCGCTAGCTCTTGTTCGCATTAAACATCCGCATATCTCCAGTCATTGCGGGCTCCGACCCGCAATCTAGCTGGCAGACTTTCGGTTTGTGATGTTGTTCTAAAACCGCTGGGCAAGCACAAGGGGTTTGAGTTCGTCAAAGTATGTGTTGCATTATTGTTTGATTTAGTGTAGGTTACGCCATCAATCCACATATAAGAATAACAATGTATTTGGTTATCTATCGAACTTGTAGCTGTATTTATGGTTAGATGATGAAATAAAAATCATAGCGATAGCGTCGAAATATAACAAAGAATCTTATACCGAACTAACCTTATTTTACTTTCAGCCTCATCAACTCTTCCCCTTCCAAACACCCCAAAAACTCATCACCAATACTAACCTGTCCAACACCAGCTGGAGTTCCTGTAAAAATAAGGTCGCCTTTTTTTAGGGTAATAAATTGAGTAACGTATTCAATAAATTGATCTACGGAATGGATCATGTCTTTGGTATTTCCGGTTTGGACTCGGCTTCCATTTTTGTCTAAAGTGAAATTCAAATTATTGATATCCAAATCATTAAGAGGAATAAATCGACCGACGGGTGCCGAAGAATCGAAACCTTTGGCGAGTTCCCATGGCCATGATTTGGCTTTGCATTCGGCTTGTAGGTCTCGTGCAGTTAGGTCGAGACCTAAGCCGATTTCACTGTAATAGTTTTTGGCAAATTTGGCTTTGATGTGCTTACCTACTTTGTGGATTTTCACCACAAATTCAAGTTCGTAATGAATATTTGAAGAAAAATCGGGTAGATAAAGCTCTGATTTGTTGTTCAGTAGCGCATTATCTGGTTTGATGAAAAACAAAGGTTTATCAGGAATGTCATTGTTGAGCTCTTTGATGTGCTCATGATAATTCCGACCGATACAAACTATTTTCATAACACAACTCTAATTAGCTTCTATCCAAGAAATCAACTCAGGGTCAGATGGTTTGGTAGATGGCGAAAGTACTTTTTCAAGCTTCCCTGAGCGTCCGATTAGGAATTTCTGAAAATTCCAAGATACGCTGTTGTCTTCAAGGCCGTTATGGACTTTTTTGGTCAGGTATTGATAAAGTGGGTGAATGTCTTCGCCTTTCACAGCAATTTTTGACATCATGGGGAAGGTTACACCATAGTTTGATGAACAAAACTGAACAATTTCGGTATTTGTTCCAGGTTCTTGGCCCATAAAATCGTTACTCGGAAAACCAATAATGACGAACTTGTCATCTTGATATGCATCATACAATTCTTGTAGACCTTTGTATTGTGGTGTCAATCCACATTTTGAAGCCACGTTGACTATCAAGATTTTATAGCCTCTATACTCATTCAGATTCATCATCGAACCATCAATACGTTCTAATTTTTCAAACTGATAAATACCCAAATCGGCCGTTTCTGTTCTTACTTCCAAAGGTGTTTTGATTGTCGTTTCGCAAGCTGTTACTATGCTCATCAAGATCAAAGCGGAAAGTGTCCAAAATAGTTTCATAACATTCTAATTATCAGTTGTTTCATCAAGATATTCTCTCTTTTTTAGCCAGAGATTAATCCCTCTACCTGCGCTATAAATTTCTCTCCTTGCCGACAAAGGTTCTTGTTTGTAAACCACTAATTCTAAAGGATTTACATGTTTATCTTTTTCGTCAATTCTTACTGTTCCAATGTTTAGCCCAGCCGACTGAATACGAGCAAAAGCATTGAGCTTCGACATGCCTGAAACTGAAGGTGCGCTACATAATTTACCTGCTGTTTTGCCGACCAAAACTTCGAGTTTAGAGCCTTTAGCTAAGCGTTGGTTAGCCTCAACTTTTTTGCCGTTTTGGGTAACATCAAGAACCACAAAATCGGCAATATCGTTTTTATAAGAAATCGTTTCTACAATCAAACCTGTGGCTCGGGCATAGCTAACTAATCGCCTGAGCTGTTTATCTTTAAAATCGGGAAAGTTTACAAATCCGGGACTAGAAGGATTTAGTGTCAAATAAATTGTTCGACCACTTTTTACTCCTGCTAAGGCTTTTGGCACTTGCTCAATGACGCCACCTGGTTGAATGGATGGATTATAAGCTCCTGAATCTATAATTTCGTAAGACAAATCTAATGCGTCTAAGTTGGAAGAAAATTCGCTTTGACGTTGATTGATTAAATCGGGTACTTCGATCACTTCGCCATGCTGAGTATAGATCGAAAGCGTTTTAAGTCCGAGTAAAGAAATGAGCAAAAAAAGTAATCCTGTACCACAAAAATACAGGATTATTTTCTTGAAATTTAAAGATTTTATGTGTTGAATCATCCGTAGAAATTGATTGTAAAGCTTAGGCTTTTACACGTTCCATATAACTTTTTGTCTTCGTGTCAACTTTTATTTTGTCGCCTTCGTTGATAAATAAAGGCACCATGATTTCGGCACCTGTTTCTACCGTTGCTGGCTTGGTGGCGTTGGTTGCTGTATTTCCTTTAACACCTGGTTCTGTGTTGCTTACCTCAACAACTACTGAAGCTGGCATATCAACTGCCAAAGGCATTCCATCTTCAGAATTCAATTGAACCGTTACGATTTCTCCTTCTTTCATAAGTTCGTAACCATCAATAATTTTAGGATCTAAAGTAATTTGATTGTAATCATCAACATTCATAAAATGAATCTGATCGCCATCGCTATACAAAAACTGAAATTTATGAGTTTCTACTCGAACGTCGTCAATTTTATGTCCTGCCGGAAAGGTTTTATCCAATACTTTCCCTGTCGTTACCGATTTTATTTTTGTTCGTACAAAAGCAGGTCCTTTCCCTGGTTTAACGTGAAGAAATTCTACAACTTTGAAAATATCCGAGTTAATTCGAATACAAAGTCCGTTTTTGATGTCAGAAGTTGATGCCATTTTGGTCTTTTTTTAGTTTTAAATGTTATTGATTACTGGTGTAGCCTTTCATGATTCCACGCTTGGCGTTGCGGACAAAATAAATGATTTTATCACGCTCTACAGAAGCGGGAAGTTCGGCTTCGATAAGTTCTACTGCTCGGTTGGTTGGGATGCCTTTTTGAAAAAGAATACGATAAATATCCTGAATTTCGGCGATGGTTTTGGGGTCAAATCCACGCCTTCTCAATCCGATAGAATTTATACCTACAAAAGATAGAGGTTCTTTTGATGCCTTTACATAAGGTGGTACATCTTTGCGGACAAGCGAGCCTCCGCCTACCATAACGTGGCAACCTATATTGACAAATTGATGAACCGCCGACAGGCCTCCAATGATTGCATGTTCGCCAACAGTTACGTGTCCAGCAAGAGCTACATTGTTGACAATCACACAATTATCTTTTATAATACAATCGTGAGCTACATGAACATAAGCCATCAACAGGCAGTTGTTTCCCACAACGGTTTCGCCAGAATAGTTCGTTCCTCTGTTGATCGTTACGCATTCGCGCACGGTGGTATTGTTTCCAATTTTGACGATAGAATACTCTCCGCCAAATTTCAAGTCTTGAGGAACGGCGGAAATAACAGCACCTGGAAAAATTCGACAATTTTTTCCGATTCGTGCGCCTTCCATAATTGTAACATTTGAACCAATCCAAGTGCCATCGCCAATTTCGACATCTTTATGGATAGACGAAAAGGGCTCGACCACCACATTTTCGGCAATTTTTGCCTCGGGGTGTATATACGCTAAGGGTTGGTTCATCTTTATTTCACTTTTTTGATTTGTGCCATCAGTTCGGCTTCCATAACTTGTTTATCGCCCACGTAGGCTTTCCCCACCATTTGGCAAATCCCTCGGCGGACAGGGGCAATGAGTTCGAGTTCAAAGATTAAGGTGTCTCCAGGAAGTACCATTTGTTTGAATCTAACTTTGTCTATTTTCATAAAATAGGTCAGGTAGTTTTCAGGATCGGGAACTTGTTTTAGAACTAAAATTCCTCCAGCCTGAGCCATAGCTTCAACCTGCAAAACGCCAGGCATTACGGGCGAACCCGGAAAATGACCATTAAAAAACTCCTCGTTCATCGTTACGTTTTTAAGACCAACTACACGAGTGTCGTCAATTTCTAAAATCTTGTCAACCAACAAGAAAGGTGGTCTGTGAGGTAGAGTATTCATGATATCTACAACATCCATTACTGGTTTTTTGTTTACATCATAGCGTGGCATCTGTTTCTGTTTTAATTTTAGTAAATGTTTTGCAAAATTTGTATTTGGCCCATGACCAGGTTTTGTGGCAATCAGTCGGCCTTTGATCGCTTGTGGAAAAAGGGCTAAATCACCAATAACGTCGAGTAGTTTATGGCGTGCGGCTTCGTTGGTAAACCGAAGTTCGATATTGTTTAGAATACCTTCGGGGCGGACAAAAACCTCGTCTTTCCCAAAATAGGTTCCTAAGCGTTTCATCTCGGCTTCGCTGAGCTGACGCTCCACAAAAACAATGGCATTATTAAGGTCGCCGCCTTTGATGAGGTTGTGTTCTACCAACAATTCAAGTTCGTGAAGAAAACAGAAGGTTCTGGCTTCGGCAATTTCAGATTCAAAGCTTCTAAGCGACTTTAGACTTGCATGTTGTGTGTTGAGCACCTTGGTGTTATAGTCTATCATAACCGTAACTTCAAACTGATCGGCTGGCAACAGCAACATTTCCGACTGGGTTTCTTTGTCGATAAAATGTATCGGTTCTTTGACTTCAAAATAGTCCACATCAGCCTCTTGATCAATATGTTCTGTGGTTTTTAGAAGTTTAATAAACTCAATCGACGAGCCATCCATTATGGGGGGTTCGGAGGCCGAAAGTTCAATCAAAATATTGTCGAGCTCAAGTCCTACCAAAGCCGCCAACACGTGTTCGGTGGTGTTTACTTCAACGCCTTCATGCAGCAGACTAGTGCCGCGTTCGGTTTTATGAACATAGCGTGCATCGGCCTTGATGACAGGCTTTTGCTCTAAGTCTGAGCGCAGAAACCTGAAACCATGGTGTTCTGGAGCTGGATGAAAAGTAAGTGTAGAAAACTCTCCGGTATGCAGCCCCATTCCCGAAATGGTAACGGATGATTTTATTGTGCGTTGCTTTCTCATGGTTGGTAGGGTGTTAGTCCAAAAGCTGTTTTTCAAGGTCTTTAATCCGTCGAGCTAAGTCGGGTAATTTTTTGAATAAAATATATGAACGCTGAAAATCTCTACGCTCGAAAGCAATAGGTCCCATGTGTATTTCCTTATCGGCAATGGAAGCTGGTATGCCCGATTTTGCGGCGAGTTTCACTTCGTTTCCTATTTCGATATGCCCTGCAATGGCCACTTGTCCGCCAATCATACATTGATCCCCAATCTTGGTTGATCCTGCGATGCCTGTTTGGGCTGCAATTACCGTATTTTTTCCAACAACAACGTTGTGTGCAATCTGTATGAGGTTGTCTAGCTTGGTGCCCGACAAAATTTTGGTTGATCCAATCGTTGCTCTGTCAACTGTTGTATTCGCACCAATTTCCACAAATTCTTCGATGACTACATTTCCTAATTGTGGAATTTTAGAGTAATCCTGACTATTGGTTGGTGCAAAACCGAATCCATCAGAACCAATAACGGCTCCGGAATGGATGGTGCAGTTGTTGGCAATCTGACATTCGTGATATATTTTCACGCCAGCATACAAAATACTATCTTTTCCGAT
The DNA here is from genome assembly GCA_049609625.1 of Flavobacteriales bacterium. GTDB lineage: Bacteria > Bacteroidota > Bacteroidia > Flavobacteriales > CAJXXR01 > JBMYYR01. Next base: position 63,416 of record JBMYYR010000001.1, on the reverse strand, counting down.
GCTTGTTTTGTCGCCAACGTAAGTATGCGGATAGAGTTTTACGCCGTCTTCAATCGTCGTATCCTCGCCAATATAAACGAAAGCACCAATATAAACGTCTTTTCCTATTTTGGCACTGGGATGAATGAAGTTTGGCTCTTCGATACCTGTTTTTGGTGTGTTTTGAGCTTCGGCAAATTGCAAAAGCTTAGCAAAAGACTGGTAAGAATCTTCTACCTTTATCAAGGTCGATACGAAGGTCGATTCGGGTTCAAAGTCTTTGTTGACAATAACTATGGAAGCCTCCGTGGTGTATAAATACTTGTTGTATTTTGGGTTTGAAAGGAAAGATAAACCGCCTTTATCACCGTCTTCGATGCTCGCCAAGTGATCAACCTCAACGTTTGGATTACCTATAATTTCGCCTTCGATAAGTTCTGCAATCTGTTGTGCTTTTATCTTCATAGGTTGCAAAAATAGTAAATATTACAAAGAGTTGGAGAAACAAAGGTAGTTTTTAGAATTAAATCCTGTCAACAAGCCCATATTTATGTTTTTTGAGCTCTGTCCAAAAGGTTCTAAATCGCCATTCTTTAAGGCCATTCGGATGATGTCTTTTTGCGGATCGTAGATGCTTTGATTGAGTTGACCTTCAAACAAATAATACTCCAAATCGGCTCCCGAAGCCTTGATCGTTTTCGTTAACTCTGCCTTCCGAGTCTGAAAACGTTCAGTTTCGTTGTCATCAAAAAATTGGAGTTTATACAATTTTCGATTTAATAAGCGTTCGCAAAGCATAGACAAAATATGGTCTGGATGATTTACCCACGTTTTTATGGAAGCCATCACGTCAACGTCGTCGAGGGAGCAAAAGTGATCGAGCACCGTTTTGGTATCAAAGTCCGAACGCTTTAGTTGTTCATTCAAAAAGAAGGAAAGATGTGGAGAAGAAGGCAAGTCAACACCTTGACCAGCAAGCAATTTGGCGCGTTTCAGAATACCTTCAAGCATCAGTTCGGCAGCCAAAACGGTTTTGTGCAAATACACTTGCCAATACATCAGGCGGCGCGCCAAAATGAATTTTTCCACACTGTAAATAGCTTTTTGTTCGATAACCAAATTGTGGTCTACGACATTAAACATCGAAATCAGACGATCGGTATTAATCACACCTTCTGACACGCCTGTAAAAAAACTATCTCGCTTTAGATAATCTAATCTATCAATATCCAATTGACTAGAAATCAATTCATTAAGGAATTTTTTAGGATGTCTTTTTTGAAACATCTCAATCGTCAAATCAAGTTTAGCATCGTATTTTTGATTGAAGTAATGCATGAGTTTTAAGGAAATTTCTTCATGAGAAATGCCTTCAACTATACTGTTTTCGAGCGCATGAGAAAATGGCCCATGACCTATGTCATGCAACAAAATGCAACGCTTCACAGCCTCTTCTTCATCTAAAGTAATGTCGATGTTTTTTTCTCTAAGCGACTGAACAGCAAGCTTCATCAAATGGTAAGCACCCAAAGCATGATGAAATCTGGTATGATGTGCTCCAGGATAAACCAAATAACTTAAGCCGAGCTGAGAAATGCGCCGAAGTCGTTGAAAATAGGGATGGTCGATGAGCGCCATATCAATTGGATTTTTGACGGAGATAAATCCATGAATTGGGTCATTAAATACTTTTCCTTTCGACATAAATGTAGTTTGAGTTCTGATTGATTTATACAGGAACGTTTTTTTTTCTGCGAAACCTTAGAAGGCTTAAAATTCTTTTGAAAACAACACATTTCGCATAGAAAACACGCCTTGTTTTCCAACAATCCATTCGGCGGCAATGACTGCGCCAAGTGCAAAACCTGACCTGTTTTTCGCTTGATGTCTGATTTGGATAGAATCAAAATCGGATTGATAGTTGATGTGGTGATAGCCCGTCTCCTCTCCTATTCGCTCAGCTTCTATTGCCAATTGATGGTCTTGAGTTGGTTTTCCCAAAATCCAATCTGAATAGCCGTCATGTTGCTCTATTACATCTTCTGCTAGACTAATCGCCGTGCCACTTGGTGCATCTAATTTGTGAATATGATGAATGTCTTTTAGCTGAGCTTGATATTCGGGATAGTTTGACATCAGCTTAGCTAATTTTGAATTGAGTTCAAAAAATAATTGCACGCCCAAACTAAAGTTTGAAGCATAAATAAAAGCTGATTTATGTTTAAGACACAGGTTTTCGATATCAGTAAGTTGATCTAACCAACCTGTCGTGCCCGAAACAACGGGAATCTGCTGTTCAAAACAATGTGTAATTAATCTGGGAGCAACATCAGCTACGCTAAAATCTATGGCAACATCAATTGATTTTAAATCGCTGATTTTCAAATCATTGAAAGCTCCAGAATTTAATTTTAATCCAATGGTATGACCTCGTTTTAAAGCGATGGTTTCAACCGCTTTTGCCATTTTTCCGTAACCTAAAAGTGCTATGTTCATCGCAGGGTATAATCTAATGAAAATCCTATTTGCATCGCCATTTCGCCGTCAAATTGATGATGGACTTGGGGTTTAATATAAAAACTAATATCATCCGAAACATCGAAATTGAACAAATGTGCATCTACATAAGCATCAATGGATTGCAGGGCATAAATTCCAACGGCAATCAAAATATTCAAGTCTCGATCGTTTCTGTAGGCTTGCTGAAGCTGGCGCAAATTGTCTTCGGTGTAAATAGCAATAAATTCGTCCTCGCCACCAGAAAGTCTAATATCTAGTGCATTTTTATACACTTTATAGGTTTTATTATTTTCGGAAATCAAATAAGCAGAAAGCGCAAAACCACCATAAAGAATAGGAAGTTTCCAATATTTCTGATTGTAAATCTGACCAGCACCTGGCAAAGCCATCGATAACAAAAGAGCTTTGTTTGGGCTGTGTTCTACTTCTGTTTTTTTAGCTTGAGAAAAACACAGTATTGACTGCAAGAAACAGACAATCAGAATACTATATTTAATTTTGGAACTAATTTTCATTTTGTTTTAGTAAATCCAAAATACGTTTTAGGTCATTTTCATTTCTGAAATCAATCGTCAGTTTTCCATTACCTTTTGCAGCAAATTTGATATTCGATTTTGCATTTAAAAAATCCGACAATTGCTCCGAATTGGTATTCCATTTGGAGTAGTCTACGGGTTTTGGAGCTGGTTTTGATGGATCTTTCGATTTGGCTTGTTTCAAACTCTGGCAAAGCTCCTCGGTTTGGCGAACAGAAAGCCGTTCTTCCACAATCCGTGTATAGGTCTGAATCTGCAAGTCTTCATCTGGAACAGAAAGCAAGGCTTTGGCATGCCCAATGCTAATCATCTGATCTCTAAGTCCGGCCTGAATCAAGGGTTGAAGTTGTAATAAGCGTAGAAAATTGGAAATCGTCGATCGTTTTTTACCCAAACGCTCGCTGACTTGTTCCTGAGTTTGCTGACAATCATCCAACAAACGTTGATAAGACAAGGCAACCTCAATCGGATCTAGTTCTTGTCTTTGGATGTTTTCCACAATGGCCATTTCGAGCATTTCCTGGTCGTTTGCCGTTCGGATAAAAGCAGGAACTGAGCTTAAACCAACCATTTGAGCAGCTCGCAATCGTCGTTCTCCGCTGATTAGCTGATACTTATCCATATCAATCCGACGAACGGTAATGGGCTGAATGATACCCAATTCTTTGATAGATTGCGCCAGATTTTCGAGCATTTCTCGATCAAATTGTGTTCTGGGCTGATACGGATTGGTCTGCACACTTGTGATTTCAATCTCCGAAACCGACTTAAAGGACTTCACTTTTGGAGTTGGCGTGTTGGTTGATTTTTGATTAAAATCCTGTGAGTCTTCATCAGGTTCAGCATTCAACAAGGCCGAAAGTCCTCTTCCTAAAGCTTTTTTCTTTTTACTCATGTAACTTTTTCGTTATTTAAAATCAATTCTTTTGAGAGGCTCATGTAATTAATCGCTCCCTTTGAACTGGCATCATAAAGAATAATATTTTCCCCAAAACTTGGAGCCTCACTCAGGCGCACATTTCGCTGAATAACGGTATCAAAAACCAATGAACTAAAATGGGTTTTAACATCCTCGATGACCATATTAGACAACCTCAATCGAGAATCGTACATCGTGAGTAATAGTCCTTCGATATCTAAGTTTGGGTTTAGGGCTTTTCTAACTGATTTTATGGTGTCTATGAGTTTGCCCAAACCTTCCAAAGCAAAATATTCGCACTGAATCGGAATGATAACCGAATGCGCTGCACACAAAGCATTTAGAGTAATCAAACCGAGAGAAGGTGCACAATCAATAATGATATAATCGTAACAATCTACAATAGGAAGTAGGGCTTTTTTGAGCATATATTCCCGTTCTTTTTTATCGACCAATTCAATTTCGGCGGCCACCAAATCCATGCTCGACGCAATGAGGTCTACATTCGGGCTGTTGGTTTCTAAAACAAGCTCGTTTACCGCCTTGGTGTGCTCCAAGCAGGCGTAAGTTCCAAAGTCGATATCTTCTGGGTTTATACCAAAAGCACTTGTTGCATTAGCCTGAGGATCAGCGTCTATAAGTAGAACTTTCTTTTCAAAAACACCCAAAGCTGCCGACAGATTAACTGAAGTGGTTGTCTTCCCTACGCCTCCTTTTTGGTTGGCTACGGCAATAATTTTGGCCATAAAATTTTAATTTTAAACGTTACGAAAAGCTAAATTACAACTTCCTTTAGGTTTAGGCTTCATTCTGAACTGGAAAGTTATTAACAGCCTGTTGAAATCCGCTCGTGTGTTTTGTTCCAAAATGTAGCTTGTGAGCGTTTAGACTTGAGAAAAATTGTAGAGTTTGTTAATGATTAGAGGTTGGCTGATTGTCCTAATCGAATCGCAACATGGTGTTGTTTTTCTCTGTCAATATTATCCTATTTTTTGAACTCCTGAACAACTGAGCGGCCAAATTCTTCTCTAAACTTCATGAAAACGTTCTGAACATTCAACATTAAAAATTAATTCAGTAATTTTGAGCTTTCGTTTTCTTCATTACAATAAGTGTTAACTTTCACAAAGTTGTTGGGGCACATTATTTTGAACGATGTTTCAATTTGCTCATGGTTTTTTTATCACCAAAAACAACAACCTCTCACTTTAACTGATCCAGATGCCAATAGAAAACATACCTGAAATTTATATGAAAACCAATGACGCACCACCTGAGTTGTTCGTCTATGATTTTAAAATGAGCCATGATGTTGTCAGAAGCAAGGTCAATTTAGGGATGAATATGTTTAGTTTTTTGCAAGTTGGCAAAAAACAAGTGCATTTTGCTGGAGCAACAGTTGCTGTAAACAAAAATCAATCTTTGCTGCTAAAAAAAGGAAATTGGCTCTGGACAGAACTATTAGACACCGAGCTTATTTACTACTGTAAGTTACTTTTTTTTTCAGAACAAAAACTAAAAGCATTTTTAGAAAAGCATACGCAAAACAAGCCAGCTACAAAAGAAGAAGCACCTTATTTTATAATCAGAAATGACGACTATATTTCCTCATATCTTCACTCATTATCAACTATTAATCAATCATCAAGAGCTTTTTCAGAGGATTTGCTTTCAGTAAAATTTGAGGAATTGATACTCTATCTTTTACAAAAATATGGAGTAACTTTTGAAACCTATCTTTTTTCTTTGGTAAGAAAAGAAACTTCGCCTTTCAAAAACATCGTAGAGCGCAACCTTCATTCTAAGCTAAAATTAGAAGAAATTGCATTTTTATGCAACATGAGTTTATCTACTTTCAAACGCCATTTCATTAAAGAATATGGGATGACGCCGGGGAAATGGTATCAAAACAAGCGACTTCAAAAAGCAAAAGAACTTTTAGAACAAGAAGGCGTCAAACCTTCGGATATTTATTTCGATTTGGGCTACACCAATCTATCAAACTTCAGTATAGCCTACAAAAACAAATTTGGCTTCAACCCAAGTCAAACTTCAAGCTAAGTATTCTTTTTTAAATGACCTTTTTTCATAAGTTATTGGACTATTTTAGTAAGTTACTTTCGTCATTCTCCTTGTATTTTTGCATTGAAATTATTAACAATACTAAAACCAAAAACGATGAGTATTACATTAGCACAAGCAGAAAAGGCGATTGCTGCAGCAAAACAAAAATCTATTGCCATAGACACAAAAATGAACATTGCCATTGTAGACGCAGGAGCAAACTTAGTGGCATTTGGAAGAATGGATGGAGCTTGGTTAGGCTCACTTGACATCTCAATCAAGAAAGCAAAAACCGCTCGTTTTTTCGACATGAACACCGGAACTATTGGAGAGTTATCTCAACCAGGTCAGCCTTTGTACAATATCGAACACTCAAACAATGGACTGATTACTTTTCCAGGTGGCGTTCCAATCAAAGATGCCTCAGGCAAAATCATTGGAGCCATTGGAGTAAGTGGTAGCTCGGTAGAGAACGACCATACGGTTGCCGAAGCAGGAGCATTGGCCCTATAAATAGGAGTCAAAACGATAGTAAAAGAGGATAACTAAATTTAGTTATCCTCTTTTTTTTTGATAGAAAAAAAACAATGTTAAAGAACCTAAGCGAAGTAAAAACCATATAATACAGAAATGGAAGCTTTATCGATAGCTGAGTAAAACCATCAGATAGTTTCGCTGATAAATAAATTTTGAATTCTTAGATCGACATGTGAGTTCATTCAGAGAAATTCACTACTTTTACTGTCGGTTCTAATGTCGTGTTAGACCAGAATGCAAAAGATTATAGCTCACAAAATATGCCCAAAATTTCTTTTTTAGAACAAGCCAAAACCGCTTACCGACTGATGTATACGGCTCGTATGATGTCGGATATATACGAAGACAAGGCCAAATTAACCAGTAAATATGTTCACGCCACTTCTCGTGGTCATGAGGCTATTCAGTTGGCTTTGGCTTTGCAACTCAAACCTCAAGATTATGTAGCGCCTTACTATCGGGACGATTCTATTTTGTTGGGAATAGGTTTGGAGCCTTATGAGATTATGCTTCAGTTGTTTGCTAAAAAGGATGATCCATTTTCGGGTGGTAGAACCTATTATTCGCATCCGAGTTTGAATCGAGATGATATGCCGAAAATTCCACATCAATCATCAGCAACGGGTATGCAAGCTATTCCGACGGCAGGTGTGGCGATGGGTGTTCAATATTTGGAACAACAAAACATCAAAACCTATCCCAAAGGCGAAGCACCAGTGGTGGTCTGTTCTATTGGCGATGCAGCGATGACAGAAGGCGAAATTTCGGAGGCTTTACACATGGCTTCGCTCAAGAATTTTCCACTTTTGGTTTTGGTTCAGGATAATGAATGGGATATTTCGGCGCATGCCAGAGAAATTCGATCTAATGACGTTTCACATTATGTTAAAGGATTCAAAAACATAGACTTACGAACTATTGATGGCGCAAATTTTGAAGAATCATACAACTGTTTAGAAGAAGTTTTGGAACTCATCCGAACCGAAAGACGTTCTTTTTTAGTGCATGCTAAAGTTCCGCTTTTAGGTCATCATACCTCTGGCGTGCGCCGAGAATGGTATAGAGATGATTTAGAAGAACACAAAACCAGAGATCCGCTTCCAAAGTTAAGAGCAGATTTACTTTCAAGAGGAGTTTCAAAAGATGAATTAGCAGCATTAGAACATCAAGCGAAAGCGAAGGTAGAGGCCGATTTTGAAAAGGCACAACAAGCCGAAGATCCAAAACCAGAGGATTTATTCACGCACGCTTATGCGCCAAGTCCTGTAACGGAAGAAAAAGGCGAACGCCATGCCAAAACCAAAGAAAAAACCTTGATGGTAGATTGTGCTTTGTTTGGTGTTCAAGAGTTGTTGGCAAAACATCCCGAAGCTTTATTGTATGGACAAGATGTTGGCGGCCGTTTAGGTGGCGTATTTAGAGAAGCTGCGACCTTAGCTCAAAAATTTGGAGACCAACGTGTGTTTAACACCCCGATTCAGGAAGCTTTTATCATCGGTTCTACTTTAGGTATGTCGGTGGCTGGTTGTAAACCCATTGTTGAAGTACAATTTGCCGATTATATCTGGCCAGGACTAAATCAATTATTCACCGAACTTAGTCGCTCCTATTATTTATCGAATGGAAAATGGGCAGCACAATCGCTTATTCGTGTGCCGATTGGTGCTTACGGTAGTGGAGGCCCTTACCACTCGTCCTCTGTGGAATCTATTTTGACTTCTATTAAAGGTATAAAAGTGGTTTATCCATCAAATGGTGCCGATCTAAAAGGTTTGTTAAAAGGTGCTTTCTACGATCCGAATCCCGTTGTTGTTTTAGAACATAAAGGCTTGTATTGGTCGAAAATAAAAGGGACGGAAGAGGCAGCCTGCATCGAACCTGATGAAGAATATATCATTCCACTCGGCAAAGGGCGTTTGGCTCAAAAAGTTAGTACTGAGGATATAGAAAGCAAACAAACAGCTTTGGTCATTACGTATGGAATGGGTGTCTATTGGGCTAAAACAGCTTCAAAACAAATCGATCAACCCGTTGAAATTCTTGATTTGAGAACCTTATTACCTTTGGATGAGGACTTGATTATCGAACGTGTGAAATTGCATTCAAAAGTTATGGTTTTGACAGAAGACTCGAAGAGTAATTCTTTTGCTCAGGCGATTGCAGGTCGAATTCAAGAATTGGCTTTTGAGTATCTCGATGCACCAATTACGGTTATCGGCGCTGAAGATGTGCCTGCTATTCCACTAAATTCAACACTCGAGGAACGTATGATTCCGAATGCAGATAAAGTGAGGACAGCTTTGGAAAAGTTGTTAAAATATTGAATTAAAACCCGATAGCGTCGCTTATCCATTCAATTTGATAAGCGCGCTCATCGCCATCAATACCAAAAACATCAATTTGAATTTCATTTTCTAAATTATATTGATTTAGAAAATCTTCGGCAGCTTGTCTAAGGAGTTCAATTTTTTTGTTTGAGATGGATTGAATAGGTTCGCCATACAGTGTATTACTTCTGGTTTTGACTTCCACTAAAATAATTCGGTTTTTATAAAAAGCAATTAAATCCACTTCAGCTTTCTTAGATCGCCAATTTCTGAATAAGATGACATAACCTTTTGTGGTCAAAAATTGATGTGCAAGTTGCTCGCCCCATTTTCCTAAATCGTGCTGTTTCATAGATGTAATAAGCTAATGTGATCTTTGTGTTGTTTGATGAGCGTCTCTCTTCCAAAAACTAAAGGGAAATGTTGCTTTTGATGACCTACAGGTGCATCAAAAAAGATAGGGACGTCTAATTTTTCAGCAAAAAATGAAAAAATACCTTCAACCGATTGCCCAAAAGGTAATTTGTGGTCGTGAATGGATGTAAATCCACCAATCAAAAACCCTTTAATACCACCTAAGGCTCCAGCTCGCCATAATGCAAACATCATTCTATCAATATGATAAACGTATTCATCTAGATCTTCTAAAAATAAAATCGAATCTTGAAGTTTTGGAAAACTATCCGAACCCAACATACTAAAAAGTACAGATAGATTTCCTCCAGCTAACTTTCCTTTAATGGATTTGGATTGTTGTATCTGATTGCTTTTCCAGACCATTTCAGGACATATTAAACTAAAACTTTGCTCTAATCTGAGTTTAGAATCATCGTCCAGATCTATGTGCTGAATAGGCATTGGGGCGTGAATACTCGGTATATTAAATTGCAAAACATGATTAAGCAAAACAGTGAAATCTGAAAAGCCAATGATATATTTTGGATGTTTTTTAAACGACGCCCAGTCTATACTATCCACAATCCGTACCGTACCATAACCACCTCTAAGACACCAAATGGCATCAATCGTTTTGTCGTCTAAAAGCGCCTGAAAAGCTACGCTTCTTTCGTCGTCTGTCCCCGAAAATTGATGATGCTTAACACTCAGATTTTCAGCTCTTTTAGTCTTGTAACCGAGTTTTTGTAGCCAAAGTTCAGTGTTTTGAATGAGTTCGACATCTACCCAACGAGCCGTGGCGCAGAGTGCAATGGTTTGTATTTCATTTGGCATCATGATGTTGAAATTTTAACTAAAGTAATCAAAATTGAGGAAACCAATTCGATTTATTTATACCAAATGAATAAAAATAATTTTGCTTATATGGTTTAATGTGTTTGTTGAGCATATTAATTTTGTTTCTTTGCATAAAAATATTCACAAATGGCGTTAAGGCTAAATTTATCTACACTTGGACATCTATACTATGTTTTGGTATTGTTTCTCTATATGTATTCTCCTGTACTTGTGTTTTTGCCTTACAGCCCCTCAAAATTTATGATTCTTTTGGTGGTGGCAGAAGCTGTCTTAGCCAATAACTTTAAGTTTACAAAATTTCTAGTCAAACATGCGCTACTTTATGGAGCGCTGATTGCTTATACTATTTTTATTCTTCTTTTTCATGGCACGATTGATGAACAAACAGCACCTTTAGAGCAAATCGCAACTCATCTTATTGAAATGCTAGTGTTTGGTTCACTTTATGTTAGCAATTTAATACGAAGAGGTTATAAGTTTGATGATTTCGTAAATCTTATTCTTCAAGTGGTTTTTATACAGACTACGTTTATTTTCATTCAGTTTATTTCGAGTGAGTTTAGGGAATTGATGTCTATTTATTTGAAAACCAAATTTAAACCGACGGGATCCTTTCAGTGGTTTCGCGGAATCAGCATGAGCTCCACAAGGCTTTATGATTTTTCCTTAGTCCAATCTGTTTTCCTCGTGCTAATTGGTTTTAGACTCCAGAACACAAAAATTAAGTTTATCCATGTTGTTCAAATTGCTTTTATTATTTTAAGTATTATTTGTTCTGGGCGAACAGGCTTTATTGGTGTTGCGGTATTTTTAGCCCTCGTTACTCTTCAATCTATTAACAATGGTACGTTTTGGTCTACCACAAAGGCTATTGGATACTCAGTCGCTGTGATTTTGATAGCATACAACTTGCTTGCTGTCGTATTCCCTAGTGTATATACCTCGATTAATACTAATATATTACCCTGGGCGTTTGAGTTCTACTATGAATTTATAGAGACAGGAGAACTGACCACTAAATCCTCTGCACAGCTAAGCGATAGTCACTATTATGATTTGCCCGATGCTACTTTGTTGCATGGCGATGGCATGTATTTCAGAATAGACGGATGGTATTATGGTTTAACAGACGCAGGCTACATGAGACAAGCTTTGTATTTTGGTGTCCCTGGAATTATTATCTCGATTTTTATTTACCTCAATGCCGCTTTATTTGCTATTCAAAACACCATCAAAACCTACCGCTGGTTTATACCTGTGTTTTGCCTCCTTTTGTTTGTGGGGCACTATAAAGGTGATGTATTTTCAGGGTCACTAATTTTAAATCGAGCCTTTTATGTCTGTTTGTTTGCCTTTACGCTTCCTGTGATTGAAGCGCGCAGAGAAAAAACATCTTAATATCAATTGAAAATCAGATCATTAAAAACTCTGACTTAGATTGTGATTTAATTTAGATTTCTTGGTTTTGAGGTAAAATTCGTTGTGTTCGTTACTTTCAATTTCTAAAGAAACATTTTCAGTAACTTCTAAACCATAACCGATCAATCCTGTTCGTTTCTTTGGGTTATTCGACATCAATTTCATTTGACGAACACCAAGATTTCTCAAAATCTGAGCACCAACTCCGTAATCTCTTTCATCGGCCTTAAAGCCTAATTTGATGTTAGCTTCAACCGTATCAAAACCTTCTTCTTGAAGCTTGTATGCTTTTAGTTTATTTATCAAACCAATACCACGACCTTCCTGATTCATATAAACCACAACACCTTTACCTTCAGCCTCTATCAATTCCATAGCTTTGGTCAACTGAGGACCACAATCGCATCGGCAAGAGCCAAAAATATCACCAGTCATGCAAGACGAATGTACACGCACTAAAACCGATTCATCTTCTGCCCATTCGCCTTTATGCAAAGCCAAATGATGTCTTCCTGTATTGACTTGTTCAAAGGCTGAAAGTTTGAAATGACCTTGTTCTGTCGGCAACTCAACCGTTTCTAAATGATTGATTAGGCTTTCGCTATGCATACGATAAGCAATCAAATCTTCAATAGAAATGATTTTCATGTCGTAGGTTTTGGCAAGTTTTTTAAGTTCAGGAAGCCTAGCCATACTGCCGTCTTCGTTCATAATTTCGACAATAACGCCAGCAGGATTTAAACCTGCAAGTTTTGCTAAATCGATCGCCGCTTCGGTATGGCCAGCACGTCGTAAAACACCTCCGGCTCTAGCTTTTAATGGAAAAATATGTCCAGGTCGAGATAAATCACTTGGATTGGTTGCTGGATCTACGAGTGCTAAAATGGTTTTTGCACGGTCGAGAGCCGAAATACCTGTCGTTACACCATCTCCAATTTTATCAACCGAAACCGTAAATGCCGTATTGTTTGGGTCGGTATTTTTACCAACCATCAAATTCAGCTCCAACTCATCGCAACGTTGTTCGGTGAGCGGCGCACAAATTAGTCCTCGACCAAATTTTGCCATAAAATTCACCGTTTCGGCTGTCATGGTTTCAGCTGCACAAACAAAATCGCCTTCATTTTCACGGTTTTCATCATCAACAACAATAACAATTTTGCCTTGGCGAATATCTTCAATGGCTTCTTGGATGGAATTTAACGTTCCCGACATAATTATTTTTTTTTGCAAAGATATTAATTTGAAATGTAGGTTTTAATCCCGAAGGGCTTTAATTATGTTCTTTATCGAAAAAAATCTGGCATCGAAACGAATAAAAACAAACTTGGATAGCTTATATTTGCATCTTTAGGATTTGTCATTGATTTTAATACTGAATTTTTGATCTCCAAAACAAAGCATAAACAACTCAAAATGAATACAGAGCAGACTAATTCCCCTCGACATAATTGGACAAAAGAAGAGATTTTAGAAGTTTATAATCGACCTTTGATTGACCTTATTTATCAAGCTGCGCAAGTACATCGTCAGTTTCATGACCCAAAAGAAGTGCAAGTCAGTACTTTGATTTCGATTAAAACAGGTGGTTGTCCAGAAGATTGTGGTTATTGTCCGCAAGCAGCACGGTATTCTACTGGTTTGGAAGGTAACGATTTGATGTCTGTAAGTCAGGTGAAAGCTCAGGCTTTGCGTGCAAAAGCAGCAGGTTCTTCGCGAATTTGTATGGGCGCCGCTTGGCGAAATGTGAAAGAAGGTTCTGATTTTGATCAAGTTGTAGAAATGGTAGAAACGCTCAATAAATTAGACGTTGAGGTGTGTTGTACTTTAGGTATGATTACTGAAAACCAAGCTAAAAGACTTGCTAATGCAGGTTTGTATGCTTATAATCATAATTTAGATTCTTCTGAGGATTATTACAAAGAAGTGATTTCGACTCGAGCTTATGAAGACCGTTTGAGTACCATTGAGAACGTTCGAAAAACCAACGTAACCGTTTGTTCTGGTGGAATTATCGGTATGGGAGAATCCGATGACGACCGTGCTGGAATGCTGTTGTCTTTATCGACAATGATTCCACATCCAGAATCTACACCAATTAATGCTTTAGTTCCTGTGGAAGGCACACCGCTTGAAGATCAGGAAATTACATCGGTTTGGGATATGGTTCGAATGGTAGCCACAACTCGAATCATACTTCCTGAAACCTTAGTTAGACTTTCTGCCGGACGTACAGAAATGAGTCAGGAAGGACAAGCGCTTTGCTTTTTGGCTGGAGCTGGATCTATTTTTGCTGGCGATAAATTACTCACCACACCAAACCCAGATATCACCGAAGACATGAAGTTGTTTGATATTTTAGGTTTGAGCCCGAGAAAACCTTACAAAAAAGGAGATAAGCCTGAAATTGTTGAAGAATCTGTTCCAAAATCGGAACGAGATGAATTGAAATGGACAAGACCAAAACATAAAATTGAACGTAATTTAGAAGCAGCTTCAAAATCTAAACATAAGTAGTTGAACGGCTGTAAGTTCATTATAGCTTTATCAAAAAAAAAGGAAAAAGTAGACTAAACTAACTCGTCTTGGGCTTATGAAATTTATAAAAGATACGTTTATCTATTTTGGAACAACAGTTCTTAATCAACTGATTCCCTTTATTTTAATACCGATTATTACACGGCAATTTACTACCGATGATGTAGGAGTATTGTCTATGTTTACAATCTTCAACCTTATTTTCTCTACAATTTCTTCACTTTCTCTAAACTCCTATTTACAGTATATCTATTACCGAAAACCAGAGGAAGTTCCAGTAGCGATATTTAATATATTCTTGGTTTCTGCTGTTACCAATACCTTGCTTGGTTTTTTAAATGGTTACGCCTTTCAGGAACTAAATGCCTTGCAAGATATACCGAATTTCTACATCTGGTGGATTCCTGTAAGCTCCTTTTTCTCATTGAGCTACTTTATTTATCTCACTCTGCTCAGAAATCGAAAAAAATCTTTAGAATTTGGCGTACTAAGCACCCTGATGACAATAAGTAATCTCGTTCTGTCGCTCTACCTGATTTATTACACCGACCTCAGTTGGGAAAGTCGATCCATACCAGCTTTAGTTTTACCTGTGTTTTTTGGATGCTATACATTTTACAAACTAGCCCAATCCGGAGACCTCATATTCAAACCAGATCTAAACCTTATAAAAAAAGCATTTTTATATTCGCTACCTTTATTAGTCGTTGTTTTGTTGGAACAAGCCTTAAATTTAAGTGATCGATATATCATAGATTATTATTTGGGAAAATCTGATGTTGGAATTTACGACATGGGCTACAAAATTGGAGCTTTAGTTTTTGTCGCTATCAATGCGTTTAACCTTGTTTTTGTTCCAAAAGTGTATGAGTATTTTAGTCAGTTAGAAAAAAAAGAATCTGAACAAGACTCAAAACATGAAACCGATCTATTAAAACACGACATTGTTTCATTTTTTCACTTGTATTTGCTAATAATTATCATCATCACGATAGGCGTATTACTTTTAGGTAAATTATTGTTTTTGATTGAATTTTTTGATCCAAAATTTGAAGACTCTTTTATTGTTGTTACACCAGTAGCTTTCGGATATTTGTTTTATGGTCTTTATACAATTTCGAGCGTGATTATTGGTCAAACCTTTAAAACCTATTACAATGTAATTGTCGTCTCAATAGGTATAGCTATAAATCTGGGATTGAACATCTTGTATATCCCTAAGTATGGCAACATTGTTGCGGCTTGGTCTACTCTGCTAACTTGCGTTGTGATGTATATTATTACGTTTTCTATGGCATATAAAATCATTCCATTGCCTTGGTTTAAGTTTAGTACGATTCACCATAGTGTCAAAGTGTTCAAAAAAATAATTTCAAGACCACTTAAAACACCTAACATTTAATTCAAAAATGAAAAACCTTCTTATATCATTTCTCAAATTAGTTCTCAAAATTTATCCCGAAAAATACAGGGAATACTACCAAACCTTAGCTGTTTATAAAGCCAATACGTTCAGATTTGGAATGAGAAAGCGATTCCTTAAAGAAGTTGAAAGGAGAAAAACGTTATCTATTTTTGATGTCGATTCGTTAAGTCAGAATCTACCTTCGTATTCAGATGAGTATTATTATGTAAACTCTAGGTTTGCAATAGCCCAAAACCTAAGGCAATTTTCAAAATGGAATAAACCGATTAATGCCATTATTGAACACGGGATTTATTACGATGACTATATTATTGATTTTGAGGTGTATAAAAATAGATTTCCTGCTATTTTGACCTTTGGACCTATTCGGTATAATTTTTTTAAAACCTTGGGTAACGTGAATAAATCTATTCATAAAATAGGACCACATATAGCGTATGTAGACAGTCTGTTAAGTGTTGATAAGCTTGAGGAGTTAAAGTCCGAATTAGGCTCGGTATTACTTGTCTTTCCACTCCATTCTATTGAATCACATTCAACAAAATTTGACTATACAAGCTGGATAAAAGAAATTTCTAAAGTCGGTAAGGATTATGATACAGTAGTTGTAAGTATTTATTATCAAGACATTGTAATCAATAATCATTTGCCTTATCTCAAAGCTGGGTTTAAGGTTGTTACTGCTGGTCATCGATCTGACCTTAATTTTTTACCTAGGGTAAAAAGCATTATTTCGCTATCCGATATGACTATGGCTAATGATATAGGAACGTCATTAGGATACTGCCTACATCTTAAAAAACCTCATTATATTTATTGGCAAGAGATGGACTTTGTAGTCACAGAAAATGCCCTAAAAGAACATACGGATACAAAAAATATTAAACCGCATTACGTTACTGCTTTCGATCAAGTTAGAACAACTATTACGCCCGAGCAATGGGAGATTTACGACGAGATTTGGGGCGGGGAAGCTTCACTAAAAACACCAGAGGAACTCTATAATCTGTTTGAGTCGTTTGATAAAAAGAAGCCTTTTTGGCTGTAAATCAGTCTGTCATTTGAATTTTTTTAAAACATCATACATCAATTAAATTGTCAAAAACCAAAACATTAGAGCTTCAATATCAAGAATTTGAGCAAATTTCTGATTTATCAATGGAGTATCAAAACCTAATTGAATCAGCAAAAATAGCTCAAGCAAAAGCTTATGCGCCTTATTCTAACTTTAAAGTTGGCGCAGCTTTGCTTTTAGAAGATCAGTCAGTGGTTTTGGGAAATAATCAAGAGAATGCGGCATATCCTTCTGGACTTTGTGCCGAGCGTGTTGCTTTTTTCGCTTACGGCGCTCAGCAACATGATTCCAAAATAAAAGCCCTTGCGGTTGTGGCTGGTTCAGAACAATTTGATTTTAAAGGCGTGCTGTCGCCCTGTGGAGCTTGCCGACAGGTAATGCTGGAATACGAACATCTTCAAAACCAGGCTATTCCTATTCTTCTCTTTTCAGGAAAAGGTTCTGTGATTTTACTCAATAGCTTGGCCGATTTATTGCCTTTTGGCTTTTTGTGTCAGGATTTGAAGAAAAATTGATGTCCTAAGTCAACTGAATTAAACTTTTCGTTCCTCTTAGTGATGTTTACCCTTGACTATCAACAAACTACATTAATTTCACTAACTCTAAACACAAGTTATTTTATTGAAAATCAAAACTTTAGCTTAAAACTCATCAACGGACTGTCATTAAACCAAAGAGATTTATTAATTTTGTCAAAAATTTGAAATTACCATGTCAAAAAAACAAGCCATGATTCTGGTGCCGATTGATTTTACAGACCAATCGTTTGTTGCGCTCAGAGAAGCTGAAGTTTTAGCCAAAGCCTGTAAAGCCGAACTGACTTTATTAAGTGTTATTGAAGCATCTGGTTTTTTTTCCAGAGTTTTTGGAGATAAAAGCGAGGAAGAAATTGCAAAAATGCAAGATCAAGCTCAAGAGAAATTAGCAGAAATAGCAAAGGCTTCCGAAGCTAAACTCGGCACCGATGTCAATTCGATGGTTTCTCGTGGAAAAGTATACCAAGAAATTGTTGAAGTTTCGGAAATGGTAGGCGCCGATTATATTGTTATGGGAACACAAGGCGTGCCCAAAACGATGAAAAAAATTATGGGTTCGAATGCCAATCGGGTCATTCGTATGTCGAAAGTACCTGTAATTACCATCAAAGGACAAAATCACAAAGAGCTGAAAACCATTGTTTTACCTTTAGACTTAAAGAAAGAAACAAAAGAGAAAGTGTCTAATGCCATCGAATTTGCTCGTTTGTTTGGAGCAGAAGTGAAGTTGGTTTCTGTTATCAGAGAAAACTTAGATTCGGATGCTATTCAGGAACTAAAACTCAATATGAAGCAAGTCTATAAATTTATCCATTCGCACAACATAAAGGTTGATTCTGATATTTTGTATCGAGATAAAGATGCAGAAATTAGTAATGAAATTTTGACTTACGCTAAAGAAAAAGATGCCGATTTAATCATGATTATGACTCAACAAGAGAATGATTTTACACTACATTTCTTAGGGTCGGCAGCTCAAAACATTATTCACAATTCGTTTACACCTGTGATGAGTGTGCGCCCAACTGTAACTCAATTTTCTTACGAATTACCATAACAAGATGGCAAGACTTTTGGGAATCGACTTTGGAGAAAAACGTGTGGGCTTTGCCGAAACCGATGATTTACAGATTATCGCCGCTCCTTTAGAAACCATCGAAAATTCAAAATCTATTGCTTTTATAAAAAAATATGTTTCTGAAAATCAGGTAGATAAACTTATTTTAGGTTTACCTACTTATCTAAATGGCGACCATTCGACGACCACAGAAAAGGTGTTGGCTTATGCCAAAAAACTAGAAAAACACTTTCCGAAACACCCTTTAGTTTTAGTGGATGAGCGTTACACGTCCTCAATGGCATTTCAGTCTATGATTGATGCGGGCGTTCCGAAACAAAAACGAAAAAACAAAGCACTTATCGACAAGGTAAGTGCTTCTATTATTTTACGATCGTATTTAGATCAAAACCAATCTTTATGATTTTACCCATTATAGCTTATGGTCATCCTGTTTTGAAAGAAAAAGCAAAACAAATTGACCCAAAATCAGCCGAAACCAAGCACCTAATCGACAATATGTGGCAAACCATGTATGCGGCATCTGGCGTAGGATTGGCGGCGCCTCAAGTTGGAAAATCTTTGCGTTTATTTATTGTAGACGCCAGCCCATTTAAAGAAGAAGATCCGTCGGTCGAAGACTTTAAAAAAGTATTTATAAATCCAGAAATTCTGGAAGAAACTGGCGAAGAATGGCTGTTTAACGAAGGCTGTTTAAGCATTCCTGAAGTGCGCGAGGATGTATCTAGAAAATCGACTATTCGTGTTCAATATTTCGATGAAAATGGCAATCAAAAAACTGAAGAATTTTCAGGACTTGCCGCTCGAGTTATCCAACATGAATATGATCATATTGAAGGTATTTTGTTTACCGACCACCTCTCTCCTCTTCGTAAGAAATTGATTAACGGCAAGTTAAGGAAAATTCAAGATGGAAAAATCAGAGCAGATTATCGGATGAAACATCAACTAAAAAGAGGAAAACGCTAATGAGAGTACTTTCAATTTTGATTTTAATGATTGGGTTTTCGAGTTGTATTTCTCCGGCTGATAAAGCTTTAGAACAACTCAAATCCGAAGAGCGTGCGTTTTATGCAATAGCTAGAGACACCGTAACAACGAAAGAAAGTGCAAAAGCTATTTTGGCTTCCTACGAAAACTACTTAAACGCTTTTCCAAACGCTCCAGAATCTGAAGAAATCATGCTGCGTTATGCTAATGTTTACGAAGGTACTGGTCAATATTTTATGGCTTTGGGTGTCTATGATCGATTTGAGAAAATCTACCCAAAAAGCACAAAACGAGCTTTTGTGTTGTTCAAGAAAGGTTTTGTTTGCGAACAAGCCTTCAATAAATCAGGCTTTGATAAGCATAAACTTTTTGCCTTAGATTTTTATAATCAATTTGTAAAAGCTTATCCAAACTCAAAACAACTTGCTGCCGTAAAATACTCGATCAAAGAGTTGAACGACACCGAGTCTAAAATTAAAAAACATGAACTACATTGATGCCCTAAAATGGCGATATGCTTGTAAAGCTTTTGATCCAAAAAAGAAACTTAACGACAATCAGATCAACACTTTAAAGGAAGGACTAAACCTAACGGCTTCTTCTTATGGTTTGCAACCTTATCGGTTTTTATTCATCGAAAATAATGAAAAACGCGAAGTCCTTGTTCCACATTCTTTTGGACAAAGGCAAGTTGCTGATGCTTCTCATTTGATTGTTCTGGCCGTCCGAACCGATATCGATGTTGCTTTTGTTGATGCTTACATTAACAATACGGCGGAAACACGTGGCATTCCACTAGATGCGTTCGAGGGTTTCAAAAATATGATGTATGCCGGCGTCGCTCAAAGAAGTGCTGATTGGAAATTTCAGTGGGCAAAATCGCAAGCTTATATTGCTTTAGGTAACTTGTTGTCTCATTGCGCTTTAGAGCAAATTGACGCTACGCCAATGGAAGGATTTATGCCTGCAAAATATGACGAACTTCTTGGTTTGGATTCCAAACAATTGAAGTCTGTGTTACTTTGTCCTGTTGGCTTTCGTTCAGAAGATGATGCCCATGCTAAGTTGGCCAAAGTGAGACAAAAAACAAAGTCTATTTGTCTAGATATTAACTAATTAACCATATTTACTTTGAAACTACTTTTTGCAAGTCAAAATCAAAATAAAGTTGAGGAAATCCGATCTTTGCTACCTCAATTTATCGATCTTGTTGGACTTAATGATTTAGGTTTTAATGACGATATTCCTGAAACGGCCGACACCTTGGAAGGTAATGCCTTGCAAAAAGCCCATTATTTGGCTAAAACCATCGATTTTCCGATTTTTTCTGATGATACCGGACTCGAAATTGAAAGTCTGAACGGCGAGCCTGGCGTCTATTCTGCGCGCTATGCCGATGCCGAAAAAAAAGATGCTGAAGCCAATATGGATTTGGTTCTCAAAAAGTTGGAAGGGAAATCGAATCGAAATGCTCAATTTAGAACCGCCATCGCTTTTGTTGATAAAGAACAAGAATTTGTGTTTGAAGGTATTGTTAAAGGTCGGATTTTGGAAACTCGATCTGGCGAAAAAGGCTTTGGATATGATCCTATTTTTTGTCCGGAAGAAAGCCAAAAAAGTTTTGCCGAAATGTCTTTAGAAGACAAAAACAAATGTTCTCATCGCGCCCGAGCTATCAAAAAATTTGTTGACTTCTTAAACAAAACCTATGCTTAATTGGCTGACTTCCTCATTGTTTTTTATCTGCTTTATCTTTGGAGTTCCTAAAGCAAAAGAACAAAACCAACTTACTAACAATGAACGCATTATAGAAGAGTCAACGTCTCCAGATTTTCTAAAATCAGACTCCACTTGGGCTTTAGAAACCCTTGAGAATCTGAGTATAGAAGAACGTATTGCTCAACTTTGTTTTATGCGTTCCGAATCGGTTCGTTCGAGCAGTATGGAATCTGAACTTCTAAGCCAAATAAAAAATTATGGTATTGGTGGTGTTACTTTTTTTAAAGGTGATACCATTTCTCTAAAAGCCCTTTCTTCACAATATGAATCGGCTTCAAAACTCCCCCTTTTATTTTCGATAGATGGAGAATGGGGCGCAAATATGCGTTTGAGCGAACTTCCAAAATATCCATGGATGATGACTTTAGGTGCGGTTCAAAATCATGAATTGATTGAAGAAATGGCCGCGCAAATGGCTGAAGAATTTAAAGCGCTCAACATTCATATTAATTTGGCTCCCGATGTTGATGTCAATAATAATCCTCAAAATCCGATTATAAACAGCCGTTCTTTTGGCGAAAACAAAATTAATGTTGCCCGAAAAGCACAAAATTACATCAAAGGTTTAGAAAAAAATCAGGTGGCAGCTTGCATAAAACATTTTCCGGGTCATGGCGACACCGATATGGATTCGCATTTGGCGCTTCCGCAATTGCCTTTTGGCATGAAACGCTTAGATAGTTTGGAGCTTTTTCCTTTTCGGAAATGTATTGATGGCGGTGTTTCTGCTGTGATGATTGCCCATTTAGATATTCCGAAAATTACTGGAAAACAGAATCTACCAAGCTCATTATCAAAGGTTTTTATTGACTCTCTACTCAAAACCGAAATGGGTTTTCAGGGCATTGTGATGACCGATGGATTGGCAATGAAAGGCGTTCAGGATCATTACGAAAATGGGCGATTAGAACTCGAAGCTCTAAAAGCCGGAAATGACGTTTTGCTTTTACCTCAAAACCTAAAAGCGGTCATTGATACGGTAAAAAAAGGCATCGAAACCAAAGAATATACCTTGGACGAACTTAACAAAAGCTGTTTCAAGGTCTTGATGCTTAAAAGTTACCTCAATTTACACCAAAAAGATAGTCTTCCAAAAGGAAAAATAGACCACGAAAAAGCGCAATGGATTAAAGAACAACTTATGGCCGAAGCCTTTACTTTGGTTCATAATCCTAATCAAGTCATTCCTTTTCAATCTATTGAAAAACAACTATTTAAGCTAGTTAGTTTTGGTGATATTGAACAGAAAAAAGTGTATGAGGATGGCTTTGATTTCTTTGTACCTTCCGACAAAAAACACTTTTCTAGCAAGGGCAAAACCGCTGAATTTGATCATTGGTTGAGTTCTATTCCGGACTCTACTCAACTGATTGTCAGTATTCACAAATCGGATAAATCGCCTTGGAAAGCCTATAAATTAAGTGATTTTGAACGGCTTTCACTCGAAAAACTGTCTAAGCGAGCCAACACGCATTTGATTCATTTCGCAAATCCCTATGCCCTACTCGAGCTCAAGTTTTTAGAACAATTCACCAGTTTTTCTGTTGCTTATCAGAACAATATGGAAGCAAATAAACTGGCTGCCCAATTTCTGTTTGGTGCGCGTTCGCCAAAAGGCAAACTACCTGTAAGTATCTCTAAAGCTTTTCCAGAATCTACGGGGCTTCATTTTCAAGAAAGCAAACAAATCAGACTAGGAAATCCAATGAAATTTGGACTCAGAGCATCTGATTTTCAGCAAATTGACTCTATTGCAAATGCTACTATTAATGATGAATCTACACCTGGCTGTCAGCTTATTATGGCAAAAGATGGCGAGATTTTGTTTAATAAAAATTATGGTTTTCAGACCTACGAGAATAAAAAAGCCATTACCAACACTAGTGTTTATGATTTGGCTTCGATAACCAAAATGGCGTCTACAACATCGGCATTGATGATGTTATATGATGAGGGCAAATTAGATTTAGACCAAACCCTTGAAACCTACTTAGAAGAAAGTAAAAATACCAACAAAGCCGACATTAGCATACGTTCAATTTTGGCGCATCAGGCTAAATTTAAACCTTGGATTCCATTCTATTTAAAGACTTTAGAGGAAGATAAATCTTGGAAAAAAGGTCTATATAGTAAAACCAAATCAAGCCATTTTGAAACTCAAGTTGCCGACAATATGTTTGTCAATAACCTGTATAAAGATTCTATTTTGACCTGGATTTATGAGTCCGAATTGTTGGATTCTACCTACTATCGCTATAGTGATTTAGGATTTTATTTATTAAAAGAACTTGTTGAAAAAAAATCAAAACTATCTCTAAATCAATTAGTTGAAAACACCTTATTCCAACCTATTGGTGCATATACTTTAGGCTATTTACCGAAAACGTCATCGGCTATAGTGCCATCAGAAATCGACACTTATTTCCGACATCAAAGCCTCAAAGGAGAAGTACACGATATGGGTGCCGCCATGTTAGGTGGTGTGGCAGGGCATGCCGGTTTGTTTGGTAGAGGTATTGATCTCGCTAAGCTCATGCAAGTTTATCTTCAAAAAGGACAATATGGCGGTAAACAGTATTTTGATCAGCAAACTATAGAGCAGTTTACAGCTTGCGCTTTTTGTAACCAAAATAACCGACGTGGTTTAGGTTTTGATAAACCTTTGATGGATGAAGAAGGTGGTCCTGCAGGAGAATTAGCTTCTGCCAAAAGCTTTGGACACTCTGGTTTTACTGGCACATTCGCCTGGGCTGATCCTGAAAATCAAATGATTTTCATTTTCTTATCTAACAGAACTTACCCAACCATGGAAAATAAACGTTTGGTAACTAATAATGTTAGAACTAAACTTCATGATGAGTTTTATAAGCTTTTTTTGGATTAACTTTCAAGTCTAAACACACTCTATTTTAACAAGAGTTAATACCAAGCAAACAGAGCCAAGTAAACTAAATTTCCTCAAAATCAGAAACTTTCACCCAGCCCGAAAGTCCATCTTCAAGCCTAATATTCAACCAGTTACCATCTTTAGCTTTCACTTCGGCTTTTACGCCTTCATGCAATAAAAACAAATCAACCGATTCGGTATTTGGTTCACTTTTTACATATACGGTATCGCCAACAAACACAAGCAATTGTTTTTGGTTTTGATGAGAATAGATGGTAAATCCGATAGCAAAAAGGGCAAATGCAAGTGCCATAAGATTGAGAAAAAAAACAGGCTTTCTTTTGGCTTTAATCCATTGAAAACTCAAGGCAAAAACGCCAATGCAAAATAGTAATAGAGCCCAAATAGAAATATTAAACCATTGATCAACAGTAAATTGACTTGAAATTTCAGTGAAGAATGTTTTGAATATCGATAAAGGAACCTGTTCAATTTTATCCGCTTTGAATTGCTCGACAAAAGCTAAGTTTTTTTGTGCTTCTTCAAAATTTGGATCAAGCTCCAAAGCTTTTTCATAATACAATATCGAATAGCCGAGCTGCTGGAGCTGATGCGCCGTATTTCCCATATTGAAATACAATTCGGGCGATTCAAACCCAGCTTGTTCTACGTTTTTATAAGCTTCAAGAGCCGTTTCAAAATCTTTGACTTTGTAAGCTCCATTGCCCATTTCGAATTGAGCTTCTGGTGTTTGAGCCACAGAAAACATTGAGGTCAAAAAGGTAACTAAAAAAAGGAATGGTTTTGAATGGTTCATAACTTACTTTCTAATGTTTCTATTAGGTTTTCGGCGCGGTTTTGAAGGTCTTTTTTGGGAGTGCTTGCGCCGCCGTAGCTTGCCATTTGGCAAATCGAAATCAAGGCTTTAAATTCTTCAATTTGCTGATTATCAATTTTTTGACTCTCCAATAAACTAACAATATGCTCTTGATTGAGTTCCAAAGCTTCTAAGGTAAATCGGTCTTTAAAATAACCAAAAATAGACTCCATCAACACTTGAAAATACACCGCATCTTGATCAGATTTTAATGCTTTTTCTGCCGCTTTCAATCGCTTTTTTGCCGCCTGTTTGGCTTTGCGTTGCCTTACACTAACTTGATCTACCGTTTTGTTCGTCCACCAAACACCAAGCCATCGCCCAAAGGCAGCCAAGGCTAAAAGGAAAAGCCAAATCCAGCTTTTACCCAAACTAAACCAAGGCTCAGTTTTGGGCTCTAGTTCAGTTTCCAGTTTGATGTACTCAATATCCTGCGCAAGTACTTGAACTTCTGAAGAATGCACAGCATTTCCTGTCTGATTCAGCCCCGAAGAAGCTTCTCCAGAAACCTGAATATCAACCTGTTGTCTTCCGATTGTTTTATACGATTTCGATTTTGTATCAAAGTACGAAAAGCCATCTAAACCCACCTTGAAAGTCCCTGGTTGTCGAGGAATTAAAATATATTGATGTTCTTTTTGCCCACGCGTTCCCCTTGCGGTTGATGTAAATGAATGGTTCGATTTGGGGTCATACACGTCAATATCTTGAGGAAATTTGACTTTCGGCAAAGTAAATAAATCGAAATTCCCTGTTCCAGAAATCCGTTGATTGAACGAAATGGTCTCTCCTACTTCGGCTTTTTTAGTCGAAAAATTCTGGTCAATTTTGAAGCGACCAACTGCACCAGAGAAGTTTTTTGGGCGACCAGCTGTAGGTAAATCAAGTATCGAAAGCGTTAGGTCTTTACTCTCAATACGCTCATTTGTATAACTAAAAATAGATTGTCCAAAAATATTTCGACGGCCAGAATTTACTTTTGGATACCTGACTGTCAACACAATAGGTTTTATCCGAATTTTTCCTGAATCGTAAGCTCGAAGCAAAACCTGAAACAACGTACGGACAAAATACGCTTTGCCGTTGATAAGCTCTTGGCTGAAATTCTGATTTTTGACTTCAATTTCTTTCGACCAAAAATTCTTAAAATCAGGCTGTTGTTCTACGCCCGTAACCTGCGAATGTTCCGAATCTAAATACAGCTTGTAGGTCAACAAAAACGTTTCGCCGGCATACATTTTGGCTTTCGACAATTCGGTTTTGATGAATACATGTTCATTAATCGACCTCGAGCTTTGTTTCTTTTCCTTAACAACTTTTAAAACAACTTTGTTTACAGGCATCATCGTGCCATCAAGCACGATATCAGGAAGTTGAAATACACCAATTTTTTGAGCTTTTAGGCTAAAATTAAGAATAATGTAGCGGCTAACGTTTCCATTAAAATTTGATGAACCCTGTGTAATACCAGGACGTCCAAGTGTTTGAAAACCTTCAAAAACAGGCGGATCATATTGATCGGCTTTGCCTTCAATCCGATAAGAAACCGATAGCGTTTCCCCCAAAACCACTTCCGTTTTGTCGACCGTAACACGGACTTCTTGAGCTTCGGATTTTAAAGAAAATCCGATGAAAAGAAGACAGGTCAAATATGAAATATACGTTTTTAATGTGCTCATTACCAATCTTTTTCTTTGTTAACAGCTTTTCTTTTTTGCTCTTTCAGCATCTGAGCCTTAATCCGTTTGTGTGTGTTGTCTTCACTTTCATCGATGGCTTCTAAAAGCTGTAAAGCTTCAGCTTTCGAGAGTGCGGCATTGGCATTTTCTCCTTCTTTCTGATCCTCTTTTTCTTCTTCTCCGGCTTTGTTTTTATCTGCCTTTTCGTCCTTTTTATCTTGTTTTTCGCCGTCTTCGTCTTCTTTATTGTCTTCAGCGTCTTCTTTTTCTTCTTGCTTTTCTTCTTTTTCGCTGTCTTTGTCGCCTTTTTGCTTGTCTTCGGTCTTTTCGTCTTTCTTTTTATCGCCGTCGCCGTTTTCAGAATCTCCGTCTTTATTTTGATCCTGATTTTGCTCTTGATCTTTTTTGTCCTGATCTTTATTGTCTTGATTATCCTTGTTATCCTGATTTTGTTGCTCTTGTTGGGGCTGGCTGTCAAGCAACAGTTTTAGAAACCAATAATTATGTCTAGCCATCTCATTTTTAGGCTGATAGCGCAAGGCTTGTTTAAAACTTTCGAGAGCTTCTTCCTGTTTTTCTGATTTCAATTGTGCCAACCCTTTGTTGTAAACACAAAATGATTTTAAGGTTTTATTGTCTGATTTTTTTTCAACAAGTTCCCATTCTTTAATGGCTTCTTCGGTGTTTTCTTCTGCAAACAAACTGACCGCCATATTGAATCGGTTGGTATCAAAATCGTGAATTTCTAAAGCTTGTTTGTATTCTAAGGTCGCTTTTGTAAACAACGAATCTTGATAAGATGCGTTGGCTTTTCTGGTCATGCTACGCTCTTCCATCTGAGCTAAAGAACTAAAGCTCAGAAGACTAAAAACTAATCCTAAATAAAAATGAAGTTGTCTCATCAGATATTTAATTTTCTTAACCACATTGTTTTTCCATCGCCCAACATCAAAATCAAAACTAAAAAGAACATAGCAGCAGCAATAAACCACTGAAATTGATCTTCATAATCGTCAAAAAGCTCAGTTTCCGATTCGCCTTTTTCCATGTTCTCGATGCTTTCAACAACCTGATCTACAGTTGTTCTACTGTCGTTTCCATTCAAAAACTCGCCATCTGTTTTTTCGGCAATTTCGCTCAAATACACTGGATTCATTTTGGTAATAACCACTTCGCCTTGGCGGTCTTTTTTATAGGATGTAATCCGATTATTGGTTTTGATTGGGATGGGTGCGCCCGATGTTTTTCCTAAAGAAATGGTGTGAATCGGGATGCCGCTGTCGTCAACAACCGAAAGCCAGTCTAAAGATGTATTTTCGTGATCTTCGCCATCCGAAAGCAGAACAATACATTGATTTTTTTGCTCTTTGGTGGTTTTAAAATAATCGAGTGCCATCCGAATGGCCGACTCAACATCCGTTCCGTGGGAAGGCACAATGTCGGTATTGATGTCGTTTAAATACAATCTCGCCGCCGAATAATCGCTCGTTAAAGGCAATTGCGGATAGGCTTTTCCGGCATACACCACCATTCCGATTCTATCCGAAACCAAACGATCTAACAATCTGGAAACAAGATGTTTAGATTGCTCCAATCGGCTTGGCGCAATGTCTTCGGCGAGCATACTTTTGGAGACGTCCATCACAAAAACCACATCTACACCTTGGCGTTTTAGTGTTTTTAGTTTCGAGCCAATTTTAGGATTCATCAAAGCCAAAATTCCGAAACTAAACATCAAAATATAAAGTATAAACTTGATGTGAATTTTACGTTTAGAATGTCTCGGATTTAGTTTTTTCCAAAGCTCAGATTCAGCAAAAAGTGCCTGTTTTTGCTTTCGCCAACGAGCAAAATAAAGGTAAATTCCCAGTAAAGGGATGAAGGCAAGAAAGAGCCAAACGTATTGTATGTTATCGATTACAAACATTAATTTATGGTCTTAAATACGGTGTAGGTTAAACAACGTTCGATTGCTAAAAGAAGTAAGCCTAAAAGTAAAATTGGACGAAAATGTTCGCTGTAATTTTTATACTTCAATTCTTTAATTTCAGTTTTTTCGAGGGCATTTATTTCTTCATAAATAGCTTCGAGCGCTTGATTATTGTCGGCTATAAAAGACTTACCACCAGTGATTTGCGCAATATCTTTCATCATGTCGACGTCAACAATATGCTCAATCACTCTGGTGCGCCCCATTGGACCCGGCGCTTTGACATTTCCATTTTTTCCCACACAAATTGTGTAGACTTTGATGCCAAATTCGGCAGCTAAATCGGCGGCAGTTTGTGGAGAAATTAACCCTGTATTATTCACGCCGTCAGTCAGTAAAATAATGACTTTACTTTTGGCTTTACTGTCTTTTAGTCTCGATACCGAGGTCGCCAAACCCATTCCGATGGCGGTGCCGTCTTCCAAAAGTCCGAATTTGATGCTGTTTAATTGATTTTTAACCAACTTATAATCAGATGTTATTGGGCATTTTGTGAAGCTTTCTCCAGCGTAAATTACCAAACCAATCCGATCGTTTTTGATGCCGTTTACAAAGTCAATCGCAATGGCTTTTGAAGCTTCTAATCGATTGGGTTTGAAGTCGTAAGCACCCATAGACGTCGATACATCTAAAGCTAAGACAATGTCAATGCCTTCCTGATTTAAGGTTTCTACATCTTCGCTTTCGGATCTTGGGCGAGCTAAAGCGATAATCATCAGAAAAAGAGCTAGATAAGCTAAGGCTTTAGGTAGAAAAGCAAAGGTATTTTTCCACGTGCTGACTTGTGCAAGCTTGCTCGTCGAATGACTAATTTTAGGTCTATTTTTGCGCTTCACAAACCAAAAATAGAGGAAAAGCAAAGGCAATAAAATCAAAAACCAGAGAAATTCTGGATGTTCAAAAAAGAGGTTATTCGTGATGTTCATCGACTGCTATTTCTTCAAATTGGACTTTGGTTTGATGTATAAATTCTTCTAATTCAGAATAATAAACCTCATGCTGATGAGCTTCGGGGAAGGCTTTTGCAAACTTTACCAGATCGGCTTCTTCAAGGAAAGTCATCAATTTAGTTTTTTGTGTTTCGGTTAATTTTTGTGTTTTTAAGGATTGTGCGATTTCGCTAGTCGTCGATTCGAGAGCCAAAAAATGGTAGCGTCGTTCTATGTATCGACGAATAATATCAGAAAGTTCTGAGTAATACGTTTTGATCTCGTCAGAGTCAATGTAGTGTTTAGATTTCAGCTCCGATAATTCGCCCAAAGCTAAAATATGAGCGGGGATTTTGAGTTCTACTTTTTCTTTCTTTTGCTGTTTTTTGAGGTAGCGGATAATGAAAAAGGCAAGTAAGCCTAAGATTAAAATACCTATCAAAATATTGATTATCAAATCTTTAAATTCACCAAAAACATAAGGCACTTCTAGCGGATCGACCTGTGCGTAGAATCCAGCGTTGGTCGAATCGATGTGAACGGGAAGCACCACAAGTTGATGACTTTGAGTAAAAATACTATCCTGATTGACGCTAAAAGCCAAACTCGGAACAACAAATACGCCCGTGTCAAATTGAGTCAGAAAAAGGTATTTTTCTAAATTTAAAGTATCCGAAGGAATGGTGTCAATTGAGCTTTGCTCAACGACTTCAAAGTCGCCCAAAGTATCGGTAATTAAAGGCCAAATAACAGCTTCGGAAGCCTTGCCTTTGAGCTCGAGCTTCATCAACAATTGGTCTCCAACTAACATGGTATCAGTCGAAAAGCCATAGTTTAAGCTAACTTGCGCTTGCAAAGCAACAGTCAAAAGACTGAACAAAGAAATTAAATACGTTTTCATCGAATTTAGCTACGTTTTTTAAAAAATGCCAATAATTTTTTGATGTAATTTTCGTCAGTTTGGAGTTCAATTAAATCCGAGCCACTTTTTCTGAACACATCGGCACAATAGCCTTTGTGTACATGGAATTTAGCATCGTAGGCTGTCCGAACTTTTTTGGAACTACTGTCAATTAATATAGATTCATTGGTCTCGACATCAACACATTCTATCAAACCAACATCGGGCATCTGCTCTTCATGTCGATCAAATATCCGAACGCCTGTAAAATCATATTTTCTGGATGCCATCTGGATTTCGGTCTGATAATCCTCATCTATAAAATCTGAAACCAAAAAGGTAATACATTGTTTTTTAATAACTTGCATCATAAATTTCAATGCAACACTAATGTTGGTGTCTTTAGATTTTGGTTCAAATTCAATCAATTCTCTGATGATTCTCAGAATATGACTTTTTCCTTTTTTGGGTGGAATAAACTTTTCGACTTCCGAACTAAATAGAATTAGACCCACTTTGTCGTTATTCTGAATCGCCGAAAAGGCAAGAACAGCACAAAGTTCGGTCATCAATTGACGTTTTTCGCTTTTCAAGGTGCCAAATGTAGATGAGGCAGACACATCCACCAAAAGCATCATGGTAAGCTCGCGCTCTTCCTCAAAAACCTTGACATAAGGTTCGTGCAATTTGGCGGTTACATTCCAATCGATATCGCGTACATCGTCGCCCATTTCATATCTTCTGACTTCAGAAAAAGACATCCCTTTTCCTTTGAAAGAACTGTGATATTCTCCCGAAAAAATATGGTTGGATAAGCGTTTGGTTTTGATTTCTACCCGCCGAACTTGTTTTATGATTTCGCTAGTTGTCATGCTCTGTTTACGGAACTTCTACAGCATTAAGTATCTGATTAATAATATCTTCACTTGTCAAGTTTTCAGCTTCGGCTTCGTATGTTACACCTATTCGGTGGCGCAATACATCATGACAAACTGCCCGAACATCTTCTGGAATAACATAACCACGATGGCGGATAAAAGCATAGACTTTGGCTGCCATCGACAAGTTGATAGACCCACGAGGCGAAGCTCCAAAACTGATAAGTGGTTTGAGATGCTCTAGTTTGTATTTTTCTGGAAAACGACTGGCAAATATGATATCAAGAATATAGTTTTCGATTTTTTCGTCCATATAAACCTCTTTTACCACTTCGCGAGCTCTCAAAATTTCTTCGATACTCACAACCGGATTGACGTCTTGATAAATAGAGCCGTTTATGGTGTTGCGCACAATGGCACGCTCGTCTTCGAGTGTTGGGTATGTAATCACTGTTTTGAGCATAAATCTATCCATCTGAGCTTCGGGCAAGGGATACGTACCTTCTTGTTCCACAGGGTTTTGCGTTGCCAAAACCAAAAATGGCTCGTCCAATTTATAGGTTACATCGCCTATCGTAACCTGCTTTTCTGCCATGGCTTCTAGTAGGGCCGATTGTACTTTTGCTGGTGCTCGGTTGATTTCATCTGCCAACACAAAATTGGAAAAAATAGGGCCTTTTTTGATGTCAAATTCTCCTTTTTGGATATTGTAAATCAAGGTTCCGATGACGTCCGAAGGCAACAGATCTGGCGTGAATTGAATCCGTTGAAAATCAGACTTTATAGCCTTAGAAAGTGTGTTGATAGCCAAAGTTTTTGCAAGCCCAGGCACTCCTTCTAAAAGGATATGTCCAGAACCCAAAAGCCCGATTAAAAGTCGCTCGACCATGTGTTTTTGACCAACAATCACTTTGTTGATTTCTAAACTTAAAAGATCAATAAACGCACTTTCTTCCTTAATTTTTTCATTAATGGCTTTAATATCGACGGTTGTTTCCATAGTTTTTTGATTTTTGTTTTAAAGCGAGGACAAACTTAACAAAACTCAAAAAAATTTATTTTTACACTTCAATTAATAATGGTTAATATCTTGCAATTTATGTTCTTCTGCAACAATCTGGAAAGCAGACTAAGATTTCCTATTAACTCAAATTAACAAAAAAAGCATGCAAATGACCCAACAACCTCTACTGTCGCAAAGATTTTAAGCCATCGCTGTCCAGCAAAGTAATTTTACTTCCTTTTACTTCTATCAATGCTTCGTCTTTAAAATCGGAAAGTGCGCGAATAACCGACTCGGTAGATGTGCCAACAAGGCTTGCCAAATCGTCCCTAGAAATCGACATACAAAATGGAGATTCGTCCTCTTCTTTATACTTTTTTTCTAACAACAACAGAGCGTCGGCAGCACGTTTGCGAACCGAATTGAAAGCCAAATTAATTAATTCCTGTTCTTTTTCCATCAATTTTCCCGACAGTAACTTATTGAACACTTTAGACACATCAGGGTTTTCGTAGAGCAGGTTCAAAAATTCTTCTTTTTTGATTCTTACAAGCGTAGAATCTTCGAGTGCCACAGCCGAATTGAAATGTTCCATCTCTTTGATGAGCGCTTTGTAACCAATAAAATCGCCCTTTCGGTACAGGTCAAGTGTATAATCTTTTGAATCTAGATTACTTTTGTAGGTCTTAATTTTTCCTTGCAACACATAGAACACAGAACCAACGTAATCGCCTTCATGGAAAATAATTTCCTTTTTCTTGTAGACTTTTGATTTTTTATTTTCGGCTAGAGCTCTTAATTTTTCCATACCCAATGATTTGTATATGAAGTGATTAGAATGCTCCAACTTATCATTTAATTCCTGGCTCAAGCGTTCACTTTTCTGAAGCCTAACCTCAACGGCATTCAGAAGTTCCATTTCATCAAAAGGCTTGGTCAGATAATCGTCCGCGCCCATGTTCATACCTTTTCGCCAATCGGTTTTTTCCGATTTTGCCGTCAAAAAAATAAACGGAATTTGGCTCGTTCGCTTGTCTTTCCCAAGCATATACAAGGTTTCATAACCATCCATTTCAGGCATCATAATATCGCAAATAATAAGATCGGGAAGCAAAAGCTTTGCTTGTTTTACCCCAATTTTTCCATTTTCGGCAGTCGAAACTTCATAATTTGCCAATTCCAAAATTTCGGCAATATTTTCTCTCATGCCTTTATTGTCTTCTATCAACAAAATTGATTTTGCCATAATTTTAGTGTTTTAAATCAAACAAAAGTTCCGCCTTTGTGCCTTTTCCTTCTTCGCTAGTCAGCTGAATTTTCCCTCCCATCAGTTCAATATATTTTTTTGTGATGTTGAGTCCCAAGCCGGTTCCTTTGATGTTGGTTGCATTGTTGGCTCTAAAAAACCGAACAAACAAATGCTTCTGCTCACTTATTGGTATACCGATACCGTTGTCGGTTACGGAAATATTCAATTGCCCATCTTCAATTTGACTAACAAACTGAATAGCTTGATATTCGTGAGAATATTTAATGGCATTCGATAATAAATTCAATAGCGCATTTCCCATCATTTGCTTGTCCAGACAAACTATACTTTGATCGCCTAGATGCTTATACTCTATGGTTTGTCCTGTTTTTAGCAAACCTTGAATATCCTCTTTTACCGTTTCGCAAAGATCTACAAGTTCAAACGCTTCAAGAACACAAGTCAGTTTGCCTGCCTCCAGACTTTCTAAAGACAAAAAATCATTCAGAATACTGGTTAGATTTGTTACCGATGATTTAATTTTAGACACATGTTTTTCTCTTTGTTCCTGTTGCTCGTCTTTGGTGTAGCGAGCTATCAGCGATGCAGAAGACAGAATAGTGCCCAATGGCGTTCTGAACTCATGCGAAGCCATCGACACAAAGCGAGATTTCATACTGCTAAGTTCGCGCTCTCTTTCCAAACTTTTCTTCATTTCATTCTCGAGCTCTTTGGTTGAAGTAACGTTTTTTTCGACCAACAAAATCTGATCTATTTTAGTGCCCGTGTGTTTTAGAGGCACAGCATCCAAAACATAATGTCTTTGGTTTAGAGAAAGTTCAAATGAGTTCGATTCTCCTTCAAAAACCTGAGAAAAATGATGTTTCACTTGGCTCAACAGGGCTTTCGGAAGCCGTTCAAGATAGCTGGTGTTAATCAAAGATTTTGCATCGATGCCCAACTTTGTGAGCTCCTTGCCTTCAACAAAAATATAATTCAAATTCCGGTCCAGAACACTAATAATGCCATCGGGAAAATTACGCGCAATAGCGCTATACAAACGTTCGCTTTCTGCCAGCTGCTCTGTACGTTCCTTGACTCGCTGTTCCAATTTTTCGTTGAGCTCCACAATTTCAGATTCGGCCTCTTTTCGGACAGTGATGTCGGTAATCAAAGCAATAGCAAACATGTCTTTGTTCGATCTAAAATAATTCAGACTGATTTCAATCGGAAATTCAGTACCATCTTTTCTAAGCCCAGCCAAAATCATTTCCTTACCCATAGACCGAGCTCTTGGCGCACTAAAATAGCCAGAGATATAACGATCATGATGTGGTCTAGAATTTTGGGGAATCAAAATATTAATATTCTGATTTAGAATCTCTTCGAGTTGATAACCAAATAAATCAACCAGTCTTTTGTTGGCCATCACAATTTGACCTTTGTTGTTGACCAAAAGAATGCCCTCTCCTGCCGAATCAAACAATTGTTGGTAAAATTCTTCAGGATTAATTCTCGTTTCTTTGATGTTTTGAGCTTGACTGTGTTTACACATAGAGACCTTGGTGTTGTTGGATTACAAAATAATTTTAATATTGACGTTAAAAAACTGACAAATATCAGCTTTTTTACTGAAATGAAGCATTTTGAATATCAAGAGAATACTATTGTTTTGTCGGAAATGTGATAAAAATCATGTTTCGACTAGAGCAATCAACCTACAATACCTTATGTTGAACCTATTGTTATCATTCATTATCTCAAAACCAAAGCTATGAACTGTTACCACTGTGGAGACCCATGCGAGAGTGCAAGCGAAGTGATTTATAAAACACAGCACTTTTGTTGTTTTGGTTGCCGAACAGTTTTCGAGATTTTGGAGACAAATGATTTGGATACTTACTATGATTTAGAACATTTTCCGGGACTCAAAACCGAGCTAAACCACAAAGATCAATTTGCGTTTTTGGATGTCGATGAGTTCAAACAGCGATGGATTCGGTTTGAAAACGATAACCTAACCAAGGTTTCATTTCATATTCCTCAAATTCATTGTAGTGCCTGTATTTGGTTGCTCGAAAATTTAACACGACTCCACAAAGGAATTTCGTCAGCATTTGTGAATTTCTCTAGCCGCCGAGTCGACATTAGCTTTAATAATCAAGACATTAACCTAAGAGAAGTTGTCGAATTGCTCTCCGCCATTGGCTACCAGCCCAACCTCCACGACAAGCTCGAAACTTCCGCCAATGCAAACATCAATCGCAGTTTATATTACAAAATCGGTGTAGCGGGCTTTTGTTTTGGTAATATTATGCTCTTGGCTTTTCCAGAATATCTGGGCATTGATGCTTCCTATGAGCAATTTCGAGCCTTTTTTGGCTACATTTCACTCATTTTGACCTTACCTGTCTTTTTTTATGCTGGTTTTGGCTATCTGAGAAACGCTTGGAAAGGCATCCAGCAACGCTTTATAAACATGGACATTCCTATCGCTTTGGGTATGATTACCTTATTGATTCGGAGTAGCTATGAAATTATTTCGGCAACTGGCGCTGGATATTTCGATTCACTTTCAGGGCTCGTTTTCTTTCTGCTTCTGGGGCAGTGGTTTCAGAAAAAAACCTACGACACCTTGTCGTTCGAGCGAGATTATAAATCCTATTTCCCCATTGCGGTCTCCAAAAAAGTAGGCAACACATACCAGCCTACAACTATTGACGACCTAAAAGTAGGCGACAACATCGAACTTAGAAACAACGAACTTATTCCTGCCGATAGCATTCTAACATCCGGAGAAGCCTATATCGACTATAGTTTCGTTACGGGCGAGTCGGCACCTGTGCGGAAACACATAGGCGATCAAATTTTTGCTGGAGGCCGACAGGTAGGCACAAAAATTGGTGTCGAACTCACAAAAAAAGTCAACAACAGCTACCTTACTCAGCTTTGGAATCAGGATATTTTTGATAAAAAAAGTGAACAAAGCGATCTCCATTCCATCAGCAACCGAGTAAGCAAATATTTTACCATTGTTATTCTGGTTATCACTCTTTGTACTGCATTGTTTTGGTGGTACACCGACAAGCATTTGATGTGGAATGCACTAACAGCCGTACTGATTGTGGCTTGCCCTTGTGCTCTTGCACTGAGCGTGCCTTTTACACTCGGAAACACCATCCGATTGATGGGCAGCAAAGGCTTATACCTAAAAAACACTCAAGTTATTGAGTCGATGGCCGCTATTTCCACCGTCGTTTTAGACAAAACAGGCACTATTACCCACCGAGGTATGAAGCATATAAATTTTCATGGCGACCCTTTGAATACGCTCGAACAAGAAGCGGTCAAATCCGTCGTTAGCAACTCCCTGCACCCCTTAAGCGTAGCGATCAAGAATCATCTTGAATGTTCAGGAAGTCAAACACTAAAAAGTTTTAAGGAAATTTCAGGACAAGGTATTGAAAGTGAGCTAGATGGATTCAAAATAAAATTAGGTTCTGCCGAGTTTTTAGATCTAAACAAAGCATCTAAACACAAGCGTGCTTCTCGGGTTTATGTTGCCATAAATGGCCAAACAAAAGGCTATTTCCAGCTCGAGCAAAGTTATCGGAAAGGGCTCAAAACACTGGTTGACAAACTAAAAGAATCATGTTCTATTCATCTAATTTCTGGCGACAACGCAGGTCAAAAAGCTGTACTAGAAACACAGTTTGGCATCAAACAATTACATTTCGACCAATCGCCGATGGACAAACTGAACTACATTAAACAACTAGAGTCTGAGCACGAACAAGTGATGATGATTGGCGATGGACTAAACGATGCCGGCGCACTAAAACAGAGCAAAGTAGGCGTTGCTGTTTCAGATAATATTCACCAGTTTTCTCCGGCTTGCGACGCCATTCTAAGCGCCAATCAATTTGAACATCTGCCCTACTTTATCAACTTTTCTAAACTGAGTATTCGGATTATTAAATTCAGTTTTGCCATTTCATTTCTATACAATGTGGTAGGCTTGAGTTTTGCCGTTAGTGGTAAACTATCGCCCATTGTGGCAGCCATTTTGATGCCACTTAGCTCCATTACAGTAGTTCTGTTCTCTACATTGGCAACAGCCTATGTGGCTAAAAAACAGTACTAAGCTACTTTTGTGTCGGCTCAAATCAGGACAAATTCACACCTTTTGTTTTAGTTTTTGAATAGCATGCTGGCAGTTCTCGGAGATCAAGCTCCGTTTTTTTTTCAACAAGCCTCTCTAAACTGACTCATAACCAACAGGTTTCTGATTTAAATAATAAATCAAACAGACAATCAGCAAGACCACAAGGCAAATAAAAGCAATTTTCCAGACCGAATAAGGCCGTTCGGCATCAATTTCGCCCGTTTGTCCGTTGATATACAGTGAGTAAACTTTTCCTTCGTAGTTATAATGAGACATAAACATGGGCAACAAAATGTGCTTAAACGTTTCTTTTGTCAACGTTTTGGTTAGCGACTGGATGCGCTGAGTATCTCCGCCGATGTCATTTTTTGCCCAGTTTTTGGCGATAACATCAGCTTCTTTTTTGGCCTCAATATGTCCTTTTTTTAAGGGCAATGTATACATTTCGGTTGTATAGCCGGCCAAATATTTGGCGTCAAAAGGCTGGCAGGCCTCCAAAGTCCAATGGCAAACCTTGTCGCTGAGCTGTCTTTTGTTCTTGTTGGCTGTTGCCGATATTAGAGTGTCGTCTACAAAGCCAGAAACTTCACCAGAACAAGGTGTCCAGCGCACTTTTCTCACTTGTCGGTTTCGGTATTGAGTTTGTCCATTTACCTTTACGGCCACGCGTTTGTTCTTGTAATAATACTGTCCACGCTGCCCCGAGTAACGAACGTGCATTTGGGCATCAAAAGTCCAAAAAGGCAAATAAACACCTTGTAAATGAGCGGGATTTAGGTGTGCTTTTTTAAAGTTATTGGGAGCAAGCCACAAGCCTTGAGACCATGCCTGAAACAACTCTAAGGCTTTATTTTTTTCTAACTGAAAGGGCAGAATTGCTCCCGGTTCAATCCATTCTTCCTGTCTGATGCGTTGAGCTTCTAAAATTGAACCACAAAACGAACAGTTTAAGGTTTGGAGATGTTGCTCTACGTGTTGGTCGGCGCCACAGGCTTTGCAATTCATCATCGAAAGCTCAATAGTATGCGCATTTTCGCCCATTTCAGAAAGGTATTTTTCTAAATTGAGTTCTAATATTGATTGATGTTCTTGCGCTTCTATTTGCTCCAAATGCCCACAATAGAGGCAGTGGAGCGTTGTAGAACCTGCTTTATAGTTGAGTTCGGCAGCGCAATTTTTACAACTTTTATTCTTTTGCGAAGCGCGAACAGTTTGAAAATCGTCCATAAAATCTAAAAACCTATAAGTCGTTTAGTTTTAGCTTACCGGAAGTGGCGGAGGCGTTGAGCCACCAAGGGTTTTGAACAGCTCCAAATTACTAAAGCTTACCCAGTGCTCTAAACCTTGATGCCAAACCAAGCTCTCTTCCGAAAGGCGTTTTTGCTTATACAAATCGGCCAAAACTTGCCAGCTCACAGGGCCATTTTGTTGCCCATCCTTTGCATAAAAATACTGAACCTGATTGGGCAATGGTGGTGGCATACTTCCACGGTTTTGATTGGTATTACCTTGTATATTAAACAAATTTCCGAATTGATTGGCCATCGCAAAGCCCATTCCCATTCCAACACCTGCACCTGCTGCTCCACCTTCATTGGCAGCCGCAATTTCCATGGCTTTTGCAGCTTTGATTTGCATCAATTTATTGAGGTCAATTTTGTTTAATCGGCTATATTCAAAAATTTCCTTTTTGAGCTCTTCGGGCATCGAAACGTTCTCGATATAGAATTTCTCGACAGACAGTCCGACCGATTTAAACTCAGTTTGAATAATGTTTTGGCACAATTCTGAAAGCTCGGTAGTATTTGCGGCGTAAAGCTCAATCGGAATTTTAGCCTCGCCAACAGCATCCGTAAATCGTGTAGAAATCATGCTTTTAAGATGTTCATTGATTTCAAAATTGGTAAAATGACCGTCTGTCCCTACAATGTCTTTGATGAACAAACCAGCGTCATCAATTTTGAAGGCATAGGTTCCAAACGCTCGAATTTCCACCAAACCATAACGATCATCATTGAGTAAAATGGGTGTTTTTGTTCCCCATTTTTCATTGGTAAACAAACGTGTATTTACAAAATAAACTTCAGCTTTAAACGGACTGTTAAAGCCATATTTCCAACCTTTTAAAGTGCTTAAAATCGGTAGGTTTTGAGTATTTAGCGTGTACGTTCCTGGCGAAAACACATCAGCCAGTTTACCTTCGGACACAAATACAGCCATTTGCCCTTCTCGGACAATGAGTTGCGCCCCATTTTTAATTTCGTTCTGATAACGTTCAAATCGGTAGGCAATCGTGTCGTTGGAGTTATCCAAAAACTCGACAATGTCAATAAATTCGTTGGTAAGTTTGTTCTTTATTTCATCAAAAAGTCCCATGTTTTTTGTTTTTTCGACTAATATAGTCAAAAATAAAATACTTTTACCATTAGATTCAAATTTGGACAGCAAAAATCATAATAATTATGGAAAAGCGCATCGCTTTGTTGAGAGGTATTAATGTGGGTGGTCATCGGAAAATTTTAATGGCAGACTTGCGTCAATTGTTATCTGATCAGGGTTTTGAAGAGGTTTCGACTTATATCCAAAGTGGAAATGTGTTTTATCATCCAGCTAAAAAATCAAGTCCAGAAGAAGATGCCGATTGTATAGAAAAACTCATTTTAGAACACTTTGGTTTTGAGGTTCCTGTGGTTATCATCAGCCAAGCTGAATTAGAATGTGCATTGAACGAAAATCCGTTTTATACAGAAGGTGTTCAAGAAAAACAGCTCTATTTTTGCTTTTTGAAAACCAAACCAAAAACAGAACAACTTACTCTGACAGAAGCTTTTGACTATAGCCCAGATCAATTTAAGATTAAAAATAAAGTGGTGTTTTTGTATTATGATTCACTTTCGAGAAATTCAAAACTTTCTAATCAGTTTTTTGAATCGAAACTAAAAGTAAAAGCCACAACTAGAAATCTGAAAACAAGTCGTAAATTATTAGAAATCAGTAAGAAATAGGAAAAATATGTCGAAAATAAAATACACAGAAGAAGAACTCAAAGACCCGATTAATATTTTAGGTTTACGGATGTCGACGGATCCGCGCTGGGTCAATATTCAAGAAAAAAACATTGATTTTATACTCAACGATCACGCGTTTTGTGAACAAAAGGCAGCAAGTGCTTGCATCAGTCTCATCATCAGATTCTGGGACAAAGATGAACTTGTAGATCAGGTGACACCAGTAGTAGCTGAAGAATGGATGCATTTTAGAATGGTGCTTCGAGAGATGCGAAAACGTAATATTCCACTAAAACAACCTCAAAATGATGGTTATGTTGAGAAAATCAGGAAATTTTGTCGAAATGGAGCTACTTTGGACATTAAATTACTCGACTCTTTATTGACTTGCGCACTCATTGAAGCTCGGTCTTGCGAGCGTTTCCGACTATTGTCATTATATTGCGCTGATGCCGAATTAAAAACTTTTTATCACGATTTTATGGTTTCGGAAGCTGCTCATTACACAATGTTTATTAAATTAGCCGAAATCTATTCTCCAAAAGAACAAGTGCGCGCGCGTTGGGATGAATTTCTGGACTACGAAGCGCAGTTTTTATCAAACTACAACGGAGAAATCGGAAAAATGCACTAGTATTTAGATTGAAAAGGACAAACTCAAAATCTCTTTTTCCCAAAAAAGAAACACACTACAACACAAGAATACCTTACTATTAATATGGACTACAACACCCAACTCCCCAAGTTGATTATTCCGGAATATGGCCGCAATGTGCAGCGTATGATCGAATATCTTTTAGAAATAGAAGACCAAGATAAGCGAAATCATCAGGCGAAAGCCGTTATAGAAGTGATGGGAAATCTAAACCCACACCTGAGAAATATTCCTGATTATCGCCACAAATTGTGGGATCATTTATTTATCATGTCCGATTTTAAACTCGATGTCGAGACGCCATACGACAAGCCAGACGAAGAGATTTTGAACACAAAGCCCGAGCGGATGGCATATTCGCAATCGCAAATTAAATTGCGTCATTTTGGAAAACATGTGCTTGGTTTGATCAAGAAAGCTTGCACTATTGAGGATGAAACCACCCAAAAAGACATGGCCTTAGCGATTGCTAATCAGATGAAAAAATGCTATGTAACGTGGAACAATTCCACCGTAGATGATGTGGTGATTATCAGACAGATGAATCGGATTGCGGAAA
Organism: Flavobacteriales bacterium; assembly: GCA_049609625.1. GTDB lineage: Bacteria > Bacteroidota > Bacteroidia > Flavobacteriales > CAJXXR01 > JBMYYR01. The sequence goes on along the minus strand of JBMYYR010000001.1, from coordinate 21,659 downwards.
CAGAATTATTGGCAGAAGACACAAGTTTGAATTATGTAACTGTACCAAAAAACTCAACTCAAACCAATCGGAATCAGAAGCATCAAAAACATAAACATCAGAAACAGCAAAACGGCAAAAAAAACAACGACAAATACCGTCGGAAATAAGCTTTAGATTTTCTTAAAATTATGATAGATTTTTCTCGACATACCTTGAAAAACGGTCTACGTGTGCTGTTGCACCAGGACAACAGCAGCCCAATTATGGCACTCAATGTTTTGTATGATGTTGGCGCACGAGACGAAGATCCAGCCCAAACGGGCTTTGCTCATTTGTTTGAACATTTGATGTTTGGCGGCTCGGTAAACATTCCCGAATTCGACCGTGTTTTGGAGTCTGTTGGCGGACAAAACAATGCTTTTACGTCCAATGACATTACCAATTACTACATCACTGTTCCTAAAAGTAATATCGAAACCGCTTTGTGGCTCGAATCAGATCGTATGCTAAGTTTGGCCTTTTCAGAAAAAAGCTTAGAGGTTCAGCGACAGGTAGTTATCGAGGAGTTTAAACAAAATTACTTGAATCAACCTTATGGCGATACGAGTTTTTTGATACGCAAATTGGCCTACAAAACACACCCTTACCAATGGCCGACCATCGGGAAAGATCTTAGCCATATCGAAGAGGCTAAAATGGAAGATGTAAAAGCATTTTTCTCAAAATTTTATGCTCCGAACAATGCCGTGCTTTGCCTTTCGGGAGATTTTGATTTGGATGAGATGAAGGCGCAAATTGAGCGTTATTTTGGCTCTATTCCATCGCAAATTATTCCGACTCGAAACTTAAACTCAGAACCAAAACAAACAGAAGCCAGGTTGCTGGAAGTAGAACGCGAAGTGCCGAACGACACCTTATATAAAGCCTATCGCATGGCGGGAAAATACGATTCGGATTTTCAGGCAAGCGATATACTTTCGGATTTGTTGTCGCAAGGAAAATCGTCGATATTGTATCAAAAACTGATTAAAGAACAAGGTATATTTATCGATATTTCGTCTTATGTAGGTGGATCTTATGACCCTGGATTGTTTTATATTGTTGGCAGACCCAAAGCTGGCATCGATTTAAAAACAGCCGATTTAGCTCTCGAAAATGTACTCCAAGAATTTATTAATCAACCTGTTGACATAAAAGCACTCGAAAAAATCAAAAACAAATTTGAAGTTGCCGAGCGCTACAATCAACTCTCAGTGCTGAACAAAGCCATGGCGCTTTGCGAAGCCGAATTGAGTGGCGACGCCGATCGGGTAAATACACAACTCGAGGATTATCGAAACGTGAGCCCAGATCAAGTACTAAGCGTTGCGAAACAAATTCTGAATCCCACTCAATGTTCCACACTATATTACCGCGCCAAAACATGATTTTAGACCGAACAAAAGCTCCACGGATTCAAGAAGTGGGCCAAGCAAACTACCTCAAGGTAGAAAAACACTCCCTGTTCAATACGCGGTTTATTCACCGTTTGCCAAGCCAGCAAAGTGATCTAATTTCGATGGTTTTGTGCTTCGACGGTTCTTTTGATACACAACACAACAACCAACTCATCCACGTGTTGTGTGGGTTGATGTTTTCGGGAACAAAACAACATCCTCGCCAAAAATTAGCTCAAGCATTAGATTATTATGGTGCTTATTTCCAGTGTTCTGCCAAAGAAAAACACATCGAAATTGAAGTCTTCTTCTTACAGCGTTTTTTGTCCGACATCGTACCTATTTTTGCTACCGTTCTTCAAGATTTAGATTTGCATGAGCAGGAGGTTGATTTGGCCATCCAACGAGGAATTAAAAACTTAAATGTATCGAAACAAAAAGTGGACTTTGTAGCCAAACAGACTTTTAACAAGCATATTTTTGGAGAAAAACATCCTCTTGGACGGCAAAGTCGGCAGCAAGATTTAGAAACTATTTCATCCACTCAGTTGATGAAAGTTTATGATCAACTAATTAAAAATCAGTCATTTGACCTGTATTTAACCGGTGGATTTTCATCGAAAGATGAGGCGTTTATTATAGAACAACTGAGCCAACAGGTCGACGAATCGAAACCCAAAGCCCAAAGCCTAGTGTTTGACACCGACCTTGAACCAAAACAAACTCGGATTCACATCCCGATGCCCGAAAATATGCAAACCGCCATTCGGGTTGGATTTTCTTGCCCTGGCGCAGCAGACCCCAATGCCTTAAACCACAAAATACTCAATTATGTGTTGGGTGGTTATTTTGGTTCACGTTTGATGAAAAACATCCGCGAAGACAAAGGCTACACTTATGGCATTGGCTCTAGTTTGCTCTTCAATACTGGCCCTGCTGTATTTTCTATCCAGACCGAGGTAGGTTCGGCCTATGCCGAAGATTGTCTCAAACAAATAGAAATAGAAATCAAAACACTCTGCGAAGAACCCATTAGCAACACAGAATTAGAGGCGGTAAAAAACAAAATGTTAGGGCGAATTTTAGAATCCTCAGATGGACTTTTCAGACAAGCTACAGTCTATAAATCACTCTATGTCAAAGGGTTTGAACTTCAAAGACAGTTTGATTTTATAGATTCAATCAAAGCCATGACGCCAGACAGACTTCAGAAAACTGCACAACGCTTTTTTAGGCCTTCGGAATTACTTTGGGTAACGGCTGGAGTTTAAAAGTTGATTATCAGAGTCTTATTTTTCTAAATTTTCTGTAAAATATTTAAATTGCTCCATCCATTTCTGACTTTGAGCTTTAAACTTTGATGGAAACAGTTTTGCTATGATTTTGATGAAGAGACCATTAAACTTAATATAATTTACCTCAGAAATAAATCGCGTTTTGTGTTCGTTGATAGATTGAAACAAGGTTCGCTGGGTGTTTATCATATACTTATGTTCGTAGATCGCTTTTTTTTCTTGTGGCAAATTAGAAATCAAAATCGTTTCGACTAGCTCTATCTGCCTTTTGCCCTCAAACACCAGTTTAGATTTAGACCCTACCTCATGTTTTTTTCCATATATTAACTCAATGCTCTTGAAACCATCTTGCCAGTCTTGAAAATGACTTTCGTCTGTCCAAAGACCAACCACTTTATCTATTGGCAAATCTATTTCTATGGAGCAGGTGTAAGTCATGGTTTTGTAAAATTTAGGAGTTAATCTCTCCAAATATGATAGAAATAATCAAGCTGTTCTTGCTCAAAACCACAAGCTTCATAAAATCGACAAGCACCTTCATTTTCTCCCTGTGTAATAACCTGAATAGTAGCGTAATTGTTTTGGAAAGCCCAATCATCCGCAGCCTGCATCAAAAGTTTCCCAACGCCCTTTCCTCTAGTCGAATGATCGATTGCAATGATACCAATGTTTGCTCTTTTATTTTTCTCCCCAAGAGTAACAAAGCCAGTCATTTTACCTTGATTCTCATAAACCAAAACATCTTTGGCAAGTTGCCTGTTTAGCGAATTAATCATCCACAAACGATAAAGCTCTTCAAATTTCTTAGAATCGATTCTATCATCAACCTTAAACCTTGAATACGCACCACTTTGTATAGAAAGTTCTTCTAAAATTTTACTGTTTTTAGAAGTCTGCTCACTCCTTATATATGGACTCGTCGAATATTCAGCATCCAGCGTTTTGACATAAACAACTTTTTTGTCCACAAATTTTATCTCCAAATCCGTTTCCTGAATGAGTTTTTCAGGTATTGGTTTTGATGAAGAAAAATAGGTCAGCTTGCTACCTGAACGTTCTAATATTTTTTCTAAATACTGAATATCAGACAGTTGGCTAATTTCACCTTCAAGTTTAGAAACCTGATACTCAAAAAAATTAGAGTCCCATTCTAGCTTTGTTAATTTTTGCATGATTTTAATAAATTACCTCCAATTACCTAATGAAAGTACATTACGGAGTCAAATATAATTTAATCTGTACAAATGTATTCAAAACAGACTAATTTTATTCATCCAAAATAAAAAATACTCAAAACATAAAAAACGTAGTCTCAGTTAAATAAAATTATTATATTTGCAAACTGATTTCGAGCAACGCTTTGATTGCTGGAAGAGAAAGTAGAAAAATTTTTAATTTTTTTTAAGTGGATACATTAAGTTACAAAACCATTTCTGCCAACAAAGAAACCGCAAATAAAACGTGGGTTTTAGTTGATGCAGAAGGTCAAACTCTAGGGCGTATGTGCTCTGAGATTGCAAAAATCCTCCGAGGAAAGCACAAGCCGAATTACACGCCTCATGCCGACTGTGGAGACAACGTTGTAGTAATCAACGCTGAGAAAATCGTTCTTTCAGGTAAAAAAATGACGGATAAAATTTATATGCGTCATACAGGTTACCCAGGAGGTCAACGTACATTAACAGCTACAGAATTGATGGAAAAACGCCCAACTCGTTTGGTGGAAATTGCCGTAAAAGGTATGCTTCCAAAAAACAAACTTGGTGCAGCTTTGTACAAAAATCTGTATGTTTATGAAGGAGCTGAGCACAAACAAGAAGCTCAGAATCCAAAATTAATCACATTTTAATTAAGTAAAAATGGAGACAATTCACACAATCGGTAGAAGAAAGAGAGCGATTGCAAGAGTTTTCCTAAACGAAGGAAAAGGTGCAATTACTGTAAACGGAAGAGACTACAAAGACTATTTCCCTACAGGAACTTTACAATTTAAACTTGAGCAAGCTCAAAGTTTAACCGGTGTAGAAGGTAACTACGACATCAAAATTAATGTTGTTGGTGGTGGCCAAACAGGACAAGCAGAGGCAGCTCGCTTAGGAATAGCTAGAGCACTTTGCGTAGTGGATGTAGAAAACAGACAAGCTTTGAAACCAGAAGGCTTACTAACAAGAGACCCAAGAGTCGTTGAGCGTAAGAAATATGGTCAAAAGAAAGCGAGAAAGAAATTCCAATTCTCGAAACGTTAATATTCGGTTTAGTATCCAAATTTTGCAGACTCACCTCTGGGTGGCTACTGCATAATTGGCAACTAATTTTTGTTAAAAAGGAAAGTAAACCCATTGCATTATGGCAATAGAAGTAAAAACATTATTAGACGCAGGTGTACATTTTGGTCACCTAACAAGAAAATGGCATCCAAACATGGCTCCTTATATTTTTATGGAGCGTAACGGTATCCACATCATCGATCTCAACAAAACTGTTGCAAAACTTGACGAAGCAAAAGATGCTCTTCAAGTGATTACAAGACAGGGACGTAAGATCTTGTTTGTTGCCACAAAAAAACAAGCTAAAGATTTCGTAGCTAAAAAAGTAGACAACATCAACATGCCATACATTACTGAGCGTTGGCCTGGTGGATTGTTGACTAACTTTGTTACGATTCGTAAGACGGTAAAGAAAATGACAGCTATCGATCGTATGAAGACCGATGGAACGTTTGAAACTTTATCGAAAAAAGAGCGTTTGCACATCGATCGTCAGAGAGAAAAATTAGAGCGTAACTTTGGTTCTATCAAAGATATGTCTAGACTTCCTGGCGCATTATTTGTTGTAGATGTAAAGAAAGAGCATATTGCTGTTAGCGAAGCAAAAAAATTGGGAATCCCAACTTTTGCCATCGTTGATACAAACTCGAACCCAGAAGACGTTAGCTTTGCTATCCCAGGGAACGATGATGCTTCTAAATCTATCAATGTGATTCTTGATTATATTTGCGAAGGTATCCAAGCTGGATTGAACGAGCGCAAAGCTGAGAAAGAAGAGCAAGCTGCAGCTAAAGCAAAAGAAGAAGCTGAAGCATCAGCAAAGAAAGCTGAAAAAGAAAAAGCGGACAAAGCTGCAAAAGCCGAAAAAGCTGCAAAAGCTAAAGAGGCCAAAGAAGCTGAAGCTAAAGAAACAAAAGAAGAGAGTAAATAAATTTAAGTCTTGATTCCGATCTAACATTTAGATCGGAATCAAGTGTTTTATCTAAACCAAGAAAAACATATATACCATGGCAAAAATTACTGCTGCCGAAGTAAATAAACTTAGAAAACATACCGGAGCTGGTATGATGGACTGTAAAAAAGCCCTTGTTGAAGCCGAAGGAAACTTCGAAGAAGCGATCGATATCCTTAGAAAAAAAGGACAAAAAGTAGCTGCAAAGCGTGCTGATCGTGATGCTGTTGAAGGTGCTGTTTTAGCTGGTGTAAACCAAGATGCAACTGTTGGTTATATTGTGTCATTGAACTGCGAAACTGATTTCGTAGCTAAAAATGATACCTTTGTTGACCTAACAACACAAATACTTAACTTAGCCATAGACAACAGCCCAAAAACAGCTGAAGAATTAATGGCTCTTGATATGGGTGGAATGCCTTTAGCTGATAAATTGGTTGAACAAACTGGTGTTATCGGAGAGAAACTTGAAGTAAAATTCTTCGAGCGTCTTGATTCTGATTTCGTTGGTTCTTATGTACACGCTGGTAACCGTTTGGCAACTATCGTGGCACTCAACAAAAACGTTGATAAAGCGGAAGAAATTGCAAAAGATGTAGCGATGCAAGCTGCTGCAATGAACCCAATTGCTTTAGACAAAGACGCTGTTGAACAATCGACTATTGACAGAGAATTAGAAGTTGGAAAAGATTTAGCTCGCCAAGAAGGGAAACCAGAAGCGATGTTAGATAAAATTGCAATGGGACGTTTGAACAAGTTCTTTAAAGAGAATACACTTGTTTCACAATCCTTCATTAAAGACTCTAAAATGACTGTTGAAAAATACGTTCAAACAGGAGATAAAGATTTGAAAGTAACAGCCTTTAAGCGTTGTAGTTTATCATAATCATTTAAAAAAAAAGAGAAAATTTAGTTTTCTCTTTTTTTTTGCCAAAAAACCAAAATCATGCAATACAAAAGAATATTAATCAAACTGAGTGGCGAATCGTTGATGGGAGAAAACGGTTACGGTATCGAACCCAAAATGCTAACACATTATGCTTTAGATGTGAAATCGGCAGTAGACATGGGTGCGCAAGTTTCGGTTGTTATTGGTGGAGGTAATATTTTCCGTGGTTTAAACACGATTGGCTCCGATATTGGACGTGTACAAGGCGACAATATGGGTATGTTGGCAACGGTAATTAATGCTTTGGCTTTGCAAAGTGCTTTGGAAGCCAATGGCGTAGAGTCTCGCGTGATGTCTTCTATTGACATCCATCAAGTGTCAGAACCTTTTATTCGCCGAAGAGCCATCCGACATTTAGAAAAAAACAGAGTGGTTATTTTTGCTGGAGGAACTGGAAATCCGTTTTTCACGACTGATTCGGCAGCAGCACTTAGAGCTTCCGAAATTGAAGCTGATATTATTCTAAAAGGAACTCGAGTGGATGGTGTCTATTCTGCTGATCCAGAAAAAGATCCAAATGCTGTAAAATATGATCGTTTAAGTTTGGATGAAGCTTTTGAAAAGAACCTTCACATCATGGACTTAACGGCTTTTGCACTCTGCAAAGACAACAATATTCCCATCATTGTCTTTGATATCAACACCAAAGGGAATCTTAAGAAATTATTAGCTGGAGAAGCTATTGGGACTTTGGTTAGTAATTGATTTTTTTTGATGACGATATGATAAAAAGGAGCTGGTTTAGCTCCTTTTTTTGGTTAAACTAAAAGTTAATTGTACTAATAATCAATTACTTATGACTCGTCAGACATTGAGTAATGATCTTCAAATTAATGACCTATAGATTTTTTTGAAAGAAAAGTCAAATAGACACTACGGATCTGAATCCTGATTCCTTATAGATTAATCAGTCTATCTAAGCTAAAACAACTACCCGTTTTAAACACTAATCATGCGTCAAAATTCAGTACAAATTCTGATAATATCAATGGCTCAAATTAGGTTTTATAGATTTTTCGGATTTGAGAAAATAAAAGATAATTTAGCCCCAAAAGACTTCTCTATTTTTGAATAAAAAAGTATATTCGTACGTTGAAAAAAATAGAACAAAAAACGTATGACTGAAGGAGAAAAAATAATACAGATAAATATTGAGGACGAAATGCGATCGGCCTACATCGATTATTCGATGTCGGTTATTGTTTCGCGTGCCTTACCAGATGTTCGAGACGGTCTAAAGCCAGTGCACAGACGTGTCCTTTTTGGAATGTACGAACTTGGAGTAACCTCTAGCCGAGCTTATAAAAAATCGGCAAGAATTGTCGGTGAAGTCCTTGGTAAGTACCATCCACACGGCGATACGTCCGTATATGATTCTATGGTTCGGATGGCACAGCATTGGTCTTTGCGCTATATGTTGGTCGACGGACAAGGTAACTTTGGTTCGGTAGATGGCGATAGTCCAGCTGCGATGCGATATACAGAAGCACGACTGAGAAAAATCTCAGAAGAGATGCTTAGCGACATCGAAAAAAACACCGTAGATACCCAACTGAACTTTGATGACACCTTAAAAGAACCAAAAGTACTACCTACGCGCGTGCCTGGCCTACTTGTTAATGGTGCTTCGGGAATTGCGGTTGGAATGGCTACCAATATGCCACCACACAATTTAACCGAAGTTTGTAATGCCATTGTGGGCTTGATTGATGACCCAAGTTTGGATATCGATTCACTAATGGCCTTTGTAAAAGCGCCCGATTTCCCAACAGGCGGATTAATTTATGGTTACGAAGGTGTAAAAGACGCTTTTCATACTGGTAAAGGACGTGTGGTTTTGAGAGCCAAAGCTCGTGTTGAAGAAATCAAAGACAGAGAATACATTATTGTAGACGAAATTCCATACATGGTCAACAAAGCCGAAATGATTAAGAAAACGGCGGACTTGGTTAATGATGGAAAAATTGAAGGTATTGCCGATTTGAATGACGAATCGGATAGAAAAGGAATGCGAATTGTTTATAAACTTAAACGAGACGCCATACCTCATGTTGTTCTAAATCAGCTCTATAAATACACTCAACTTCAATCGAGCTTTAGTGTAAACAACATTGCTTTAGTAAAAGGGCGTCCGATGCTTCTGAACCTAAAACAAATGTTAGAATGTTTCATCGAACACCGACATGATGTGGTGGTGAGACGAACACAATACGAGCTTGAACAAGCCGAAAAACGAGCGCATATTCTTGAAGGTTTATTGATTGCTTTAGACAATTTGGATGAAGTTATTAAACTTATTAGAGCTTCGAAATCTCCAGAAATTGCCCGAAATGGTTTAATAGAACGTTTTGCTTTAACCGAAATTCAGGCGCGTGCTATTCTCGATTTAAGACTTCAAAAACTGACAGGTTTAGAGTCGGACAAAATCCGAGAAGAACACCAAGAATTGATGGTTTTAATTGATGATTTAAAAGACATTTTGAATAATGAATCTCGAAGAATGGGCATCATCAAAGCCGAAACCATAGAAATTATTGAAAAATATGGAGACGATCGCCGAACGGAAATCAACTACGTTGGTGGCGAATTTTCTATGGAAGATATGATTCCGAACGAAGAAGTGGTCGTAACGACCTCTCATGCAGGTTATATCAAACGTACACCACTCATCGAATACAAATCTCAACACCGCGGTGGCGTAGGTCAAAAAGCCGCTTCGACTAGAGACAAAGACTTTATAGAAGACGTTTTTACGGCTAAGAATCACGATTATATGCTTTTCCTTACTGAGCAAGGACGTTGTTTTTGGTTGCGGGTTTTCGAAATTCCAGAAGGATCGAGAACGGCGAAAGGACGAGCCATTCAAAACCTCATCAGTATTCCGAAAGACGACAAAGTGATGGCGTACTTGAATACCGGAAATCTAAAAGATGAAGACTATATCAACTCGCATTATTTGGTGATGGCTACCAAAAAAGGATTGGTTAAGAAAACTCTACTCGAAGCCTATTCTCGACCAAGAGTTAACGGAATCAATGCGATTGTAATCAATGAAGGTGATCAGCTTTTGGAAGCCAAACTAACCAGTGGCGAGCACGAAATTATGCTAGCGCTCAATACTGGAAAGGCTATCCGATTTAATGAAACCAAAGTAAGATCAGTTGGGCGAACCTCAAAAGGAGTGCGCGGAATGACTTTGGGCGAAGGCGAACATATTGTTGGTATGGTTTGTGTAGAAGACCCTTTGACAAGTGTTTTGGTGGTCTCGGAAAAAGGCTACGGCAAACGCTCTTTGGTTGAAGATTATCGCGTAACAAACCGAGGAGGAAAAGGTGTAAAAACCATTACAATTAATGAAAAAACAGGATCTTTGATTGCCATTAAAAACGTGAAAGACACAGATGATATGATGATTATCAACAAATCTGGTCTGATGATTAGAATGGGAATGGAAGACATTAGAGTGATGGGAAGAGCAGCCTCGGGCGTTCGTTTGATTTCTTTACGAAAGAATGACGAAATAGCAGCTGTTGCCAAAATAGAAAAAGATGAAAATGCTGAAGAATTAGAAACGGAAGCTACTGAAAATTCAGAATTTTTGACTGAAGACAACCAAAACGAAACATTAGATAACGACACGAACAACGACGTGAATAACGACACAAACACAGAAAACAATGAAGATTAAACACACTATTATTTTAGCTATGCTAAGTTGTGCGACTCTCCCAAGTTTTGCACAAAAAATGCATCTAACCGAAGCTATTCTTGAGCTTAGACAAAAAGATTATGACGGAGCCAAAGAAGCTATCGACAAAGCCTATGAGAAAGTAAAAACTGGTGGAAACTTGACAAAAGCTAAAGATTTGTCTAAGTTTTGGTTCAATAGAGGGCGAATTTACTTTGAACTTTACAAACAAACAAATGCCAAAAAAACCAATAATGGCATGGACTTTCTACCTTCGGCAAAAGAAGCTTTTGAAAACGACATTAACATTGTAAAATCTCCAAACCAAGCTAAATCAAAAGTATATCTAACAAATATTCGTGTGTTTTATGCCAACGAAGCCATAAAAAAACACGAAGCTGGAGAAATTAAAGAAGCCCTAAGTTTGTTTGATGGTTCATTAGCCGTTGCAAGTAGTATTGGCATGGTCGATACGTCGACGTATAAAAATGCGTCAATAATTTCGATTCAGGCAGAAGAAACTGAAGCCGCCCTACCCTACCTGAACCGCTATCTGGAACTCAAGCCACAAGACGAAACCATGCATATCGAGCGTTTGAGAATCCACACTAAAATGGGCAACAACGATGCGTTTCTTACTGATTTAGAGAAAGCTAAAGAAATTTGTGGCGACTGTCCAAACCTTATTTTAGAAGAAGTAAACTACTATATTGAAGCCAATGAAATGGATAAGCTATCCACGTCGCTAGACGCAGCTATTGCCAAAGATCCAGAAAACGCCACCTTATATTTTATGAAAGGTTATGCCGTTTCGAGCTTTGATAAAGCCGCCGCCATTGCTTCGTATGAGCAAGCCATCGCTTTGGATGAAACCTACGTCGATCCATACATCAACCTAAGCAATATTTACACCGAAGAAGCTAATGCTATTGGTGATAAAATCAATGATTTAGGACTTTCTAAAGCCGATCGTATTAAAGAAGATAAGCTAAGTGCCGAACGAAATGCAATTTATGAAAAAACCATTCCGTTTATGGTAAAAATACTTGAATTACAACCAGATAATTCGCCTATTTACACAGGTCTTCGAACCATTTATTATCAGCTAGAACGAGTAGAAGAAATGAAAGCTTTGAAAGAAAAATACGGAAACTAAACACAGGTCTTAAAACAGATCAATCTTAAAAAAGAGCGTAGATATTAACTCATCTACGCTCTTTTTTTATGTAATTTTAAAGCGTAAATTTCTTCAATTTAGCAAATGATAAAAAACAAAACCGAAATACCTTTAGCCGAACGTTTGCGCCCACAAACTTTAGATGCTTTTATCGGGCAAGCGCACTTGATGGGCGAAAAGGGAAGCTTGAAACCTTTGTTGGAAAGCACATTTCTACCTTCGATGATTTTTTGGGGGCCACCAGGCGTAGGAAAAACAACCTTAGCTCAGCTTATTGCAAAGCATTCGGGCAGGTCTTATGAAGTACTAAGTGCCGTTCAATCAGGAGTGAAAGACGTTCGGGCAGCAATTAAAAAAGCGGAAGACAACCGCATGTTTCAGACCAAAACACCCTTGTTGTTTATCGACGAAATTCATCGATTCTCAAAATCGCAACAAGATGCCCTTTTGAATGCCGTTGAAAAAGGAACGCTCATTTTGATTGGCGCAACCACCGAAAACCCTTCTTTTGAAGTGATTTCTGCCCTACTTTCCAGATGTCAAGTCTTTGTTTTACAAGCACATGACAAAACAGATCTAGAGTCGCTTTTACATCGGGCTTTGACTGAAGATGACTATCTTAAGCAATTCAATATCGAACTCAAAGAAACGGCCGTTCTACTTCAGTTTTCGGGCGGAGATGCCCGACGCCTACTCAATGCCCTCGAGTATGTTCTTGGTCATGCCGATATAGAATCTGGTGTTCAAATTACTGATGAATTTTGTCGAGAAATCTTGAAACACCAACCTAATCAATACGATAAGAATGGTGAGATGCATTATGACATTGTGTCGGCGCTGATAAAATCAATAAGAGGATCTGACCCAAATGCAGCAGTCTATTGGCTAGCAAGAATGATTGACGGAGGAGAAGATCCGAAATTTATTGCCAGAAGACTCATTATTTCAGCCTCGGAAGACATCGGGAATGCCAACCCAACAGCTCTTATTATGGCAAATGCTTGTTTTTCGTCTATCCAAACCATTGGCATGCCCGAAGGACGGATTATACTATCACAATGTGTGGTGTATTTGGCAAATTCAGAAAAAAGCAATGCGTCCTATATAGCTATCAATCAAGCTTTAAGAGAAATTAGAAATTCTGGAAGTTTGCCAGTACCTTTATCCCTCAGGAATGCTCCAAGCCAATTGATGAAGACCTTAAACTACGGAAAAGACTATAAATATAGTCATAATTATCCGAATCAATTTGTGCAACAAGAATTTATGCCCGAAGCGTTTTCTAAAAAAATCTTCTATCAACCAGGCGATAATCCCCGAGAACGCCCGTGGTTGGAGCGCCTGAAACTGATGTGGAAAGGCTGGTATCCATATTAAGGCAAATTTGAGTTTAAAAACGAACACATAACAAAATGATTGTCAGCAACTTGAACAAAATTCCTAACTGGTATACTTTTTGATGAAAAAAATAAAAAAACAGAAGGCTTAAAATTTTGTTTAAAAAAAGATTAAACCTTGCGAAATTCTGTTTTTCGGTTATATTTGCAAAAAATTGAGAACACAAACATTATGTATTGGACCTTAGAACTCGCATCAAATTTGAGTGATGCACCTTGGCCAGCAACAAAGGATGAATTGATAGATTACGCCATAAGAACTGGCGCACCTTTAGAGGTTGTAGAAAATCTACAAGCAATGGAAGACGAAGGCGAAACCTACGAATCTATTGAAGAAATCTGGCCCGACTATCCCACAGAAGAGGATTTTTTATGGAACGAAGAGGAATACTAAGCCTCTTGATTATTACAAACCCAATTAGAAAACTAATTGGGTTTGTTTGTTTTTAAAAACTAGAAAAACGGATTACAAACGCCCCGCATCTAGCTAGAGCACAACGTACAAAATAGCAAACTATTTGGTTTATCGTTTCTCCAACATGAATCAATTTATTAGAGCTTAAAATATTTAGAAAGAATACGGCTAAGAAGAGACAAAAGATGTAATTTTGTTAGCTTGAAAAATCATTAAGAATACCTCATGAGTGTGTTAAAAAACTTAGTCTCGCAATTGTTCGGTTCAAAAACCGATAGAGACATCAAAACTATACAACCCATTGTTGAAAAAACTAATGCTGAATACGCTAAAATTCAGAATATTAGCAATAATGAACTAAGAGCAAAAAGTTACGAATTTAGAGCTAAAATACAGGACGCAACAACCGATTTAGAACAAAAAATTACTGAGCTAAAAGCCGAAGTTGATCAAAGCGAAGACGTTGACAAAAAAGAAGTTCTTTACAAAGAAATTGATACGTTAGAAGAGCAAGTTTACGAAAAGTCGGAAGCGGTGTTGGAAGAAATCTTACCAGAAGCTTTTGCGGTTGTCAAAGAAACGGCACGTCGTTTTGCCGAAAACGACCGTGTTGAGCTTCAAAAAGAAACTTTGGATGAAGATTTGGCGCTCGAACACGATTATGTGAACATTGAAGGCGATTTAGCGTTTTGGAATACAAGTTGGGAAGCTGGTGGAAACGAAATCAAATGGAATATGGTTCATTTTGATGTTCAGCTGATTGGAGGAAAAGTATTGCACGAAGGAAAAGTTGCCGAAATGCAAACTGGAGAAGGTAAAACTTTGGTGGCTACCTTGCCCGTTTACCTCAATGCCTTGACAGGAAAAGGGGTTCACTTGGTTACCGTAAACAACTATCTTGCTCAGCGTGACTGTGATTGGATGGCACCTATTTTCCAATTTCATGGTTTGACCGTAGATTGTATCGATTTACATCAACCGAATAGCCCAGAGCGAAAAGCAGCTTATTTGGCGGACATCACTTACGGAACAAACAACGAATTTGGTTTCGATTATCTGAGAGACAATATGGCGAGACGACCAGAAGATTTGGTTCAGCGCAAGCACAATTTTGCTATTGTCGATGAGGTAGATTCGGTTTTGATTGATGATGCCCGAACGCCATTAATTATTTCTGGGCCTGTTCAAGGTGGTGGAGATCAGCAATTTGACAGTCTCAAAGCTCATGTCGATGTTTTAGTTTCGGCTCAGCGAAAGCTCGTAACCTCAGAACTTTCTGATGCTAAAAAATTAATTGCCGAAAACGATAAAACCAACGGCGGTTCCGAAAAACTATTAAGAGCCTTTAGAGGTTTGCCTCGCCACAAAGCTTTGATTAAATATTTGAGTGAAGACGGTGTAAAAACAGTGCTCCAAAAAACGGAAAATTTCTATATGCAAGACCAAAATAAGGAAATGCATAAGATTGATGACGAGCTTTATTTCACCATCGAAGAAAAAAATAATCAAATTGAATTGACCGATAAAGGTATCGATTTGTTGAGTAGCCGAGTGAATGATACTCAGTTTTTTGTTCTTCCAGATTTGAGTACAGAGCTCAATAAATATGACGGTAAAGACGACGACGAATCGCTAAAAGCTAAAGATGAGTTATTGAGAGAATACTCGATAAAAAGCGAGCGTATTCATTCCATGAATCAATTGTTGAGAGCCTATGCTTTGTTCGAAAAAGACGTAGAATATGTGGTAATGGACAATAAAGTTAAGATTGTCGATGAGCAAACAGGTCGTATTATGGAAGGCAGACGCTATTCCGACGGACTACATCAAGCCATTGAAGCTAAAGAAAATGTGAATATCGAAGCGGCCACTCAAACCTTTGCTACCGTAACGCTTCAAAACTACTTTAGAATGTATAACAAGCTAACGGGAATGACGGGAACGGCAGAAACGGAAGCTAAAGAACTTTGGGATATCTATAAACTTGACGTGGTTATTATTCCAACCAATCGCCCTATTCAACGAAAAGATGAAGAGGATAAAGTGTATAGAACCAACCGCGAAAAATATAATGCGGTTGTTGAAGAAATTGAGGTTTTAACCAAAGCAGGTCGCCCTGTTTTGGTGGGAACAACCTCTGTTGATATTTCGGAATTATTATCTCGATTTTTAAAGATGAAAGGCATCAAACATAATGTCTTGAATGCAAAATACCACGGTAGAGAAGCCGAAATTGTTGCTAATGCAGGTATTGCTTCGGCGGTAACTATTGCAACCAATATGGCAGGTCGTGGAACGGATATTAAATTGACTGATGAAGTTAAACAAGCTGGAGGTTTAGCCATTATTGGAACAGAACGCCATGATTCTCGTCGTGTTGACCGTCAGCTTCGTGGTCGATCTGGTCGTCAAGGAGATCCAGGTTCTTCGCAGTTTTTTGTTTCTTTAGAGGACAAATTAATGCGTTTGTTTGGTTCGGAACGTATTGCCAAGATGATGGATAGAATGAAAATGGAAGAAGGCGAAGTCATTCAACATTCTATGATTACCAAGTCGATAGAAAAAGCACAAAAGAAAGTAGAAGAGAATAATTTTGGAGTCAGAAAACGACTTTTAGAATACGATGATGCCATTAACTCACAACGAGAAGTGATCTACAAACGTCGTCGTCATGCCTTGTTTGGCGAACGTCTTTCTGTAGATATTGCGAATACGTTTTATGACACGGCGGCACTTATTATCTCAACCTATAAACCAAGTCAAGATTTTGAAGGCTTCAAACTTGAATTAGTCCGCTTTTTTGCAATCAATTCTCCGTTTAGTGAAGATGAATTTAACGAAGGTAAGGATCAGGAATTAGTTTCAAGATTGTATGACTACGTGAGCGAGCAATATACTGCCAAAGCCGAACGAGTTAGCCAGCGAGTATTACCTGTTATTGAGCGTGTTATTTCCGAAAATGAAACCACGTTTGAAAACATGATGGTGCCCTTTACAGATGGTGTAAAAGCACTGCAACTGCCCGTAAATCTAAAAGAAGCAAAAGCTTCCAAAGGAAAAGAAATCACACTGAGCTTAGAAAAAGCAATTTCTTTGGCCATTATTGATGAAGCGTGGAAAGAGCATTTACGAGAAATGGACTCGCTTAAATCTTCGGTTCAAAATGCGGTTTACGAACAAAAAGATCCACTATTGATCTACAAAATGGAATCCTTTAACTTGTTTACAGCCATGCTGGCGAAAGTAAACAAAGACATTGTTTCCTTCTTGTCGAAAGCAGATTTGCCCGAAGTTTCTGAAGAAGATAGACTGAAACATCAGCAACAGCAAAACGCTAAGCAAGTTTCAAATTCAGGCTGGACAAGTTCGTCATCAGCTCAACAAAACCTAAATCAGCAACCAGATCCACGTGCTTTGTCCACAAACAAAAGTGGAGAAGAGCCTGCAAAGCAAGCTAAAAGCACAAAAGTTGGTCGAAATGAGCCATGTCCATGTGGTTCGGGAAAAAAATATAAGCAATGCCACGGCAAGGCTTAAAATCCAAAACAAAAAACGTCTACTGACCTATTGAGTAGACGTTTTTTTGATTTAGTTTGGCAAGCGCGGCTTGCTTTTTAATTTTAGTTTAATTTTGCAAGGTTTTATAAAGACACAGTTCCATGGCAAACACTAAGTATATATTCGTAACCGGAGGCGTAAGTTCGTCGCTCGGCAAAGGCATTATTGCCGCTTCTTTGGCAAAATTACTCCAAAGTAGAGGCTATTCCACCACGATTCAAAAACTAGACCCCTACTTAAATGTAGATCCAGGCACCTTGAATCCCTATGAACATGGCGAGTGTTATGTAACCGAAGATGGCGCCGAAACCGACTTAGATTTAGGACATTACGAACGTTTTTTAAACGTGCCGACCTCACAATCGAACAACGTAACGACAGGAAAAATCTATTCATCGGTTATCGAAAAAGAACGCCAAGGAAAGTTTTTAGGTAAAACCGTTCAGATTATCCCACATATTACAAATGCGATAAAGGATTATGTTCAGGTTTTGGGAAATTCAGGCGATTATGATATTGTCATTTCCGAAATTGGCGGCACCGTTGGCGACATCGAATCTTTACCTTATATTGAATCGATGCGGCAAATGATGTGGGAAAAAGAAGGCGATTGTATTGCTATTCATCTGACTTTAGTGCCTTATTTGGCAGCGGCTGGCGAATTGAAAACCAAACCGACACAGCATTCAGTTAAAATGTTGCAACAAAGTGGAGTTCAGCCCGATATTTTGGTTTGCAGAACAGAACACCCTTTGGGCGATGAGCTTAGAAAAAAATTGGCCTTGTTTTGTAATGTCAAAAAAGAGCAGGTTATTGAGTCGATAGATGCAAAATCTATTTATGAAGTACCAAGTTTGATGAAAAAAGAACGTTTGGACGAAGTGGTACTCGAAAAACTTAATCTTCCAAAAGGTGCGCCAGCTGATCTCAATAAATGGAATCAATTTTTGGAGCGTTTGCATCAACCAAAATCGGAAGTGAATATTACGATTGTTGGAAAATATGTTGAACTTCAAGATGCTTATAAATCGATTTCTGAAGCTTTGATTCATGCCAGTACTGTTCACGAAACGAAAGTGAATGTCAATTGGTTACACTCTGAATTATTGGATGGAAAAAATGCCGAAGACTTACTGAAAGGAACGAATGGAATTTTGGTTGCTCCGGGATTTGGCGAGCGAGGAACAGACGGAAAAATAGATGCTGTAAGGTATGCACGAGAAGCTAATATTCCATTTTTTGGAATTTGTTTGGGGATGCAAATGGCCGTTATCGAATATGCAAGAAACGTTTTAGATTGGAAAGATGCCCATACCAGCGAAGTGGATGAAAAAACAACACACCCTGTTATTACCTTGATGGAAGATCAGAAGCATGTTTCGGACAAAGGTGGTACGATGCGTTTGGGAGCTTGCCCTTGCGAGCTTTCGGAATCATCAAATGTATTTGAAGCTTATAAAAAAACGCAAATATCTGAACGTCATAGACATAGATTTGAATTTAATACTGCTTTTAAAGCCGATTTCGAATCAAATGGTATGAAAGCTACAGGAATAAATCCGGAACGTGGTTTAGTCGAAATTGTTGAAATTCCGACACATCCGTGGTTTGTTGGTGTGCAATATCATCCAGAATATAAAAGTACAGTCGAAAATCCACATCCTTTATTTGTAGATTTTGTAAAAGCGGCTCTAAAACATAAAAACTAAAGAATGTTAGATACACAACAAAACAAAGGCGGCGACAAAAAGACCCTGATTGCAATGGTTTTGATCGGTTTGATTTTCGCATGGACGATGACCAATATGCCTGAGGAAAAACCAAAAGAAGACAGTCCAAACACTGAGCAAAGCACGGAACAGGACAAACATGAGGTGCAAAAAGAAGAACTACCTGTTGTGCCTTCGTTTTCGACTGTTGGAGATTCATCAGCGCCAGTTGTTGCCCAAACAAACGAAACCATTCTGATTGAAAACAATAAGTTGACATTAGAATTTGAAACCTTGGGTGGACAAGTGAAATCGGCTATTCTGAAAGAATATCAAACCTACGACAAACAACCATTGGACTTGATGGATGGCGAAAAATCGGACTTCGATTTGGTCTTTGCCAAACAAGGTAAAAAGGTGCATACCAATCGATTAATGTTTGATTATGACCTAGTAACCGAAGGCGATAATCAGAAACTGACCTTTACCCACAAAGATGAATTGGGCGGCGAATTGCACTTTATTTACACCCTGAATGAAGACGATTACCATGTTGGTTTTGATGTGAAATCCATCAACATGGAAGATCAATTGGGCCTAGATCCTAAGCTGAAATTGGCCATGCAAATCATGGTGCCGAGGCATGAAAAGAACATCGAAAACGAAAGAAACTTAACCACTGTGTTCTATCGCGACAGCGAAGAGGTTGATTATTTGAGCGAAACTAGCGAAGATCAAGAAACGATTCAGAGTGTGAAATGGGTTGCTTTTAAAGATCAATTTTTCTCTACAATACTTCGTTCTGATCAATCGTTTCCGGAAATGGAAATGAAAACCGTTCTTCAAAATGAAAAAAACGAAACTGATGTTAAGGCACTATATGCCGAAACAACCATAAAACTAAAAGATGAAATAGACTTAGATCTTCACCTCTATTTTGTACCCAATCACTTTAAAACGCTAAAAACATACGGCGAAGATTTTCAGTATCTTATACCATTAGGTTGGGGAATTTTTGGTTGGATAAATCGCTTTGTGGTTATCGAAATGTTTCACTTTTTGGAAGGCTTCAACTTAGGCTACGGACTCATTATTTTGATCATGGCTTTGGTTATCAAAATTGCACTTTTTCCGCTAACCAAAAAGTCATATACTTCCATGGCTGCCATGCGAGTCTTGAAACCAGAACTTGATAAAATCAAAGAAAAACATAGCGACCCAGCCGAGCAACAACAAGCTCAAATGAAGCTTTACAGTCAGGCAGGCGTTAGTCCGCTAAGTGGTTGTTTGCCAATGCTTTTGCAAATGCCGATTCTGTTTGCCTTATTCCGCTTTTTCCCAGCTTCTATCGAGCTAAGACAAGAATCTTTTTTATGGGCAGATGACCTGTCTACCTTTGATAATGTGATGGATTTAGGCTTCCATATTCCACTTTATGGCGCTCACATCAGCTTATTTGCTTTGTTGATGGCACTTTCGTCTTTTCTTCAGATGATTTTTAATAACAACAACAATGCAGCCTCAAGTGGAAATCCGATGGCAGATCAGATGAAATACATGATGTATTTTATGCCAGTTATCTTTTTGGGTGTGATGAACTCTTATGCGGCGGCACTTAGTTACTACTATTTTATCGCCAATATGATGACCTTTGCACAGCAACTTTGGATTAGAAAAACAACGAATGACGAGAAAATCTTAGCCAAAATAGAAGCTAATAAATCAAAACCAAAAAAAGGCGCAATGAACAGATTTCAACGCCGAATGGAGGAGATGATGAAAGAGCAAGAAAAGGCAAAAAAGTAAACTGACACAAATTGTCAATCACATCATCGACTTTTGTAAACACAAACAAAAGACGATATGGAACTCAAACAATTTGACAACAAAAAAGGCCAAGAACGAGCCAGAACGCTTCAGGCCATATTTGAAAGCAAGAGCAAAGTGGAAAATATTTATTTTTCGCTTTGCTCTTGTTTGTATAATGAAGCCCTGATTGCCACAACATCAGAACTTGAAGAGGTTGATATTAAGCAATTTATACGATGTTTTTTGGACAACGACAAACTGATGCGAACGTACATCCACAACCGCATCATCAGTAAAACACCCGAAGGTAGCTTTGTGTTTGTCGGCAATCATCTGAAAGGTTTTGAGGCTATTTTGGGCTTGGTGTTTTTACCTAGGTTTTGATATCCATCCGATTAACCATTGACCTAAACCTCTACCAAATCACTTTGGTTTCTAAATACCAATTTATTATCAAAAGCATCTAAAAGAATAATACTATCTGTAGTTATTTTACCAGATAAAATTTCTTTAGAAAGCTGGTTTAAAACCTCTTTTTGAATGACTCTTTTTACAGGCCTTGCACCAAATTCTGGCTGATATCCTTTTTTTGCCAAATACCTAATAGCTTCATCCGTAGCATCTAAGGTAATTTCTTGTTTGCCAATCATTTTCTTTAAATGGTCTATTTGTAATTTTACAATTTCAAATATATTTGCTTCATTTAAAGGCGTAAACATAATTACATCGTCAATTCTATTTAAAAATTCTGGTCTTACAGATTGTTTTAACAAACCTAAAACTTCAATTTTTGCTAGTTCTGTTACTGCATCTAAATCAGCATTTGGGTCTGCAAATTTCTCCTGAATTATGTGGCTTCCCATGTTAGAAGTCATAATAATTATGGTGTTTTTAAAATCTGCAACACGTCCTTTATTATCAGTCAATCTACCTTCATCTAACACTTGTAACAAAATGTTGAATGTATCTGGGTGTGCTTTTTCAATTTCATCTAAAAGCACCACAGAATAAGGTCTTCTTCTAAC